>CACFYZ010000005.1 GCA_902570675.1 uncultured Pelagibacteraceae bacterium
TACAATGACAATTAAATCTGATAAAAAATATTTCAAAATAAGAGACGGTATTTGGAAAGGTTATTATCTTTGGGATTTGTACAATAAAGCCCATACGCCTTTAAAATGGCACAAAGAACTTTTCAAGTATGGGAAATATCTAGGCATAAAAGTTTTTAGTACTCCTTTTGATATTTCAGCTGTAGATTTTTTAGAAAAATTAAATTGTCCAATTTATAAAATAGCCTCTTTTGAAATGACTGATTTAAACCTAGTAGCGAAAGTTGCCAAGACTAAAAAGCCTATTATTATTTCTACCGGTATGGCAAATTTAGATGAAATTTCAACTACAGTTAGAACAGCAAAAAAAAATGGGGCAAATGACATCACTCTTTTGTATTGTGTAAGTAATTATCCTTCATCTATTGCTGATTTTAATTTAAATAATATAAAAATTTTGAAAGAAAAATTTAAATGTAAAGTGGGACTTTCAGATCACTCAACAGATAATAGGGTGGCAATTGCTAGTATAGCAAGTGGCGCTGAAGTTATTGAGAAGCATATAGCTTTAGATGGTCAAAAAGAAGGTTTTGATATTAATTTCTCTATCAAGGGAAAGGAAATAAAAAAATTGAGAGATGACATTGACGTAGCTTTTCAACTCTTAGGAAAAGATCAGTTCTATAGAAATAAAAGTGAAAATAAATCTAAAATCTTCAGAAGATCTATTTTTGCAATTAAAGATATAAAAAAAGGTGAAAAATTTTCTGAGAATAATATTAGAATAGTTAGACCAGGACATGGATTGGAACCAAAATATTATAATAAAATCTTAAATAAGAAATCTCCTATAAATATTTCAAAACATGAACCGTTAAGGCCAATTATTCTAAAAAAAATATAGCAATTTTTTAAATATTTCTTACTTGTAAACTAATTACACTTTTTGTAATTTTATTCACACAGTCATTATCTTTTGTATAGTTTCAACTACATATTTTTGGCGGTCTTCTGTAAGTGTTGCAAATAGGGGAATACTAATTGCCTCTTGATGAAATTTTTCTGCAACTGGGAAATCATTTTTTTTAAAACCTAAATTTTCGTAATATGGATGTCTGTGTACTGGAGTATAATGTAAGTTTGAAGCAATATTATTGTCTCTTAATTCGTCATAAACTTGCTTTTGACTCTTAGATTCTAAATCATTCTTAATCAAGATTGGATATAAATGATAACTTGAATATACATTTGGTGCCTGCCAAGGGGTTATAATTGGTAAATTTTTTAATTTGGTTTCATAGTATTGGGCTAATTCGTGACGACGTTCAATATACTTATCTAAACGTTTTAATTGATTTAAACCTAAAGCAGCTTGAATATCATTCATCCTATAGTTAAAACCAAGATCTATTTGCTGATAATTCCAGATTTCATTTTTAGATCTTTGTTTCATTTTATTTTTATCATTTGTAATACCGTGCGTTCGTAATCTTGATATCCTATCGGCAATATCCATATCATTCGTCAATGCCATGCCGCCTTCCGCAGAAGTAATAATTTTAACTGGATGAAAGCTAAAAATTGTGATGTCGCTATGACTACATGAGCCAACCTTAATTTCGTTATAAAATGACCCAATAGCATGAGATGCATCTTCTATGATTTTAAAACCATAACGTTTTGAGAGATCATAAATACTATGCATATCGCAAGGTTGGCCTGCAAAATGAACAGGAACAACTATTTTTGGAAGTTTGCCTATTTTTTCAGCATTAATTAGTTTTTCGGATAATGCATTGATACTCATGTTATAGTTTTTTGAGTCAATATCTACAAAGTCTACGTTAGCACCACAATAACGTCCACAATTTGCTGATGCTACAAATGTATTAGGAGAAGTCCACAGCCAGTCACCAGGCTTAAGATCTAAGGCAAGACAGCTAATATGGAGCGCACTTGTGGCACTATTTACTGCGATCGCGTTTGACGCTCCACAATACTTGGCTACTGCTTCTTCAAATTTGGGAACTGAAGGTCCTTGTGTTAGAAAATCAGAACGAAGTACTTTTTCAACTTCGGCAATATCTTCATCTGTGATTTCTTGTCGACCGTAAGGTATCATAATTTAAATTTTACCAATAAAACCTTTATTTGAGTCTATCCATTTTTTTAAGTAAGAGGTTGTCATCCATTCTGAATTAGAGTCACTGCTATAAGCAAATCCCTCAGGTACTTTTGTTCCATTTTTAATGCGTAAATTATCATTTGCCCATTCGTTAATCTGGGGTAATATTTTATAGTAATGAGTATATTCGTAAGTAGAATTAGCGTCATCGTAACTAATCATTTGTTCGTGAAGTTTCTCACCAGGGCGAATACCAATAATTTTATGCTTGGCTTTTGGTGCTATTGCTTTAGCAATATCAATGACTCTCATTGATGGAATTTTTTTTACATAGATTTCTCCTCCAAGCATGTCGTCAAAGGCATGCCATACCAAATCAACACCTTGTTCTAGAGTAATCATAAAGCGGGTCATTTGTTTATCTGTAATTGGTAATTCTTGATTATGTTTCAATGACAAGAAATATGGAATTATTGAACCGCGGGATCCCATTACATTGCCATATCTTACAACAGAGAAGATTGTGTTATGACCACCAGCATAGGAGGAGTTGCTTGCAGTGAATAACTTATCTGATGCAAGTTTTGTTGCCCCATAAAGATTGATAGGACTACTTGCCTTATCAGTTGATAGAGCTACCACTCGTCTAACTTTTTGATCAATACTAGCATCAATTAGATTCATTGCTCCATTAATATTAGTTTTAATACATTCAAATGGATTATATTCTGCTGTTGGTACAATTTTTGTTGCTGCGGCATGCACAACAAAATCTATATTATATAGTGCACGATGCAGACGGTCTTTATCACGTACGTCACCTATGAAAAATCGAATTCTTGGATCATCTTTAAATAATCTCTCCATTTCCCATTGTTTCATTTCATCTCTTGAAAAGATTACCAAGCGATCAGGATTATATTTTTTAAGTGTAAGTGAGACAAAGCTATGACCAAATGAACCTGTACCACCAGTAATTAATATGGAAGAGTTATTTAGCATTATTTTAAAATATAATAATCATTTTTTTTAAATTTTCATTCTTAATGACTATTTAAATAAAAGATTTCTGTTGTGGTAAACAATATTGAAAATTTTTCAGTATAATTAATCTTTTTTTCTTTTTTTAATTTTTTTAAAAAATCTCGATGCATCACTAAATCTTTTGGTAATGGCCACTCTTTTTTAATTAATATTTCGTAATTGAGATTATTTTTTTTTAAAAAATTAATTATTTTTTCTCTATTTGATAACCCTAAAACTGGAAAAATAAGACCTGCATTGTAGAATTGTTTTTTTTTATATTCCTTCAAAAGTCTAATTGTAAATTTTGTTCCATCACTACCACTGTTATTTGGAGCATGTTTAAACCATTTAGAGATATTGTTAATTTGAGACGAAATTCCTGAAATGTCATTTATAATTAATTCAAATTTTTCATTTCTCCAATTACTAAATGAATCAGATAATCTGATATCGTAATTTTTTGTTAATTTTTTTGAATTATACCTTGCACAGTTTACAGCTTGCCTAGAAATATCAGAACCATAAATATACTTAATTATTTTTTTTTTATATAAATAGCACCCTATAACACCAGAACCACAACCTAAGTCTAACACTTTATCATCTTTTCTAATAATTTTTTTAGCCGAATCAATCAGCATCATTGTTGTTAAATTTGGCTCAAATATCTTTTTATTTATGAAAATTGAAAATTTATCATCTAAAATTTTAAATTCTTTATTTACATATTTTGTCATTAAATTAATTAAATCCTCCATCTACTGGTATAATTGATCCAGTTACGTAGTTTGATTTTATTAAAAAATTAATAGCATTTAAGATTGAAGAATAGTCTCCAACTGTTCTGGTATCTGTCTTGTTTAAAAGATCGTTTTTAATTTTTTTATTAAGATTTAAATAGAGCGGTGTATTGAAAACACCAAGGCTTAAATAGTTCGAGGTGATCCCATATCGCGCATACTCTTTCGATAAAGTTTTACAGTACCCTAATGAAGCATATTTACCTGATGAATATCCAGCTAAACCAATATCAGTTTTTATTGCTCGTGATGATCCAAAAAAAATTATTCTTCCCCAATTTTTTTTTAACATATGTGGCAATACCAACTTTATAATTTCATGAAAATTTAGAAAATTTGAGTTTATATCATCCAAAAGATCTTTTGAGGTTTTATTAATAATAATATTTGAGTTAGATGCTGCCTGCATTAGCATTAATACTATTTTGTCATTTTTAATTTTTTCAATATGATTTTTAATTAATGAGATATTATTGTATTTTATTAGCTTATATTCTTTTATCTTTTTTATTTTTGAATATTTTGAAAAACCTGTAACTTCATACTCATGATCAAGTTTAAATGCCTCTCTTGCAATTTTAGATGCTCCTCCAATTATCAGAATCTGTGTTTTAGATTTTGAATTATGGGTTGACATAATAAAGTATAAATATATAAGTAAATTTAAAAAAAATTTAGTATTAAACTCCGATATTATTATATGATTTCAAAAAAACAAGTAATATCATGTATTTCAAAAGCTCTTGAGGTGCCCGCTAGCAAAGTTAATGATAACTCAATTGATGAAGATTTTGAAAAATGGGACTCACTTGGACATTTAGAAATTTTGCTTAGCTTAGATAAAATACTTAAAGGAAAAGCTATAGAAATCGAAGATCTATCTCAGGCTTATAGCGTTAAAAAAATATTATCTATTTTAAAAAAGAATAAACTCTTAAGTTGAATTCCTTTTCTATTTCAAACTTAGCTTATCAACTTGGATCTAACACTCTAGTTCTTTCAGATTTAAAAAAAATGTATCCTCATTGGAATGTTGATAATGTTGTAAAAAAAACAGGTATTAAAAAACTTTATTTATCGAATGAAGACGAAGATGTATTTAACCTATCTATTAAATCTTGTAAAAAAACTCTTAAAAACTTTGATCAAACAAAGATTGATTGTGTAATAGTAGTCACTCAAACTGCAAGGAATAAGTTGCCTTCTATTTCATGCATGATCCAAGATAAACTGAATTTAAAAAAAAATATGTTTGCCCTAGATGTAGGTTTGGGATGCTCTGGGTTTGTATATGGTTTATCAGTTATAAGTTCATTATTTAACTCTAATATTGCTAAGACAGTTTTATTTGTTTGCGGCGATACTTATACTAAGTTTTTGAATGTTGATAACAGAACTTGTAGAACAGTTTTCAGTGATGCTGCATCATCATGCATAGTTCAAAAAATTAATTCAAAAAAACCAACGAAATTCAGCTTTTTAACAGATGGTTCAGGCGCACCTGATCTATTAGAAATTGACAAAAATATAGTTATGAAAGGACCAAATATTTTTCACTTTACAACTAAAAATATTCCAAATCTTTTTAATGATATTTTAAGAAAAAATAGTTTAAAGAAGGAACAAATTGATCAATTTGTATTTCATCAAGCTAGTAAACTTGTAATAGATAAACTAACTGATATTTTACAATTAGATAATAATAAAGTTTTCAGAAACTATAATAAAATTGGGAATACTGTTTCTTCGTCTATTCCTATTGTTTTAGAAAATCTGCAAAAAAAAGGCGTGATTAAAAAAAATCAAAAGATTATGCTTGTTGGCTTTGGCGTTGGATTATCTGCGGCTGCTAGTGTCATTAATTGGAAATAATTCATGCACAAGTTAAAAATTATTATTAAAGGTGAAACAATAAATCTTTGCCAACCAACAAAAAAATTTGCTGAGGGGGATATTTGGTATAAATGGCTAAATGATCCATTGATAAATAAAAATCTAGAAAAAGGATACAGAAAATTAAAAAATACAAAGAAAAAGCAATTGTCATTTTTTATGAACCTTAAAAAAGACAAGAGAAAAATTTTTATTATTTCTACTAAAAATCATATTTATAAAGGAGTAGTTTCACTATCAAAAATCAACAACCTTAAAAAAACTTGTGATATTTCCTTGATCAGTGATACAAAAATTGAACCTCTATTAGCACCATATGCAGGACTTGAATCAATGGCTCTAATGTCAAAATATGCATTTTCTAATCTTAAATTAAAGAGAATAGACTGCGCTTTTACTATTGTTCAAAAAAGTTGGCAACAAAGAACAGAGCTTATAGGCTACAAACACATCTTCCGAAGCAGATATAGACCCAAAACTGGATCTTCTACATGGTCTCTGACTATGGAAGATTTTAAACTAAGTGACCATAGTAAAGCATATTATTATACATCATTAAGTTATGAGGATTTTAAAGATCTTGAAAAAAAAAGAGGGAAAATATGGGATAGTTTAAATTTAATGAAAAAAAGAATTTCGAAACTTCCAAAAAAAGATTTTTTTGATATTTCCAATAAATTTTTAGACTACGATAAAAAAAATTACTATTCTAAAATAAATAAACTTTGATTATTTTTTTAAATTGACAAATTTTCTAAAAATATTATGAGGTATTTATGTCTCTAAATTTAATTAATGAGCCTTGGTTTGAATCACCATTTTTCTACCAAATATTAAAATCTAAAAAAAATCCTAACTTTAAAAAGCTCGCCATTGATATGCATGAGAAAGGGTATTGCGTTTTAGATTTAAATTTAAGTGATGCCTTTATAGATGGTATAAATAATGATATAAAGAAATATCTTAATTTAGGCAAAATTAAAACAAATCCTAAAATTTATCATTACAATAAATATCCAAGAATAGTTGAAGCTTGGAAGTATTCAAAAAATGTCGCAAAACTTGCTAATAATATTACTTTAAAAAAATTCTTAAAATTTCTTTATGACTCAAAACCTTTACCCTTTTCAACAATAAACTTTATTGGTGGCTCAGAGCAGCCTTTTCACAGTGATTATATACATTTTGGTAGCATACCTCATAAATACTTAGTGGGTGCGTGGGTTGCCTTAGAGGATACAAATAGTAAAAATGGGCCATTAACCGTTGTACCCGGAAGTCATAAATTTTCTTTAATTGATTATCAAGATTTAAAAAGAGAACAAGCTACGAATATGAAAGAGTTAGAAGAGAATTATCGTATCTATGAGGAGTATGTTCGAAATATAATTAAATACACAAAATTAGAAACCAAAGAACTTCATATAAAAAAAGGGCAAGTTATAATCTGGGCAGCAAATTTATTGCATGGTGGGGTTAAGATGAAAAACCATAAACTTAGTAGAAAAAGTCAAGTAATTCACTTCCATTTTAGCGACAATAAAATAAATTATAACCCAGGTTTTTCTAATCCGAAAGAAGGATATTATGTTGAGAGAAAACTTGATATTGTAAAACTTTAATTATCAGAATCAGTATTTATAGAAAAACTCTCATAAAGGTTTATCATTTCTTCAAAAGTTCCTTCATTTTTTAACTGACCTTTTTCCATTAGGAAGATTTTATCACATTTTTTTACAGTATCTAATCGATGTGCAATCAAAATAATAGTGATTTCTTTACTTAGATTATTAACTGCATCCATAACAGCTTGCTCAGTCTGATTATCTAATGCACTTGTTGCTTCATCTAAAATTAATACTTGCGGATTATGATATAAAGAACGAGCAATTCCTATTCGTTGACGTTGACCACCTGATAATCTTACACCCCGTTCTCCAATTGTAGTTTGATATTGTTTAGGTAAATCATTTATGATAAATTCATGTAAGTTTGCAATTTTGGCAACTTTTTCAACAGAGGCTTGATTAATATCTTTTGCATCTAATCCAAAAGCAATATTAGCAGCAACAGTATCATCAGATAGATAAATATTTTGAGGTACGTAGCCAATAGAACGTTGCCAGGATCGAACGTTTTGCCTTACAATAGGTTGGCCGTCAACTTCTATTGTGCCATTTTGCTGTTCTAGCAGCCCTAAAATGATATCAACGGTTGTAGTTTTTCCACTTCCAGTTGCCCCTATAAATCCGACAGTTGATTTTGCAGGAATATTCAAACTTATATTTTTAAGAGTAGTTATTGATGAATTAGGGTAATTAAAATAAATATTTTTCAAGGTAATTGAATTATTAATGGATAAAACTCCATGATCTTGATTTTTATTAATTGGTTTCAGATTTCTAAGATCAGTATTTAATTTGTTAAGAGATGGACCTACAAATGTAAATTTAGTGAATGAAGCATATATTTGTTGCAGTGAAGGCAATAAACGGTAGCCTGCAAATACATATAAACTTAGTATAGGTAAAGCATTATTGAAGCTCCCTGTTTTTGTCATAATGTAAAGCAAAATAAGCAAAACACCTCCAAAAGCGATGGCCTCTAAAATGAAACGCGGTAAAATGGCAATAACTTGCGATGAAGCTACAGTTCTAGCATAAACCCTTGCAGAATTAGAGAAATTCTTAACATAAACTTCTTCTAATCCTTGAATTTTAACTTCTTTTGCCGCTCCAAAGGCTTCGCTTACAGCTGAAAAACGAAGCTGATTGTTTTTTAATCGTTCTTCTCCGGTTCGATTAACATAATTACGTATATTATAAAAAATAAGACCATAAGCTGATGTAAGTGAACAACCAACAATCAGTGCAAGTGTTGGATCAGCTAAGAACAATAAAGTTATTATAGCAATTGTAACCATGCCTTTAGCAATCAATTCCATTAATGGATTTAGACCATTATCAATGACAATAGTCACTTCTGACAAAATAGTTTTTCCAAGATCAGCACTATTACGATTTAGGAACCAACTATAGGGCTGATGTAAGTATCCTTCTAATAAACTTTTACCAATACTATATTCTCGCATTCTCACAAATTGGACTTGTACAAAGGTAGTTAGAGCTTTGAATGATAGAGAGATTATTAATAATACAAATACAAGTATTCCTAAAACAAAAAGAAACTGTTGATTGTTTTCAACTCCATATTTAATTGAAAATTGAAACACAGTATTCAGAATTATATTTGTTTCTAAAAGACCTGGGTTAGTTAAGACGGCCATAAAAGGTAAAATAGAAGCTACTCCAATCATATCTAGGAGTGCCATTATGATCATCATTATCAATAATAGTCCTGCTTGTTTTCGTTCATGGGGGCTAAGAAGATATATTAATTTTTTAAAAGTTTGCATTAATCTTTGATATATTCCTCAAATGTTTTAATTAGACCATCTCTTAAACTTACTTGAGGCTTAAAGCCAAAGTTATTTATCATTTGACTATCTAATAGTTTTCTACTTATGCCATCATGCTTACTTGTATCAAAAATAATATTTCCTGTGAAACCTATAACTTCCTTTATAGTCTCTGCTAATTCTTTGATTGTTAACTCTATTCCACTTCCAACGTTTATATGACTGCATCTTGAAGATATCTTTTCATAATAAATTTTTTTATCTATGTTCATTATATGTATTGATGCACTTGCCATGTCATCAACGTATAAAAATTCTCGCTTGGGTTTACCAGATCCCCAAACAGTAACACTTGCTAAATTATTTTTTTTTGCCTCATAAAAACGATATATGAGTCCTGGAATAACATGGCTATTAATAGGATGATAATTATCTCCTGGTCCATATAAATTTGTTGGCATAATGCTGCGGTAATCAATATTATGACTTTCACCGTATTGGCGATTATAGCTCTCACACATTTTTATTCCTGCAATTTTAGCAATTGCATAAGGTTCATTTGTAAGCTCTAATTTGCCACTTAATAATAAATTTTCTGTCATAGGTTGCAGAGCATCTTTTGGATATATGCAACTTGATCCAAGAAATAATAATTTTTTAACACCTCCATTAAAAGCATTATGAATTATATTGTTTTGGATCGTTAAATTTTCGTAGATAAAATCTGCTGGGAAAGTGTTATTAGCATAAATACCACCCACTTTAGCCGCTGCTAAGTATACCTGATCGATTTTTTGATTTTTAAAAAAAAGTTCTACTTCTTGTTGACTCAATAAATCCAGCTCTGATCTATCTTTTGTAATAATATCAATATTTTGATTTTTTAATAAACGAACTAATGCAGATCCTACCATTCCTGTATGCCCAGCAACAAAAATCTTTGGAAGATTACTATTTGTCATAACGATATTCTATTCACTACAAGCTGCTATCATCTCATCAATTAGAGTATTAATAGTGTATTCAGGTTTCCATCGTAATTCTTTTTTTGCTTTTTTTGCATTACCTTTTAAAGACTCAACTTCTGAAGGTCTGAAGTATTTAGAATCAATTTCTATAATAGGCTTATTTAAGTAATAAGCTTTTTCTTTTAGTTTTTGACCTTTCCAAGTAAGGGGCATTTTTAATTTTTTAGCTGATAAATTAATAAAATCTTTTACAGTATATTGAATACCTGTTGCAATTACATAGTCTTTAGGTTTTTTTTGTTGTAACATTAACCACATAGCGTGAACATAATCTTTAGCATGTCCCCAGTCTCTTTTTGCGTACAGATTACCAAGATAAAGTTTTTTTTGTTTTTTGTTTTTTATATTAATTAATCCTTTGATAATTTTTTGAGTAACAAAAGTTTCTCCTCTTTGTGGGCTTTCATGGTTAAATAGAATACCATTGCATGCATAAAGACCATATGACTCTCTAAAATTAATTGTCAACCAATGTGCTGACAATTTCGAAACTGCATAAGGACTTCTAGGATAAAAAGATGTTTTTTCATCTTGTGGGGGAGGACTAGCACCAAACATTTCTGAGGTGCCAGCTTGATAAAATCTAATGTTTGGGTTTATATTTTTAATAACTTCAAGAATTTTTAGTGTTCCCAAAGCATTAGTCATCATGGTGTACTCAGAAAGATCAAACGAAACGGCTACATGTGATTGAGCAGCAAGATTATAAATTTCTGTAGGATTAATTTTATTTACTAAATAATTAATAGATTGGCCATCTGTAACATCTCCATAATGCAAAAAAAAATTTTTTGCTTCATGAACATCTTCATAAATGTCGTCAATTCTTTTTGTGTTGAGAGAAGAACTCCTTCTTTTCACTCCATGAACTTGATATCCTTTCTGCAGTAAAAGTCTTGACAGATAAGATCCATCTTGTCCAGTAACGCCATAAATTAGTGCAATGTTTTTCTTTTTTAATTTCATAATTAGTAATTTATATTATGATTCAATTTAAATACTTTTAAGTCACATATTAATAATATAATCATTAATACAATTTTATATACAAAACACGCATAAAATTGACACTATTTAAACCATAAAATATAGTCTTTATCATAGATTTAATGTAATCGTGATAAAAATTTAAAGCTGTAAAACCCATTAATTGTGGCGTATTAATCTATAATAAGAATTTAATTGTAAACGATATAATGAAAAAAATTTTAATTACAGGTGGATGTGGTTTTGTCGGAATAGAACTAGTCAATACTATACAAGAACAATATGAGGTTCATGTGGTAGATAATTTATTATGCGGCAGTCACAGATTAAGTAAATTGAACACTGCTAAATTCACTTTTCACAATATTGACTTAAGAAATAAAGATAATACAGAGAGATTAATCAGAAAAGTTTCTCCAGATATAATTATACACTTAGCTGCAATACACTTTATCCCCCAGTGTGAAAATGAACCTGATTTAGCTTGTGCAACAAATATTTTAGCAACAGTAAATATTTTAAAATGCCTAAAAAAAGAAATAAAATTTATATTTACATCATCTGCTGCTGTTTATTCTCCTTCTGAAAAAAAATTAATTGAAGATAGTAGCCAAATCTCTCCTGTAGATGTGTATGGATATACTAAACTGCATGGTGAACATTATGTAAATTTATATTCAAAAAGATATCAATTGGATACTTGTATAGTTAGATTGTTTAATGTAATAGGTCCCGGTGAAACCAATCCACACATATTACCTGAAATATTTTCTCAACTAAAGAAAGGTAAAAAGAAATTAAATCTTGGTAATATAGAGTCAAAAAGGGACTTTATTGACGTTAGAGACGTTGCTGCTGGATTTTTAAAATTATGTAATAAAAATTTCAATGAAATTCCACAAAGTAGAGTCATTAATCTAGGATCGGGATTAACCTATAGTATGAGAGAATTGCTTGAATATGTGAAGGAGATATGTGGAATTGACTTTGATATCGAAAAAGACCCAAACAAGTTTAGGAAAGTTGATAATCCAGTAATTTTGGCTTCAGTTTCAAAGTTGGAAGAATACCTTAAATGGAAACCCTCTATAGATATAAAAAATACTCTCCAATTGACTTGGGAAGAAGATGAAGTACTAAGATCAATAGATTAGTAATTTAAATGAGAATACTTGCTGTAATAATAACCTCTCCAAGGTATTCCGCAAGCGGAGCAGTAACAGCTGCCACAAACTTGTCAATTGCCTTAGCAAATCTATGTGATATTCAACTTGCAATTATGTCAGATAAAGATTCTGAGGAAACAAAGGAGAAATTAATAATTAAAAATTTTAAATGTAAAAATATTTTATCTAAAATTTCAAAAATAACTCCCAATCAAGTTATAAATTCTTTTTGGACTTCTGACATAGATAAATATATTGAAAAATATAAACCTGATATTGTTCATTTTCATAATCCAGTTCCACCTTTGTCTTTGTGGAAACTAGCAAATATTTGTATTAAAAATAAAATACCTTATGTAATTTCATCCCATGGTTTTGTTGAAATGTTTGATTATAAAAAATCTTTTAACATTAGTTTTCTGAAATCGATTGCTATTAATCCAATGGTTATGTCACCTTTTTTAAAAACATTAAAAAATGCATCTGGTATTTTTTTGTTATCTCCTAATGAAAAAACTTTATTAGAAAAGAATGTCAAATTTAATAAAAATATTAGCATTATTCCAAATGGATATGACAAAAAATATATTAATGAA
Source organism: uncultured Pelagibacteraceae bacterium (assembly GCA_902570675.1). Lineage (GTDB taxonomy): Bacteria > Pseudomonadota > Alphaproteobacteria > Pelagibacterales > AG-422-B15 > CACNXQ01. Next base: position 13,019 of record CACFYZ010000005.1, read on the forward strand.
ATTAATGACGATATCGTTGATAAATGTATTAACAAATTCAATATTAAAATTGCCAAACCAATATTTCTTTTTATGGGAAATCATACTTATAACAAAGGTATTGATATTATATTGGATTCTTTAAAGTATATAAAAAAAGACTTTCAAGTATTAATTGGTGGAAAGATAAGATCAAGAGAAGAAAATGAATTATTAATTTCAAAATGCAAATTATTAGACAAAGAAAAAAGATTTATATTCACAGATTTTTTAACCGATGAAGAAGCAATAGCACTATATAAAATTGCCGATTGTTTTATATTTCCATCAAGAGCAGATACTTTTCCATTAGTTATTTTAGAAGCAATGGTTTCAAATTTACCTGTAATTGCAACCCAAGTAGGGGGTATTCCTCATCAAGTAAATAAAGACTGTGGAATATTAATAAAGCCTGACTCTCCAAAAGCACTTGCAGACGCAATGAGTAGACTAATTGAAAGACCCGATGATATTTTAAGAATGGGAAATAATTCAAGAAAAAGAGTCTTAGAGAATTTTTCATGGGAGATTTCTGCTAAAATTGCAATACAAGAGTATTCTAATATTCTATCAAATGTATAAGATGAATTTAATACACGATAATAAAATTTTGATCTTTAAAATCAAAAATTATGAACAAATAAATTGGTTGCGGGGGTAGGATTTGAACCTACGACCTTCAGGTTATGAGCCTGACGAGCTACCAGACTGCTCCACCCCGCGTTAGAATATTAATTACAATTTTTTGGTTAACGGAAGAGCAAGATATATTACAAGTCTTTAAGTGTCAAACCACTAAATAAATGGTCTTTATATCTTCTAATACTCAATCTAATCTCTTTTATATATATCTCGAGAAAAAACTTTTTCTTTCACATCATCAAGCTCGTTATTGAGTCTATTGGCTAATATTAAGCTGCTTCTCTTTTTAAACATTGTTAAGTTTTTAATCACCTCTGATTTAAAAAAAGTTTTTTCTTTTAATAGTGGCTCGTATACAAACGTTTTAATTCCCTTTTTCTTGATTCTTTTCATTATTCCTTGAATAGAACTGTCCCGATAATTATCGGAGCCCTCTTTCATGGTTAGTCTATAAATTCCAACTGTTTTTGGCTTTATCTTCAATATTGTACTTGCAATAAAGTCTTTTCTTGTTGAGTTAGCGTCAACAACCGCTTGTATGATACTATTAGGCACATTCTCAAAATTCTTCCTTAATTGCTGAGTATCTTTTGGCAAACAGTATCCACCGTAACCGAAAGAAGGGTTGTTGTAGTGATTACCAATGCGTTTATCATACCCTATTCCACTTATGACAGAATTTGTATCAAGCTTCTTCACCGCACAATAACTATCTAGTTCATTAAAATATGCAATTCTCATTGCAAGATAAGTATTAGCAAAAAGTTTAACGGCTTCAGCTTCATTTGATTTCATAAGTAACACAGGTATTTCATCTCTACTAAGTTCTGCAACATCTACAAGAATATCAGCAAATTTTTTAGCATAAGACTGTTTGCTTCCAATGATAACTCGTGATGGATATAAATTGTCTTTTAATGCAGAGCCCTCTCTTAGAAATTCAGGTGAAAATAATATTTTCTTATATGAATATTTTTTTTTGACTTTTTTTGTGAAACCTACAGGTATTGTTGACTTTATTATTATAGTGGCATTGTTCGTATTATTTCTCTTTATTTCCTTTATGACTAGTTCAATTGAAGAGGTATCAAACTTGTTTGTAACAGGATCATAATTTGTTGGCGTAGAGATTATAACATAATGACTTTTTTTGAAGGCGGTTTTTGGTGAGGATGTAGTCGATAAATTTAATTTCTTTTTTTTTAAAAAATTAATTATCTCAGGATCATCTATTGGTGATTTTTTTTTATCAATTAAATCTAGTTTTTTTTTATCAATATCGTAACAAGTAACATTATGTTTAGTTGACAATAATACTGCGATTGAGGTACCAACGTAACCCATACCTGCAACTGTAATATTCATATCATTATTAATATCATGAATTCAAATTATTTCACTATAAAGTCTTAAATGCCATCTCCAAGCAGTTTTGATAATTTCGTTTATATCTTTATATGAAACTTTCCAATTTAATTCAGATATTGCTTTTGAGCTATCTGCAACTAAACAATCTGGTTCACCTTTTCTTTTAGATACAAATTCATAATTTACTCTCTTTTTTGTAATCTCTTCACAAGCTTTAATAATTTCAAGAACTGAAAATCCATTTCCATTGCCAAGATTAAAATCAAAGCATCCCTCATTAAGAATTATTTTATTAAAGGCAAGAAAATGCGCATTTACTAAATCATTTACATGAATATAGTCTCTTATGCATGTTCCATCTTTTGTTTGATGATCACTTCCATAAATTTTGAGGACACTTCCTTCATTAAGTAAAATATTGAAGATACTTGGGATCAGGTGAGTTTCATGTCTATGAAATTCACCGATTAATCCACTTTCGTCAGCTCCAGCTGCATTAAAATAACGAAGAATCACTGCATTTATATTTGACTTACTCGCATTTTCTCTCAATATTTCCTCGAAAATTAACTTAGATTGGCCATAAGGATTGACAGGAGATTTCGGTTGATTTTCATCAATTTTAAATTGATTAACTGGCCCAAAAACAGAAGCACTGGATGAAAATATAATATTTTTAATATTATATTTTATCATTCCATCTAAAAGATTTTTAGAGGCGGTAACATTATTTTCTATGTATTCCTCTTCATTTATAAAAGAATCGCTGACTATTGACTTTGCTGCAAAATGAAACACCGCATCATAGATATTTTGTGAAAGGATATTGTTCAAAGAGATTTTATTAAGTAAATCTATTTTATAGATATTACAATCATCTAATGCCCACGGATTACCTGTAGAAAAGTTATCTATAACGTCAACTGCGAAACCTTTTTTCTGTAAGTACTTTACCATATGGGAACCTATATATCCGGCACCTCCGGTAACAAGAAATTTCATAGTCAAGATCCTAAGCTGATTTATTTTTTAAAGTGACTTTCACGTTTAGTAGACCTGGCAATGTCCTACTCTCCCATGCCTTGAGACAAAGTACCATTGGCGCTGGAGCCCTTAACGTTCGAGTTCGAAATGGGATCGTGTGTAACCTCTCCGCTATAACCACCAGGTCAACAAAACGTGAAATCAATACCAAATTATTTTTTATTAATTATTCTATCATAGTGTTGCTTGTCTGTTACTAGTTTGTTTCTAGTACATAGAAAATCAAGCCGATCGAGTTATTAGTATCAGTTAGCTTCATGCATTACTGCACTTCCACACCTGACCTATCAACGTGGTGGTCTACCACGACTCTCATGGAAGAATTCGTTTCAAGGGAGGCTTCCCGCTTAGATGCTTTCAGCGGTTATCCCGTCCGTACTTGGCTACCCAGCGATGCCGATGGCACGACAACTGGTACACCATTGGTACGTTCACTCCGGTCCTCTCGTACTAGGAGTAACTCCTCTCAATTCTTCAACACCCACGGCAGATAGGGACCGAACTGTCTCACGACGTTCTAAACCCAGCTCGCGTACCACTTTAATCGGCGAACAGCCGAACCCTTGGGACCTGCTCCAGCCCCAGGATGTGATGAGCCGACATCGAGGTGCCAAACACCGCCGTCGATATGAACTCTTGGGCGGTATCAGCCTGTTATCCCCGGCGTACCTTTTATCCGTTGAGCGATGGCCCTTCCACTCAGAACCACCGGATCACTATGACCGTCTTTCGACTCTGCTCGACTTGTCAGTCTCGCAGTCAGGCAGGCTTATGCCATTGCACTCAACAGCTGATTTCCGACCAGCTTGAGCCTACCTTCGCACGCCTCCGTTACTTTTTGGGAGGCGACCGCCCCAGTCAAACTACCCACCATACACTGTCTTGGATCCAGATAATGGATCTCAGTTAGATGTCAAAAATTACAAGAGTGGTATTTCAAGGACGACTCCATGAAAGCTGGCGCCTCCACTTCAAAGTCTACCACCTATCCTACACATGTAATTTCTAACACCAATGTAAAGCTATAGTAAAGGTGCACGGGGTCTTTCCGTCTAACCGCGGGTACTCCGCATCTTCACGGAGAATTCAATTTCGCTGAGTCTACGCTGGAGACAGCGGGGAAATCATTACGCCATTCGTGCAGGTCGGAACTTACCCGACAAGGAATTTCGCTACCTTAGGACCGTTATAGTTACGGCCGCCGTTCACCGGGACTTCAGGTCGTAGCTTGCACCACTCACTTTAATCTTCCGGCACCGGGCAGGCGTCAGACCCTATACTTCGCCTTACGGCTTTGCAGAGTCCTGTGTTTTTAATAAACAGTTGCTACCCCCATTTCTGTGCCACCTACATCTGGTTGCCCAAACATAGGTCCTCCTTCTTCCGAAGTTACAGAGGCAATTTGCCGAGTTCCTTCAGCATAGTTCTCTCAAGCGCCTTGGTATCCTCTACCTATCCACCTGTGTCGGTTTCGGGTACGGTCTATGATGAGGCTATTTCCTGGAACAACTTCACTGCCTATCCAATCCATATAAGGATAGACAATTTACGTCATCCGTCACATCTCATCTGGTCAAGGAATATTAACCTTGTTCCCATCGACTACGACTTTCGTCCTCGCCTTAGGAGCCGACTCAACCTGCGCGGATTAGCCTTGCGCAGGAACCCTTGGATTTTCGGCGACAGAGTTTCTCACTCTGTTTGTCGCTACTCATGTCAGCATTCTCACTTCCGATATCTCCAGGAGCTCTCACGAGTCTCCCTTCAACAACATACGGAACGCTCCGCTACCACACAATAAATTGTGTCCAAAGCTTCGGTGTATTGTTTAGCCCCGTTACATCTTCGGCGCCGGATAACTTAATTAGACCAGTGAGCTGTTACGCTTTCTTTAAAGGATGGCTGCTTCTAAGCCAACCTCCTGGCTGTTTTGGTCGTCCGACATCCTTTCCCACTTAACAATAACTTGGGGACCTTAGCTGTTGGTCTGGACTGTTTTCCTTTTGACTATGGACCTTAGCACCCATAGTCTGTCTGCCATACAGTACTCATCGGTATTTGGAGTTTGGTTGGACTTAGTAAGGATCTCTCCCCCCTTGCCCATCCAGTGCTCTACCCCCGATGGTATTCATATGACGCACTACCTAAATAGTTTTCGCGGAGAACCAGCTATATCCGAGTTTGATTGGCCTTTCACCCCTAACCACAAGTCATCCAAAGACTTTTCAACGTCAACTGGTTCGGTCCTCCAATAAGTGTTACCTTATCTTCAACCTGCTCATGGCTAGATCACTCGGTTTCGGGTTTAATCCAAAGTACTATTGCCCTATTAAGACTCGCTTTCGCTACGCCTACACCTAACGGCTTAAGCTTGCACTTTAAACTAACTCGCTGACCCATTATACAAAAGGTACGCGGTCACCCTTACGGGCTTCCACAGCTTGTAAGCATTCAATTTCAGGATCTATTTCACTCCCCTCGTCGGGGTTCTTTTCACCTTTCCCTCACGGTACTAGTTCACTATCGGTCACACAAGAGTACTTAGGCTTGGAGGGTGGTCCCCCCATATTCAGACAAGATTTCACGTGTCCCGTCTTACTCGAAAACAATAATTGTAATTACCCATACGAGACTATCACTCTCTATGGTTTACCTTTCCAGGTAATTCTGGTTGTACAACTAATGCTACTGGCCTAGTCCGCTTTCGCTCGCCACTACTTACGGAGTATCGGTTGATATCCTTTCCTCCAGTTACTTAGATGTTTCAGTTCACTGGGTTCGCTTTACTAACCTATGTATTCAGTTAGCAATAACTCAAAAGAGTTGGGTTGTCCCATTCGGAAATCTCCGGATCAAAGTGTGTTCGTCACTCCCCGAAGCTTATCGCAACGTACTACGTCCTTCATCGCCTTTGTGTGCCAAGGCATCCATCAAATGCTCTTAAACGCTTGATTATTCTATGTACAAAAAACAAACATATATGTTTTTTGCAATACTTAGATATTTTGAATTCTCAATAAAAATTTAATTTAATTTAGTATTGATGTCACTTCACGATGTAAATGGAAAAGCTTAAAACCTTGGTGGAGCTGACCGGGATCGAACCGGTGACCCCCTGCTTGCAAAGCAGGTGCTCTCCCAGCTGAGCTACAGCCCCAAGAGAAACCACGTCATGGTGGGCCTGGGTAGACTCGAACTACCGACCTCACCCTTATCAGGGGTGCGCTCTAACCAGACTGAGCTACAAGCCCAAATGTAGGCTTTATAGTTTTAAACAACGAAAGAGAAACGAGGACGGTAAGCCACATATAATTACTAAGTAAAATTATTTTTTAAATTCATATAGAACTCAAAAAATTACTCTTAGAAAGGAGGTGATCCAACCGCAGGTTCCCCTACGGTTACCTTGTTACGACTTCACCCCAGTCGCTAATCTTACCGTGGTTGGCTGCCTCCTTACGGTTAGCGAACCAGCTTCAGGTAAAACCAACTCCCATGGTGTGACGGGCGGTGTGTACAAGACCCGGGAACGTATTCACCGTAGCGCGCTGATCTACGATTACTAGCGATTCCAACTTCATGCACTCGAGTTGCAGAGTACAATCCGAACTGAGGTAACTTTTTGAGATTTGCTCCAGATTGCTCCTTCGCTGCCCTTTGTAGTCACCATTGTATCACGTGTGTAGCCCGGCCCGTAAGGGCCATGAGGACTTGACGTCATCCCCACCTTCCTCCGGCTTATCACCGGCAGTTCCTTCAAAGTTCCCACCATAATGTGCTGGCAATTGAAGGTAAGGGTTGCGCTCGTTGCGGGACTTAACCCAACATCTCACGACACGAGCTGACGACAGCCATGCAGCACCTGTATCCAATCCACCCGAAGTGAAAGACTTAATCTCTTAAGTCTGCGATTGGTATGTCAAGGGCCGGTAAGGTTCTTCGCGTATCTTCGAATTAAACCACATGATCCACCGCTTGTGCGGGTCCCCGTCAATTCATTTGAGTTTTAGCCTTGCGGCCGTACTTCCCAGGCGGAGTGCTTAACGCGTTAACTGCGATACTGGAAATCTAAATTCCCAACATCTAGCACTCATCGTTTACTGCATGGACTACCAGGGTATCTAATCCTGTTCGCTACCCATGCTTTCGAACCTCAGCGTCAGTATTGGCCCAGAGAGTCGCCTTCGCCACTGGTGTTCCTCCTAATATCTACGAATTTCACCTCTACACTAGGAATTCCACTCTCCTCTACCAAACTCAAGAAATGTAGTTTTGAAGGCAGTTCCAGAGTTAAGCTCTGGGATTTCACCTCCAACTTACAAATCCGCCTACGCTCGCTTTACGCCCAGTAATTCCGAATAACGCTAGATCCCTCCGTATTACCGCGGCTGCTGGCACGGAGTTAGCCGGATCTTCTTCTTCAGGTACCGTCATTATCTTCCCTGACGAAAGAGTTTTACAACCCTAAGGCCTTCATCACTCACGCGGCATCGCTGGATCAGGGTTGCCCCCATTGTCCAATATTCCCCACTGCTGCCTCCCGTAGGAGTCTGGGCCGTGTCTCAGTCCCAGTGTGGCTGATCATCCTCTCAGACCAGCTATAGATCGTAGTCTTGGTGAGCCATTACCTCACCAACAAACTAATCTAACGCGGGCCCATCCAATAGCGCATAAAGCTTTCTCCCGAAGGACGTATAAAGTATTAGCTTAAGTTTCCCCAAGTTATTCTCTACTACTGGGTAGGTTCCCACGCGTTACTCACCCGTCTGCCACTAGATCCGAAGATCTCGTTCGACTTGCATGTGTTAAGCGTGCCGCCAGCGTTCATTCTGAGCCATGATCAAACTCTCAAGTTTAAAAATGACGCACACAAACTTATTGGCGGAGTTACATAATAAAAATTATGTAATCCAAATAAAACGTGTACGATTATTCTGTACTGTGAAATTACCGCCCACGTTTCTCTTTCAATTTACTTTTCCAATAGCATAATCACGCAGGCAAGCATTACTTTTCCATTGGAAAAATAAAAAATGCCAATTTGATTATATTAAGACTATAAAAGTCATATGCCGCAAATTCAGAGCATCACCGAATAAGGGTGACGTTTTTTTACTTTATAGAGCCAAAAAGTCAAGCAACAAACGAAAAAAATGACCAAAAATAAGGGTTTTTTTTTAAAATTAAAACTCAATTAATTCAATAACATAGGTGAAATTTATGACTTAAAATAGCATCGCAGTCACATTGTTTGTGAAAAAAATTTAAAATTGATTATACCAAGATTTCAAAATGCACATTATGAAGAAAAAGTTAATCTTTATATTTTTTTTATTTCTATTATCGGGTTTCTCGATTTTTCTATCTTATGAATTTTCGGAAAAGAAATTTTTACAATCAAATGATTTGCAAACAATTCAGAATAACGAAAATCAAATCCCATTCAAAAAAGAAACTCTAGATATTGATTACTCATTTATCGAATATTATACATTAAAAGACGGGGATACTCTTACGAGTGTTCTCAAAAAAACAAAATTAACTAGTCGAGAAATTGATCAATTGATTTCAAGTACTATTGATAAAATCAATGTAAACAAATTGAAGATTGGAACTCGTATTGAGATAATTTCCTATTTAAAAGACTCTGAGAAAACTGTTAAAGAAATAATTATTTATCCTGATGTAGAAAACAAAATAAATATTTCTAAAGTAAAGGATAACTTTATTGTTGAAAAAGATATTAAAACACTTTTTTCAAAAAATAAGTTTTATGAAGTAAAGATTGATAAAAGTATATATTCATCTTTAAAACAAGTTGAAGTTCCAGATAATATTATAATGGAATTTGTTCAATTATTTAGTTTTGATATTGACTTTCAAAGAGATATAAGAAATGGCAATAGTTTAAAAATTATGTTTGATCAATATTATGATAAATATGATAATGTGGTTAAAACAGGATCAATTTATTTTGCAGAAATAAATTTATTAAGCAGCTCATATGAACTTTATCGATTTAAATCTCAAGATATGATTGAGTACTTTAATGCTGAAGGAAAAAGTGCGACTAAAGCTCTTATGAAAACACCAATAAATGGAGCAAGATTATCATCAGGTTTTGGTATGAGAAAGCATCCAATTCTTGGTTACAACAAAAAACACCAAGGTGTTGACTTTGCGGCCCCTACTGGCACACCTATAATGGCGGCTGGCACAGGTCATATCGAATTTGTAGGCAATAATGGAGGAGCAGGTAAGTATATTAGAATTAAACATCTGAATGGTTATAAAACTAGCTACTCTCATTTAAGTAAATACGCATCAGGAATAAAAAAGAATGTTCGCGTTACCCAAGGTCAAACAATTGGTTATGTTGGCAATACAGGCTTATCAACAGGACCTCACTTACATTACGAAGTCATCTACAATGGCGAAAGAATTAATCCTATGAAAATGAAATTACCTTCAGGTAAAAAACTTGAAGGTGAAAATTTGAAAAATTTCCTTTTAGTTAAAGAGAAAACTGATGCTGAAATTAGCCTTTTTAAGAGTTAGCTTCTTCTATTGCTTTGGCTGGATCTAGTGTTTCTGCTGGGGCTATATCAGATGAGTCGGATGTCTTTTCATCCTTATTTGCACTACCATTACTAGTATTATTTCTTTCGTATCGCTCATTAATTAATCTACTGTAGTGTTCTGCATGCTGCATGTAGTTTTCTGCTCCAACATAGTCTCCGGAAGCAGCCGCATCTTTTGCTAAAACTTTATATTTTTCTAATACAGTTGATAGATTACCTCTAACACGAGTAGTATTATTCCCATTAGAGAAATTATCACTATGAGATCTATTATTTGACCTTTTAAAAGGTCGACTTCTTCTGTTTTTCACTTTGAGAATTAAATTCCTATTTATTTATTGGAATAGCTTATTTTCATTTTTTATAATGAAACTAAAGTAAACTAGTGTTTAGTTAATAATTAATCAAGTTTTTAATTAAATTCTTTTTGCCACAATACACCTAGGTATATTAGCTAAGTCATTTTCTATAGAAATCACAGCAAAATTGTTAATTTTCAATAGATTAATGACAGATAATGATTGATTTATACCAATTTCAAAAAAAATAAGTTGATGTTTATTAATATTTTTTCTTAAGTTTTTTATAATATTTTTGTAGTTTAAGAGTCCGTTTTCTTCAGCAAAAAGTGATTGGTGTGGTTCGTATAGAGTTATTTGATCTTCTATATTATCCATTTGTGAAACAGGTATATATGGAGGATTACAAACTATAATATCAAATTCTTTTGTTTGAAAATTTTCAAAACTATCATTTGAAAACATTAATCTTGATTCATTTAGTAGCAATGATTTATTTATTTTTGCAACTTTTAAAGATTCGAGATCTATGTCAATGCCTAAGCCATGACTATTTTTATATTCTTTTAAAAGCGAAATTATAAGACACCCTGATCCTGTACCAAGATCTAGAATTGAATATTTTGTATTAATATTTGATACGTGCTTAAGAACAGTTTCAATAATAATTTCACTATCATGTCTGGGTATTAAAACGGACTCGTTTATATAAAATTCATATTTCCAAAATTCTCTTTTGTTTATTAAGTAAGAAATAGGTTCTTTTTTTCGTCTTCTCAAAATGAGTGAATTAAAATTCTCAATTATATTATCTGATAATTTGTTTTGAGTTGCGAGATTTAGTTCTTCTTTAGAGATGTTTAACAAATTTGAAAGTAAAATTTTTTTTTCTAAAATTTGTATATCAAGATAATTTGCGTACAGTATTTCATTGATTGTCGTCATGTTAATTTTTCTGATCTGCAATTATTAAGTTAGAAATTACCTCATCAAGACCGGTTGAATTTAAAATTTGCTCTAATTTGTATAATGTTAAATTAATTCTATGATCAGTTACTCTTCCTTGTGGAAAATTATATGTTCTAATCCGTTCTGATCTATCACCGGAACCTATCTGGGATTTTCTTTTATCAGCAATTTCATCATCTTGTTTTTTTCTTTCATAATCATAAAGTCTTGTTTTTAAAACAAGCATCGCTTTAGCCTTGTTTTTATGTTGTGATTTTTCATCCTGTTGTTGAACTACAATGCCTGATGGCATATGAGTGATTCTTACTGCGCTATCTGTAGTATTCACATGCTGACCACCAGCTCCGCTTGATCGAAAAACATCTACTCTAATGTCTTTTTCGTCTATATCAATATCCACATCGTCCGCTTCGGGTAAAACAACTACACTTGCTGCTGACGTATGCACGCGTCCTTGTGACTCAGTTTCAGGTACTCTTTGAACTCGATGAACCCCAGACTCAAATTTGAGTTTAGAAAAAACACTTTTACCAGAAATTTTAGCAATAACTTCTTTTACCCCTCCTTTTTCCGACTCAGATATAGACAAATACTCTACTTTCCAGTTTTTAATTTCGGAATATCTTTGATACATTCTCAATAAATCATTTGCGAATAGAGAGGCTTCATCACCACCAGTTCCAGCACGAATTTCCAAAATAACATTTTTTTGATCAAGCGGATCTTTGGGAGTCAATAACTCTTTAAGGAGGTTTTCCTCAATTAGGAGTTTTTCTTTAATAGATCCTATTTCGGATTTCGCTATTTCGATAAGTTCGTTATCGTTCCCATTTAAAACGCTATTTAATTCTTCTAACTCAGTATTTATCAATAGGTAATTATTTATTTGATCATAAAGTGGTTTCAAATCTGAATACTCTTTAGAAATTTTTATATATTTTTCTTTATCAGTTACTGATTGACTAAGCTCTGTCTCTAGTTCTTTATATTTAGAGATTATTTTTTTAAGTTCATCATGTTTAATCATTTTTTGAACTTAATTTTTTTTCAACAAGACTAACAACGTGATCTACAATCTCAGGATTAGTAATTTTATGATCAGCTACACCTGATAAGTATATCATGCTATTACCTTTACCTCCACCCGTAACACCTATTTCACTTTTCAATGCTTCCCCAGGCCCATTCACAACACAACCTATTACCGATACAGTCAATGGTTCTTTGATGTGAGAGAGTCTTTTTTCAAGAACCTTTACAGTTTCAATAACTGGAAATGCTTGTCTTGCGCATGAAGGGCAAGAAATTATTCTAACTCCTCTAGACCCTAAATCTAAGCTTTTTAAAATCTCATAGCCTACTTTAATTTCTTCTACCGGATCAGCAGTTAATGAAACACGAATTGTATCTCCTATACCTTTAGCCAGTAAGTTACCAATACTTATTGATGATTTGATGGAACCAGCTAAATATGTTCCAGCCTCAGTAAGACCAACATGAAAAGGATAATTGCAAAAGTTAGCAAGTTTTTCATATGACTCAATTGTTGTGAATACATCTGATGCCTTCACGCTTATTTTAAAATTATCAAAATTATTGTCTTCCAAAAGTTGAATATTTTTTATAGCACTCTCTACTAATGCATCTGAACATGGCTCATCGTATTTTTCTAGAATAGTACTATCAATAGATCCAGCATTAATACCAACTCTTATGCTAATATTATTTTGTTTAGCTGAGTTTATTACCTCAATGATTTTGTGAGGACCAATGTTTCCAGGATTTATTCTCAGACACGCAGCACCTGCCTCCGCCGCTTCTATCGCTCTTTTATAATGAAAGTGAATATCTGCTACAATTGGAACACTCACCTGATCTACGATTTTTTTAAGAGCTTGTGTTGATCCTTCATCTGGACATGAAATTCTGACAATATCTGCACCTTCTGCGACTAAACTTTCGACTTGAGCAATTGTAGAGTCTATATCAGTCGTTAAGGTATTGGTCATTGACTGAACAGTTATTTTTGCATCGCCACCAACCTCTACATTGCCAACTTTAATTTTTTTGGTTTTTCTCCTATTAATCTTATTTGTAAAAGACTCACTCATAAAATAATAATTTTTACTTTAAATTTAGACACTAAATATAATGAAAGTAGAAGTTTGAAAACTTAAAAAATTTGTTTTCTTCCTATTTCGCCTTTAATTCCAAGGGATTTTATTTCCTGTTGACTATGCTTCATCGAAATTAAGCCTAAATTCCCTGATGTGACAAAAATTTCATCTTCTTTAACAAGATCTAAACTTAACTCTTCGCCTTTATTGAATACCTTTCTTACAATTACCTCATTTAAATTTGATATCTCTACCCATACTTCCCCGTTAAAAAAAAGTATTAATTTTGAAAAGTTGGAATTAACATCAATTTTATTCTCTTTTGTTTCTATGTTTATATTCTTAAATGTCTTAGATGTCTTTTCATTCAACATATCCAATGTATCTTGAATTGCATAACTTGTTTTATTTTCTGAAAGCTGATTAATTGTATCTGAAGAGACATCTAACTCACTATCATCTATAATTTTGGAATATAGACTTTTATTTTCCTTAAAGTTAATATTGAGAAAAATAATAATCCCTATAACAAATAATGGTGCATAAAATTTAAAAGTGACAAAGTTTAACAAATGAAAGAAATTAGTAGCCAGCAAATTATTTGAAGATTTAACATTTTTCAGATCTTTATTTATGTGACTTTTATTTACTCTATTATTAATTTGAATGTTCAAGAAGTTTGCATAGGTTTTTAATAAATGACTTTGTGGCATTAAAAATATTTGATTATCATCTAATAACTCAAATTTTCTAATTATGAATTTAGAAATTTTTGTTTTGACAAAAACATCGTCAATTGAAATTTTTTTCTGAAGACGTGTTTTTCTTAATTTTTGAGAAATACTATTAGACATTTTTAAAAATTAGATATTCTTTCAGTAACGATCTGTGATAGCATAAATTATCTCCTAAATCTTATCCAAATTAAAAGTTGAGTGAAGTTCACTCACTGCTTTTTCTGTTTTTTCTCTGTTAATCAAAACACTGATTTTTATCTCTGAGGTAGAAATAACTTCAATATTAATATTATTCTTCGATAAACAATCAAACATTTTAGCTGCAATTCCAGGCTGATTTCTCATACCGGATCCAATAATTGAAACTTTTGATAGATTTCGTTCTTCTAAAACTTTTGAAAAATTAATTTTTTTCTTTAAATCACTCAATAATTTAATCGACCTTTCTAATTCAATCATCGGCACAGTAAATGTTAAGTTTGTCATCTTGCGTTCGATAAAATTATTTTGAACTATCATATCAACATTTACTGAAGACTCGGCAAGTTTGTTAAATATTTCTGCTGCAACACCTGGCTTATCTTCTACATCAATCAAAGTTATTTTTGCTTCATCCTTAGAATACGCTACGCCAGTTACTGCTTGATTATCACTATCAATATCATTTGTGATTTTAGTTCCCATATCTGAAGGACTGAAAGTTGAACGAACGTTGACATCAACATCATGTTTCATAGCCGACTCTACAGAAGCAGTCTGCAGTACTTTAGCGCCTTGCGATGCCATTTCGATCATCTCCTCGTAGGAAACTTTGTCTAATCGTTTAACATTTTTTGTCATTTTTGGATCTGACGTATAAACACCGTCTACATCAGTATAAATATCACAGCGCTCGGCATTTAAGGCAGCAGCAATATAAACTGCTGTATTATCTGATCCACCACGTCCAATTGTTGTAATCCTTCCATCAGAAGATATTCCTTGAAAACCTGCAACAACCGCAACTTTCTTATCGTCAAAATTTCTCAATATTGCATCTGGAATAACTCTTTTGATGACGGCATTTCTGTGAGAGTCACTAGTAATAATTGGTATTTGCCAACCCATCCATGATCTAGAGGGTACACCTAATTTATTAAGACAAATCGACATTAACCCTGCCGTAACTTGCTCGCCTGAGGAAACCACAACGTCGTATTCAGAGTCGTCATCGTAATTAATTTTATTTACGTGATCTATTAGAATATTAGTTGCACCAGACATAGCTGACACAACTACAACAAGGTTATTTCCTGCTTCATACTCAGATTTTACTATTTTAGCTGCAGACTCTATTAATTCTACTGAAGCTACAGATGTTCCTCCAAATTTTAAGACAAGTATGGACATTTTGATTATAGTAATTAAATAGATTCTTGATGTTATTTGTGAATTCAAATTAGCATTAATGTATAACTAAATTTAAATCAAGAACTACTTAAGTTGTTGTAATATGGACATATCTAGCATTGATGATACTGAAATTGAGAAGTTCAGAAACCTATCAAAGGAATGGTGGAAACATGATGGTAAGTTTAAAACACTGCATAAATTTAACCCTGTAAGATTATCGTTTATTATCAATATCATTAAAAATCATTACAATTTAAATGAAAATGATCACGCGCCATTAGCTGGCATTAACATATTAGACATTGGATGTGGAGGCGGATTGATTTCCGAGCCGCTTGCAAGACTTGGGGCAAGCGTAACTGGTATTGATGCACTAGAAAAAAATTGTATAACTGCAAAATTGCATGCAGAAGATAACAATCTAAAAATAAACTATTTTCAAAGCACAGTGGAAGAACTAGATATAAACAATAAATTTGATGTAATATTAAATTTAGAAGTAATAGAACACGTAAAAAATCAAAATGAGTTTATTAAAAAAAGTTGTGACCTTGTAAATGCTAATGGTCTTATGTTTATTGCGACAATCAATAAAACTATATTCTCACTAGTATTTGCAAAATTTATGGCTGAGTACGTACTTGGTTTTCTTCCTAAAGGTACACATGATTGGAATAAGTTTCTCACACCTGAGGATGTTTATGCAATGCTTTTGCAAAATCAATTTGATGTAATGGAGTCTATCGGAATAAATTATAACCCAATAAAGGATAGTTGGAATCAATCAAAAAACATGAATGCTAATTTTTTGGTAGCTGGGAAAAAGGTTTAATTTTCATCTTCAATCCACGGAATTGTAGAAACATTTATACCTTCCTCTTTTAAATTAATAAGCTCACTCTTTGAAGTACTGCCATAAATTGGTTTTTTTTTTGAATTGTCGTAGTGAATACGTCTTGCTTCATAAGCAAATTGGTCT
This sequence comes from uncultured Pelagibacteraceae bacterium, assembly GCA_902570675.1. Lineage (GTDB taxonomy): Bacteria > Pseudomonadota > Alphaproteobacteria > Pelagibacterales > AG-422-B15 > CACNXQ01. The sequence goes on from CACFYZ010000005.1 coordinate 29,165, forward strand.
CCCACATAATCACAATTTTCTTGTACAAACTTTTTAACCTCTCTTACTTTTTTCTTTAATTCTGTAAGAACTTTCTCTATGTTTAAATCATGATCTGATTTAACTCCTACGTTTGGCCTAGAAAGCTCTTTTGTAATTCTAGAAGAACTACAAGTGACACACTTGACCATATTTTTTTTGATTTGACTGTCACAAGACTTAGCCGATGCAAACCAGCCTTCAAAGTATGTATTACAATCTTTACAACTTAAATTAAAAACAATCATATGAAATATATGACAATTATTTTTTTCATTTCAATAGAATAGGTTTGAAACTAGCAATATTTTGTCGAATTTTATTAACCATATTTGGATCAATATCAGCTATAATCAAGCCTTGACCGGATTTTTTCTCAGCGATTATATCTCCCCATGGGGAAACAATAAGACTATGACCGTATGTAATTCTTTTTGAGTTATGTTTTCCATACTGTGCTGGTGCAAAGATATAACATCCAGTTTCAATTGCTCTTGCTACTATTAAGTTTTGCCAGTGCGCTCTTCCAGTTTTTACAGTAAAAGCTGCAGGTATAGTTATAAATTGCGCACCTTTCACCATTAAATGACGATAAAGTTCAGGAAACCTTATATCAAAGCATATGGATAACCCAATTTTTCCCCAAGGAGTTTTGACAACTTTAATCTTTTTGCCTTTTAAAAATAATGAGGACTCTCTATATTTTTCTTTTTTTGAGATTGTTGCATCAAACAGATGAATTTTATCATATTTTGCAGATAGTTTACCCTGATCATTAATTATGTATGATCGGTTATAAATTTTACCATTTTGATTACGAATGATTATTGACCCTAGAACTATCCAAACAGTTTTTTCTCTAGCAATGGTTTTAAAAGTTTTCAAGAAAGGATCATTACCCTCAAGATATATTTCTTTTAGTAATTGGTGTTTGTTAGAAGAAACAATATTTGTAATTTCTGGTGTAATTATTAGCTTAGCTTTTTTAGATATAGCCTGATGTACAAATTTTATTGTCTGTTTAAGGTTTTCTTGAATTGATTGCTTAGAATTTAATTGTATACATGCAACCTTCAGAAACTTAGCCATTAATCATTTTTTCTAGTTTTCCGCTTAGCTCAAGCATCTTTAAATCTTCGTAACCTCCTATATGAATGTTTCCATAAAATATCTGCGGTACTGTTCTTTTACCATTTGATTTATTCAACATTTCCTCCCTTTTATCAGGCTCTTCATAAAGATTTATTTCTTGATAATTAATTTTTTTTTCATCTAGAAGTTTCTTTGCCATTTCACAATAACCGCAATTAATAGATGAATAAATTATTATTGGACTTTCCATATCAAATTCTAGCACATCAATTAAAAAAATTGATCATTTCTGACAAATTTTCTAAAACTTTATCATTTTCAAAGTAAGTTTCTCCTAATCTTACAACAACCATGTTTCTTGAAGGTATAATTAAAATATACTGTCCACCATATCCAGCGCAGTAAATTGTATCTTTTGGTAATCCCCTTGTAAATGCTGGGTGCAGAAGCCAAAATTGATTACTGTACATTCCATATGTATTTTTTGCTGGCACTTTTGTTTTTTTAATCCAATCTCTTGATACAATTTGCTCACCATCCCATTCACCTTCTCTTAACACTAAATATCCAAACCTTGCATAATCTCTTGCATTTGCAAAAACTGAACTCCCCCCAATAAAAGTACCAGACTCATCAAATTCAAAAATCGTATTATAAATTCCAATTTTTTTTATTAAATTTTCATTAATAAAGTCATAGTAAGAGATTCCTCTATCTTCTAAATTATTTTTAATCAGCATGCTGAGAATATTTGTTTCACCTGTAGAATAATTGTACTTCATTCCCGGGAAAGGAGTCTTTAGTTTAAACGTTGACGCAAATAATGCTTGATCATATCTCCCTTCACCAAACAACATTTCAAGAGTATCTGATCTTCCATCAACATTGTATTGTTCGACAAAGTCAAGTCCCGACTGCATATTTAATAAGTGATTAATTGATATATTTTTTCTGTTATCTTGCCATCCTGGAAGAAGATTATCTTGCTGAATATCTTGAAAATATTTTCTATCTAGCATTATCCCAGTCAGTAAACCAATATAGCTTTTAGCCATAGAATATGACACTAATTTAGTGTCTTCATTTATTGGATCATTATATTTTTCAAAAGCGATCCTACCATCCTTAATCACCAAGACTGCATTTGTTCTCCCTAAAGTATTGTATGAATTTTCTGAAAAAGTAAAATTCACAAATTTTTCAAAGTCGGTAACATCTTTGATATCTAATTCGCTCTTTAACCATTCTTTTTGAGGCCAGATATTTTTTTCATTAGCCTGATCAGAGTCATAAGAATTAGCAGATGAAAAATTGACTAAGAATAGTATCAAAGCTAACAAATATGTGATATTTAATTGCTTATGCATATTTTTCAAAATTTGTTTTATATTATTAAATTTGTTTTAGCACTAATTATTTTTTCTATACCAAAATATTTAGCTGCTGATGATATGCTAATAAATTTAAATGCAACAGCTAAACACTACTGTACTTGTATATTTATATCAAATTTAGATAGTGACTCATGTGACGAAGCTTATGATCGCATCATTTATGGGTCTATAAATAATTATGAACTTGTTGATCAGATTAAAATAATCGGACATGAAGTTGATTTAGAAAATAATAGTATATTGATTGATTATAATGAATATAATATCAGAGTTAAGTTTACTAATGAGACTGGTTGTTATTTTACCAAATAGTTAACAATATTTATATTTGCTGGTAGTAATTTAATTTTTTTTAATTGTGATTTATTTACCCAAATTAATTTTTCTTTATCTTTATTTATAATATCTCCCTTCCATTTATTGAGAATAAATGTGTACATCATCAATATAAACGATTTATAATGATGCTTTGTGAAAAGGGGATTTTTGAGATTTTTGATTTCAATTTTTAAATTTAATTCCTCATCTAATTCTCTTTTTAAGGCCGTAATAAATGTCTCTCCATTATGCAATTTACCTCCGGGAAACTCCCAGTAATTCTTATATACGTCTTTATTTTTTCTACTCATTAAAAGAATTTGACCTTTCTTATTCTGTAATAATGCTGATGAACAAAAAACAACTTTCATGACTTATATGAAGCATTTATATCCACATATCCATGTGAAAAATCACAAGTCTGTATATCGTATTTTGCTTTTCCAAGACCTAAAGAGATTTTTATTAATATATTTTCTTTTTTTAAATATTTCTTAAGTGCTCCATTACTAACACTGACTTGTTCCAAACCATTTTTAACAACTAATATTTTTCCAAAATAGATATTAACTTTTTGAGGTTTTATTTTTTCGTAAGTTTTGCCAATAGCCATTATAATTCGACCCCAATTTGGATCATTGCCATACATTGCAGTTTTAAATAATGCTGAATTTGCAATCGACCTTGCTATTTTTTTTACTTGATTGTCATTTTTTCCATCATTTACAATAATATTAATAAGTTTTGTTGCTCCCTCACCATCTCTTACAATTTGTTCAGACAAAAATTTAAAAATTTTGATAAGTTTCTTTTCGAGAAGATTAATTCTTTTATCTTTAAATGATTTGATTGGTTTTTTAAGTTTTATTCTATTTGAACTACACATTATTACTGTATCATTTGTAGACTCATCTCCATCAACAGATATTTTATTAAATGAGTCTGAAACGAGTTTTTTTAGGAGAATTTGAAGAATTTTTTGAGGTATTGCAAGATCCATAAATATAAAACCAAGCATCGTAGCCATATTAGGCTCAATCATACCTGATCCTTTGGCAATACCTGTTATTGTCACATGTTGATGGTCGATCTTAATTTTTCTTGATATTCCTTTTGGGAATGTGTCAGTTGTCATAATTGATTTTGCACTATCAATCCATTTATTTGAAACAGCTTTTTTTTTATTTAATGTATTGAGAATTTTCTCAACTGGAAATCTTTCTCCAATTACACCAGTTGATGCAAAGAAAAGGTTTTTTTTTGAGACTTTGAATTTTTTACAAATTGACTCACTTATTTTGTGCAGTGAGTTGATACCCTGCTGGCCTGTAAAAGTATTGGCATTACCAGAATTAACAATGATTGCGTCAACAGTCTTAGTTGCTAAGTTTTTTTTATTCCAGTCTAAAGTGCATGATCTAAGAGAGGATTGTGTAAAAACTTCAGAGATAGAACCGCTACTATTAAAATGAAAAATGACTAAATCATTTCTTTTATTATTGTAAAGACTTGCACAGTAAACATATACATCAATACCTATTGGACTTAATAACTTTTTGATTATTTTTGGCGCTAAAGGCGATATTTTTAACTTTTGTTGCGTAATTAAATCTTTTCTCATTTTAACGAATTTTATCTTAATTGAGATTAGTATTTAATGTATAAAAGCATGCAATTAAATAAAAAACTACAATATCAGTTTAATGTTCAAAATTAACTCCTTTATTAATTCAATTTTTAGCGGAAATGATAAGAAAAAATTTGCTAAATTTAATCAATATGTAAATGAAATTAATAGTCTGGAGTCTAAATATGAAATCCTGAATCAGGACGAACTATTAAAATGCATTAATGATCTGAAGGTAAAAATAAAGAACGGTAAAAAATTAAATGAATGTTTGGTAGAATCATTTGCAATAGTTAGAGAGGCGTCAAAAAGAACGCTCCAACAAAGACATTTTGATGTTCAGCTTATGGGTGGCATGGTATTGCATGACGGTGGAATAGCTGAAATGAAAACTGGAGAAGGAAAAACTCTTGTTTCAACCTTACCGGCTTTTTTAAATTCATTAAACGGTAAAGGTGTTCATATTGTAACTGTAAATGACTATCTTGCAAAAAGAGACTCGCTTTGGATGGGTGAAGTATTTAAATACCTAGGATTAACAGTTGGTTGTCTTACCAACGACGTTGTTGGAGTCGAGCAGAGGAAGGCACAATATAATTGTGATATTACGTATGGTACAAATAATGAATTTGGCTTTGATTATTTAAGAGACAATTTAAGAGTTCAGAAACAAAACATTGTTCAAAGAGATCATAATTTTTGCATTGTAGATGAAGTTGACAGTGTTTTGATTGATGAGTCCCGAACACCACTTGTAATATCGGGTGCTGTAGAAGATAAAACAACTCTGTATAGTTCAATCAACCAAATCATACCTTACTTAGATAAGGATGATATTGAAATTGATGAAAAATCAAAGACTGCAACACTTACTGATGCTGGCAATGATAAAGCTGAACAAATTCTTAAAGAACGAAATATAATTAAAGAAGGTACACTCTACGATATATCCAATGTTTCCATTGTTCATCATATAAATCAGGCACTCAGAGCAAATAAGTTATTCGAAAAAGACAGGGACTATATTGTTAAAAGTGGAAATGTCATCATAGTTGATGAGTTTACCGGTAGAACTATGGAAGGTAGAAGGTACGGTGATGGACTGCATCAAGCAATTGAGGCGAAGGAAAATGTGAAAGTACAAAGTGAAAGTCAAACTGTAGCCTCAATCACATACCAAAATTATTTTAGATTATACAATAAGATAGCTGGAATGACAGGAACAGCTCTCACTGAATCTGAGGAATTTGCAGATATATACAATTTAAGTGTTTTGGAAATACCAACCAATACGCCTGTGATTCGCATAGATAATGAAGATGAAATTTATAGAACATCAGATGAAAAATATGATGCGATAGTAATGCAAGTGATCGAGTGCAATAACAAACAGCAGCCGGTTTTAATTGGTACAACAAGTATTGATAAATCAGAAAAGATATCAAAAAAACTTAAGGCGTCCAAAATTAAACATGAAGTATTAAATGCAAAACAACATGAACAAGAAGCTAAAATTATTGCCAATGCTGGTGAACCTGGGGCTGTCACAATTGCAACTAATATGGCGGGAAGAGGTACGGATATTCAACTTGGAGGAAATTATGACTTTAAATTAAGTAACGTTAAGCACAATAGTGAAAAAATAGATTTAAAAAATAACCTTATCGAACAAAAAAATATTGTTATAGAAGCTGGAGGCCTCTATGTCATTGGTAGTGAAAGGCATGAAAGTAGAAGGATAGACAATCAGTTGCGTGGACGCTCCGGCAGACAAGGGGACCCAGGAGAAACTAAGTTCTTTATTAGTCTCGAAGATGATTTAATGAGAATTTTTGGCTCTGAGAGAATTGATAGTGTTCTTAAAAGCTTAGGCCTTAAAGAGGGTGAGTCAATTAAACATGCATGGATATCTAAAGCATTAGAAAGAGCACAAAAAAAAGTTGAAGGTCGAAATTTCGACATAAGAAAAACATTATTGCGGTTCGATGATGTTTTAAACGATCAACGTAAAACAATTTTTGAACAACGATTGGAACTAATGAATGCTGAAAATATCTCAGAAATCGCAAAGGATATGCAATATGATATAGCTGATGAAATCGTTAATACGTATTGTCCTGAAAAATCCTTTGCAGATCAATGGGATTTAAAAAGACTCAAAAACGAAATAAATCTGTATTTTTCATATGAGATTGATTTTTTAGTTGATGAAACTAAAGAGGATATGAGACAAGAAGATATAAAAAATAAAATTTACAAGCATATTGATAAAACATCTCAAGATAGGATGTCAAAACATCCAAAAGAATTAGTAAACAATGCAGAGCGGATGGTATTACTGAAAATTCTTGATGACAAATGGAAAGACCATATCAATAATCTTGAACAGTTAAGATCAACCATTGGATTAAGAGGCTATGGTCAAAGAGATCCTCTTAATGAATATAAAAATGAAGCATTTGGTTTATTTGAGGATTTAATAAATGGGCTTAAAAGTGATGTAACAAAAATTTTTTCCAGAATGAGGATAAGAGAAAATATTAAACCTAATGATCTTAATGAAACTGAACAAGAAGTTAAAGTCCCTGCTAGCGAAGTAAAAAAAGAAAAAAAAGTTTCAAGAAATGCACCTTGTCCATGTGGCTCAGGAAAAAAATTTAAACACTGCCACGGTAAAATTATCTAAAAAAATAAAAAAGAAAGCCAGTTATAAGTGCTATAATAGTAAGGGAGAATAACAATTTAACGATAAAACTTAATTTTAAATTTTTTCTCTTTTTCACCTTACCAAATTTTTCATCTAAGACTGAATTAGCAGCAGTGGTCTTATCACTGAATAGACCAGACCGACCAATTTGCAAATATCTCTCTTGTCGAGCGTGCTTTAGATCATTTCCATGTTGGTTTGATAAAAATTTAAGGTTTTCCTCAATCGCATCTCCCACCTCTTGAATTGCTTTGTGTTGATTTCTATGCGCACCACCAATTGGTTCTGGTATAATTTTATCAATTACATCTATTTTTAACATATCATCAGCTGTTAACTTTAATGCAGAAGCAGCTTCAACTGTTTTTGAATTATCTTTCCAAAGTATCGAGGAACAACCCTCTGGAGAAATAACTGAGTAAATCGAATTTTCTAACATCAAAACAGTGTTTCCTGTGCCAATAGCGACAGCTCCACCTGAGCCTCCTTCACCAATAATTACTACAACAATAGGTACTCCTAGAGAAAGACAACATTCAGTTGTTTTTGCAATTGCTTCTGATTGACCTCTTTGTTCAGCACCTACACCTGGATAAGCTCCCGGTGTATCAACAAAAGAAATAACAGGTATATCAAAATCTTCAGCAAGTTTCATAAGTCGCTGTGCTTTTCTATAACCTTCAGGTCTTGGCATGCCAAAGTTATGTTCTATTCGAGATGTAGTATCGTGACCCTTTTCGTGCCCGATAACCAAGACTGTTTTTCCCCTGAACTTTCCAAAGCCTCCTATTATAGCTTTATCCTCTGAAAAAGCCCTATCACCTGATAATGGAAAAAAATTTTCAATCAGACCCTCAATATAATGCTGTGTTTTGGGGCGATCGGTATGTCTCGCGACTAGTGTTCTTTGCCATGGACTTATTGATGAGTATATCTTCTTATATGTATCGTTAATTTCTTGTTCAACGTTAGTGATTTCTTCTAGCAAACTTTCAGATGGAGCACTATCATTAAGACTTTTAAGCTCAAAAATTTTATTATCAAGAACCTCTATTGGTTTTTCAAACTCTAAATAAGTAGACATTTAATATTTATAATTAACTTAATTTATTGATCAAATCAGTTTGTTCAATAATTTGTTCTGCTTGCCGAATAGATGCAGCATCGATTAGTTTACCATTTAATGTTGCTGCACCAGCTCCTGACTCTTGAGCTTTTTTCATCGCATCAATAATATCTCTTGCCTTCTGAACTTCTTTCTCAGGTAATGTGAATACCTCGTTCGCAAGATCAACTTGGCTTGGGTGGATAGCCCATTTTCCTTCACAACCCAATATTGCCGTTCTTTTTGCATGTGACTTAAAGCCCTCAGGATCTGAGAAATCACCATATGGACCATCGATTATTCTTAGTCCATGAGCTCTACCAATTGTTGTCATTTTAGAAATAGGATAATGCCACATGTCATTCCAATGTACTTTTCTATTTCCATTAATTTCATCTGTAAGGATGGAATAGTCTTGATTTGATCCACCAATATTCGTGGTTCTCATTCTTACAGAGGCGGCGTAATCGGCATAGCCAAAATGGAGTGACTCAATTCTTTTACTGCCTGTAATTATTCTATCGAGGTTTGTAATCCCCATTGAGGTTTCAACAATTAGCTCAAACCCAATCTTTTTTTCTCTGTTAGTTTTATCCTCTATCTGCGTCACCAACATATCAATTGCGTAAACGTCCTCAGGAACCCCAACTTTCGGAATCATAATTAAATCTAGTCTCTCACCAGTATTTTCCATTAAATCCACCACATCACGGTAACAATAATGAGTGTCTAATCCGTTTATTCGTACTGAGATGGTTTTTGTGCCAAAATCGTGATCGTTAAGGGCTTTTATAACATTTTGCTTTGCTGCATCTTTGTCCTGAGGGGCAACTGCGTCCTCTAAATCTAGACATATAATGTCAGCGTTACTTTCACTTGCCTTCTTAAATAAGTCAGGTTTTGAACCTGGCACAAACAATTGAGACCTATTAACTCTTGTAGGCTTTGATGGTATCGAAGTGAAACTCATCTTCGAGGTTTATCATTATAAAAATATCTTTTCAAGAAGTACTTAAAGTATGAATTTCTCATTTAAAATCCCTTGCTAAAGGGTGATTATCTTCAACTGTCTTTTTTAAACGGTCGGTTAAGACATGAGTATATATTTGAGTGGTTGTTATATCCTCGTGACCAAGAAGTACCTGTAAAGTTCTTAAATCAATACCGTTAGCAAGCAAATGTGAAGCGAAAGCATGCCTAAGTTTATGAGGGCTTATAAACTTTTGATCAATATTTGCTTTGATTGCCAAATTTATGAGTAGTTGGTTAAATCTCTGCCTAGTTATGTGTCCATTTTTTGAACTTTGAGACGGAAAAAGCCATATCTCGGTTGATTTCTTCTTTATGAATTCAACTCTAATTTGCAAATATAGATTAAGTGTTTCAAGAGTGTTTTGATCAATTGGAACGAGTCTTTCTTTATTTCCCTTGCCATGTATAAGAATAAAATTCTTTTTTTCATAAAGTGATGACATTTTTAATTCTATAAGCTCAGTAATTCTTATTCCAGTAGAATATAAAATTTCTAGCATTGTACTAAATCTAATTCCTTGAGACGTTTTATCTTCTTTAGCTAGTTTTAGTAATTTATCTACTTGATTTGTTGATAAAAAAGTTGGTAACTTAGCTAGCTTCTTTGGGACAGAAATTTGTTTAATTATATTTTGAGAAATTAGTCTTTCTTCAACTAGGAAATCAAAAAAATGTCCTAATGAAGAAATTTTTCTAAGTATAGTTGATCTTTCAAATCCCTTATCAAAAAGATCACGAATATATTTCTCAACATCAATTTTCTTGAGCTCTTTAAAATCCTTTTTTTTTATTTTTTCAAACAACTTAATCAGATCCAATTTATAAGATTTAATTGTGTTTTTACTAAGGCCCTTTTCGGACGCAAGACTTTCTAGGAAATTCTCTATAATATGATGATCAACCACTTATAAATTATTATTTGAAAAAAATTCTAATACATATTGATTTAAATATTTTTTATTTAAATTAGCCATATTTTCAATTATTAAAAATAATGAATAATCATCAAGATCATTAAAATTTTCGTCTCCTTGTATTAAGTTAAGCAAAAGAATTTCTTCACCAATTTTATTTTCTAGAGATTTTATATATTCGTGCAGCCTTATATTTGTAGTCACAGAGGAAATTTTATCGAGTTGGTTTGGTAATTTCCAATAATCTACTATCTTATTGCCAGTCTTCACTTCATAATATTTTACAAGTACGTTTTTTTGCTTAATGGACAATTTATTATTTTCAATAATATTCATTAGATCATTTTCCAGCAATTCTTCATCAGAAATAAGTGATCTATAAAAACGAATTTTTGCAGCTTCATTTGTATTTTTTGAAAAATCAAGTTTATCTAACCATTCATTACATCTGCTCAAATCTTTATTTAATATTAGTAGTTTACAAACATGGGCACTATTTTTTATATGATCTTGTCTAGGGGTAATAACCTTAATTTTGTCATAGATTAGTTCAGATGAATTTATTAATAATCCTCGATTACTAAAAACTTTCAAAAAACTAGGCAATAATTCAACTATCTCATTTTGAGAAGAAAGATTTCTTATTTTTCGATAAGTAACGACTCTTTTTTCTAATTCTGTAATTTCTTCAAAATTCTTGGTTTCAATTTTATCAAGATTAAAATTTCTATATAAATAATCTAAGGTATTTGTATCAATAGTACCTATCTGTAAAAGCTCTTCTGCAATAGAAATTTTTTCTAAATTAGAATTTTTAGTATTATTTAAATAGAATAGTTTATGCTCTAAAGGCGAACTTTCATTAATTAGTTTTTCTATTGGATATTGAACTTTATTAAGAAGATTAAGGTGAAATAAATTAAGATTACTGTCTATTTCAGCTAGATCTAGTTGAGTATTATTTAAAATACTCTCCAAAATAGTTATATAACCTCTATCATATGTACCCGCATCATTCATTAGTTCAATATTTAGATCTAGTGCAAGCTTATTAGAAGACATAGCATTGCAGAATGAGTCATAATATAAAGTTAAGTATGAGTCACTAATCGGAAATAGAAGACTATCTTTTTTACATAGAAACTTATAATTATGGAGTAGATAATAATTCTTTAGATTAAGTTTTATATTATCGTTCCATTCTTTCTCTTCTATTAGAATTGCTAGCTTATAGAATTCATTAAAAAGACCATTCTTTACCAAGAAATTTATTCTCATATCAAGAAAAGTTATTATTTCAGAATTTTGTTTTGTTGGAGGATTAGATGTAGTAAGGATGGACCTAATCATTAAATCTCTTAAAACAGAACTAGACGTTTTGAAGGGAGTTTTATTTATTAAATAATCTATATCTTCTGAACTTGAATTCTTCCAGATATCAGAGTCAAACCCCCCGTTACTCGAGTCATAAAGTCCAATAGCATTATTCCTAGAGAATTCGTATTCTGTCTCAGTAATATTACTTTTTTGCTCATCATTTATACTTATGTCAATTTTATTTGAACTTTCAAAAGATTCGATTTCCTCTTCTTCATCCCAAATAATGACAGGATCCACACTTTCTTTTACATCCTCAGCTAATGAAGAATTTTTTATAAAAAATGCACTTATAAGAAGTAAACTTATAATGTATATTAAATGTATAACAAAAATGTTTTTGAAAATCATTTCAATTTCTTTTAACAGAATTATTTAAAACTGTGAAATTTATTCACATTTTAGCTCGTTAATAATGTCAAAATTAAGACAAACTATTTTAAATAAAAATGTAGTTCTTATAGGCCACATGGGTTCGGGAAAATCTTCAATTGGTAAGAGCTTAGCTAAAAAATTACATTTAAAATTCATTGATAGTGATGAAGAAATTGAAGCTATAGCCGGTATGAAGATAAGTAAAATATTTGAACTTAAAGGTGAAGAATATTTTCGATTACTTGAAAAAAAAACTATTATGAAAATTTTAAATACAGAAAATTCAATTATAGCCATTGGTGGAGGTGCATTTGAGAATGCATCTTTGAGAAATTTTATTTTAAAAAAATGTTCTTGTATTTGGTTAAAATGTAATATTAATGTGTTGGTAAATAGATGCAGCCTTAAAATGAATCGACCTTTATTAAAAGGTAAGAATATTAGACAAGAATTGATTTCTTTAGATAAAATTCGAAGAAACAACTACGCAAGAGCACATTACTCATTAAATGTTAGTAACAAAAAAAAATTTCAAATAGTGAAGCACCTGTCAGATATAATAAAAGATTATGATTAAAAAAAAATTAAGAGTAAATACTAAACAGAAAAGTTATGACATATTAATTGGTAATAACTTAATAAATAATGCGGGCAATTTTTTACAGAACCATATTAAAAATCAGAGAGTGTTTGTTATAACGAATAAAACAATCAATAAACTCTACTTTACTTCATTAGAAAAATCTCTGACTAAAAAAAATATTAAAACTTATAAAATAATTATCGGAGATGGTGAAAATCATAAAAATATAAAAACTATTAATTCAATTTGTTCTACTTTACTGAATTACAAAATTAATCGAGATGATACACTCATAGCGTTCGGCGGAGGAGTAATTGGAGATATAGTTGGCTTCACTGCAAGTATCACCTTGAGAGGTATCAACTTTATTCAAATACCTACTACTTTACTTGCTCAAGTAGATTCATCTGTTGGAGGCAAAACTGGAATCAATACTAAAGTTGGAAAAAATCTGATTGGTACATTTTTCCAACCGAATTTAGTACTTGCAGATGTATCATTATTGAGAAGTTTAAGCCATCGAGAATTCCTAGCCGGATACGCAGAGGTAATCAAATATGGACTAATAATGGACAAGTCGTTTTTCAATTGGCTTGTAAAAAATGAACGTAGAATCAGTAAGCAAGAAGTAGCGTATATTATAGAGATTGTATTTAGATCTTGTAAAAACAAAGCAAAAATCGTAAATAAAGATGAGAATGAAAAAAACATAAGAGCTTTATTGAATTTCGGTCATACTTTTGGTCACGCAATAGAATCCCTGAATAATTATAAAAAATTAGTAATTCATGGTGAGGCAGTTTCAATAGGAATTCTAATGGCTATAGAACTTTCTTTATTAGAAGGTAAAATAAAAAAAGTAGTGGAAGAAAAAGTAAAGTCGCATTTTCATCAAATGAAACTAAAATCGTCAATTCCAGGTAAGTTAAAATCTAAGATATCTGTTCCAAAATTTATAAATGCTATGCAATCTGACAAAAAAGTTAAGGATAATAATCTCAATCTAATTCTGCTCAACGAAGTCGGAAACGCTTTAATAGTCAATAATTTTTCTAAAAGTAATCTTCGAAAGGTAATAAAAAAACACATAGAATAATGATATTTGAAATTGTTGTTTTATTTTTTGCAATAATAATTTTACTTGCTCTTTCGGCATTCTTTTCAGGTTCAGAAACAGCACTTACTGCTAGTACTCGAAGTCGTTTAACTGGATTAGCCATGAAAGGTAAGAGTAACGCAAATATTGCAATAGAACTTCTTAATAAAAAAGAGTCCCTAATTGGAGCAATTCTCTTGGGAAACAACTTGGTAAATATTCTTGCATCAGCTTTAGCAACTAGTCTTCTCATTAGAGTTTTTGGGAATTCAGGGGTGGCTTATGCAGTAATAATAATGACGGCCCTTATTGTAATTTTTGCTGAGATTCTTCCTAAAAGCTATGCAATAGCTAACTCTGAAAAAGCTGCGCTTATGGTCAGCCCATATTTAAAACCATTTGTTACGATTTTGGCCCCTATTACCTGGCTAATGGAAAAGACAGTTTTTTATATTCTAGGTCTAATTGGAATTAAGCACGATAAAAACGCTCGTAGCCTATCAGTTGCTGATGAGATTAGGGGAACTGTGGACTTACATCATAAAGAAGGAAGGTTATTTAAAATGGATAAGGATATGGTCAAAGGGATCTTAGACTTATCGGAAATAACTGTAGAAGACATTATGGTGCATAGAAGTAATGTTTTTACAGTAAATATTGATGATGTACCTAAAAAAATTATTTCTCAAGTCGCTGAAAGTCCCTATACAAGAATTCCTGTATGGAAAGATAATAATGAAAATATAATTGGACTTATCCATTCAAAAAATCTTCTCAAAATACTAAAAGATCGCCAATCATTAGAAATAACAAGAGAGGAAATTAAAAATTCATTGATAAAGACGTGGTTTGTTCCTGAAACTACTTCATTAAAAGATCAGCTACAAATGCACCTAAAAAGAAAAATTAAACTTGCAATGGTTGTTGATGAATACGGTGCATTGAATGGAATGATCAGCTTAGAGGATATCATTGAAGAAATAGTTGGGGATATCAGTGATGAACATGATATTGATATGAGCGATATTACTCAAGATAAAGATGGTTCTATCAAAGTTAAAGGCTCAACAGAAATCAGAAATTTAAATCGTAGTTTTGGATGGGATTTACCAGATGAGGAAGCAAATACAATTTCTGGTTTAATAATAAATGAATCTAGATCCTTTCCAAAAATTGGACAAGAATTTCAATTTTACGGGTTTAAATTTAAAATAATTGAAGCAGAAAAAAATATTATCACTAAAGTGATTATATCTTCACTTAACTAAATTATATTCATCAACACTATATATCTTCAGACGTAGTGAATGAATTTGATCTTTTATTTCATTCATTAAAACTTTATGAACCTTTCTTTCCCTATCAATTCGTGAGAGATCTTTGAAAGTATCTGATACGATAATTATTTTTATATGAGACGTATCTTGGTTAACACCATCGTAATGATTTTTATGTTGATCAGAAAAATTAATTATTTTTAGAAAATTTGGTCTAAAATGTTCTTTTATTTTCTTATCTATTGTATTTTCAAGACTCATACTATTATAAATAAATTTATTATAAAAATTTACAATATGAATAACACAAAATGTAACTTCAAAGGTTGTGATGAAATTGGAGAATATAAAGCCCCGGCATCACCTCAGGAATTAAGAAATTACAAATGGTTTTGCCTCAAACACATAAAAGAATATAACAAAAAATGGAATTACTTCGCTGAAATGTCAGCTGATCAAATTGAGGAATTTATTGAAAACGACATAATTGGTCATCGAAAAACTAGAGAAATAGGATCTAATGATACAAGTTATTTCCAGAAAATATCTAAAATTTCAGAGAAAATGTTTTCTGGGATGAACAATCTTGAAAATCTTATGATTCATCCTAGCTATTACAGTTCTAAGTATTTAAATGCTCTAGCTACTTTAGGCGTTGACAATAAAAATAGCAGTATTGATGAGATTAAATCAAGATTCAAAAAGATTGTAAAAGAACTACACCCTGATACAGTTGGTCAAAGTGAAAAAAACAAAGATAAGTTAGCTAAAGTATTAGAAGCATATAAAATTATAAAAGAACAGTATGACAATAACGGAAAATCTAAATCTCAATAAGCCAGATATTTCTATTTCTGTGAACCAAGCATTTGGTCTGGACACAGATCTGCATGTTGAAGGATTCTCTGAGAAGTCAGAATATGTTCCTGAAATAGATAGTAGCTATTGTTTTGATAGAGCGACTACAATGGCAATTCTCGCTGGTTTTAAGTACAACAGAAGAGTAATGATTCAGGGTTTACATGGGACTGGCAAGTCCACACATATTGAACAAGTCGCTGCAAGACTCAATTGGCCATGTGTACGCGTTAACCTTGATAGTCATATAAGTAGAATAGATTTGATAGGTAAAGATGCAATCGTTTTACAAGATGGTAAACAAGTCACAGAATTCCAGGATGGAATATTGCCATGGTCATTACAGAATCCTACTGCGTTAGTATTTGACGAGTATGATGCTGGAAGACCAGATGTTATGTTTGTTATTCAAAGAGTTCTCGAATCTGAAGGAAAATTTACTTTGTTAGATAAAAATAGAGTACTCAAACCTCATCCTTACTTTCGATTATTTGCTACAACAAATACGGTAGGGCTAGGAGATACAACAGGCCTATATCATGGCACCCAACAAATAAATCAAGGACAAATGGATCGATGGAACTTAGTTTCAACACTTAATTACCTTAATTTTGAACAAGAAAAAAATATCATGCTTTCAAAAGTTCAATCTTTTAATAATTCTGAGAGAGAAGAAATAATTGAGTTAATGATTAAAGTGGCTGATTTATCCAGAAAGGGCCTTTCAAACGGAGATATTTCAACCGTAATGAGTCCGAGAACTGTATTAACATGGGCGCAAAATGCAGAAATTCTTGATTTCAATTATTCACTAGCCTTTAAATTAACTTTTTTAAATAAGTGTGATGAGAGCGAAAGACAAATCATATCTGAGTATTACCAACGATGTTTTGGTGAAGAAATTTCTAATGAAACTAACGATTTTAATTTAGTTTAGTGAAGGAAGATCTTTTAGAAGATATAAAACGAGCTATTTCGTCTACCACAAGAGCAATTGCTGATGATAAAGAACTAGAAGTTGTTTTTGAAGATAATGGCATTTCAACAAACGAAAAGATCATTTTACCTAAGCTTGATGAAAATCTTTCAAAGTTAAGTGAGCTTAGAGGAACAGCCGACAACGAAGCATTAAAACACAAATTTCACAGTGAAGAAACATACAGAAAATATGAACCCGTAGGTGAGAAAAATCGTAAAATTTATGAAATCCTCGAAGATACAAGAATACAGCTTCTTGGCAGTAGCATGATGAGGGGTGTCAAGAATAATCTAAAATCATTATATGAAGATAAGTTTAAAGAAAAAAACTTGGCTACTCTCTCTAAACAGTCAGATTTAGAACTTGAAGATGCAATTGATCTCTATTTAAGGAATAAGGTTAGTCCAGATTTTCTACCTAAACATTCTGAAAAGGCCATTAATCTCTGGAGAAAATGGTTAAATAATAAAATTGGAGATACAACTGATAAACTTGTTAAAGATATTTTTAATCAAGAATACTTTGCCAAAAATGTGAACAAACTGATTAGTGAATTAGATTTTTACGATAATCAAGAAAATGATGAAAACAAAGAAGAAGAAAACGAAAATAATCAAAATATTGAACAGCTTGAAAATAATGAAATTAATGAAATGGAAAATCAATCATCATTCAGTGACGAAGAAACAACTCAATCTGAAGAAGAAGTCGGATATGAAGAAACAGAAATGAATGTTGACCAAGAAGAGGATAATGAACTATCAGAAATTGATGAAGGAAATACTGAGAATGCTACACCACAATATAGGGATGAGAATTCAGCAGATAAAATACTCAATGAATATCAAGTCTATACTGAAGAATTTGATGAAGTCATAACCGCAATAAATATATGTGAGGATGAAGAACTCAATAGATTACGTGCTTATCTTGATCAACAGTTAAAATCATATCAAACCATCATTTCCCGTCTAGCAAATAGACTTCAAAGAAAACTTCTAGCAAAACAAAATAGAAGTTGGGATTTTGATTTAGAAGAAGGGATATTAGATACATCTAGATTAACAAGAATTGTAATGGATCCTTTTCATTCATTATCTTTCAAAAAAGAGAAGGACACTGATTTTAAAGATACTGTTGTATCATTATTGATTGATAATTCTGGTTCTATGAGAGGAAGACCTATCACTGTTGCGGCTATGAGTGCAGATATTCTTGCAAGAACTCTTGAAAGATGTGGAGTAAAAGTAGAAGTACTAGGTTTCACAACTAAAGCTTGGAAAGGCGGGAAAAGTAGAGAACATTGGATGCAAAATAAAAAAATCCCCTCTCCAGGAAGATTAAATGACCTTAGACATATTGTTTACAAGGCAGCTGATGAACCATGGAGACGTTCCAAAAAAAATCTTGGTCTGATGATGCGTGAAGGTCTTCTAAAAGAAAATATTGATGGTGAAGCACTTCTTTGGGCACATAAAAGATTACAAACTAGATATGAAGCAAGAAAAATTCTCATGGTTATATCTGATGGCGCACCAGTAGATGATAGTACGCTATCCGTAAATACAGGAAATTACCTTGAAAAGCATTTAAGGGGAGTAATCAGTTGGATTGAGTCAAAATCAAATATTCAATTATTAGCTGTCGGAATTGGACACGATGTTACAAGGTACTATAAGAGAGCTGTAACAATTGTTGATGCTGAGCAACTCGCCGATGTGATGACTGAACAGTTAGTTGACTTATTTGAGGAAAGCGAAAAAAATAAAAAAGGCTTTACTGCTAACTAACTTTTGTAGAAGCATTTGTTATCGCACGTCTCAACCTTTTAGCTTTCAAAGACAGACACTTACTTTTAGTTTGTGTTAAAAATTCGTCAATTCCACCAAATTTAGAGACAGTTCTCATTGACGAGGTTGAAACTGAGAGTTTTATATTTCTTTTTAATATTTCACTTCGAAACGTAACAGATTGCATATTAACATTAAACTTACGCCTTGTTTTGTTATTAGCTTTGCTTACATTGTTACCAAATTGAACTTTTTTTCCTAAAAGATCACATGCTTTTGTCATAATTAGTGTTTAGTAATGATTTAAATATTTATTGTCAATATGATTATTCGCTCTGCAGCTTATCAGTAATGGTCTCTATAGCATCATACATGGAAATATCACCATTAATTATCCTATCTGAGAAGTGACCGATACTGCCTGCTTTATCAATCTTTCTTTGTATATCTAATTGCATTATATTTTTAATTTCCTCACTAAGCCAAAACTTTAATTGTTCACATCTTTTACTTTCAAAGCTATTATTTTTTTTATTTTGTAAAACAATTTCTTGAATTGTGTTAATTACTTCATCCATTCCTGTTTGTTCAATTGCCGAAACAAGAAGAACTTCTTTACTACTAGAAACTTCATTTTTTTTATAATAACTTATTGCAGATTTATAATCAGCTGCAGTCTTAGATGCCTCGATTTTCAAATTGCCATCATTTTTATTAACAATAAATATGTCAGCGTATTCAGTTATTCCTTTTTTTATACCTTGTAATTCATCGCCTGAGCCAGGTCCAACTATCAAAGAAAAAATATCCACTAGATTACTTGCAACAACTTCAGACTGTCCAACTCCGACTGTTTCAATAAAAATATAATCGTATCCAGCTGCATCTAGAATAATTGAGGCTTCTCTAGTACCATTAGAAATACCACCTAATGATCCCCTCGATGGAGTAGATCTGATAAATGTATTAGGATTTTTTGATATTTCTATCATTCTTGTTTTATCACCAAGGATTGAGCCGCCGGTTATTTGAGACGATGGATCAATTGCCAGTATACCTAATTTAAGTTCTTTACCTACTAAGTAACTTCCAAAAGACTCGATAAATGTTGATTTACCAACTCCTGGAGGGCCAGAAAATCCAACTCTAATAGATTTACCAGGGTTATCAATTAATTGAGATATTAACTTTCTGCTTTCAATTCTGTCATCTGGTTTTGAAGACTCAACTAGAGTAATAGCTTTAGCAATAGCTGCTCTTTCACCATTGATAATCTTTTCAGCCAATTTCATTTATTTTAATTCTAAATTTTTAGATATTAGATCGATCACTTTTTCTGCAGACTCAATTATATTTGATCCAGGACCAAAAATCGCTGAAATATTTTGTTTATACAAAAAGTCATAATCTTGCTCAGGAATAACTCCGCCTACAAAAACAATCATTTTAGAATTTGGATCTAGTTCTTTTAGGCTTTTCATCAATTCAGGGACTAGAGTTTTGTGACCAGCAGCTAAAGTTGAGACTCCAATTGCATGAACGTCGTTTTCAATTGCATCTTTAGCAACATCCTTAGGGGACTGAAATAGAGGACCCATATCGACATCAAATCCCATGTCAGCAAATGATGTTGCAACAATTTTTGCACCTCTGTCATGTCCATCTTGGCCCATTTTCACAATTAATACTCTTGGTCTTCGGCCGTTAGATTTTTCGAATCCTTCGACTTTGTCCTTCACATTCATAAAATCCTCATCATTTTCAAAATGCTTACCATAAACCCCTGAAACACTTAAGCTTGTTGCAAAGTGTCTTCCATAAACTTCCTCTAAAGCCTTAGATACCTCACCTATTGTGGCTCTATTTTTAATAGCTTCGATTGAATATGCCAATAAATTCAAATTTTCTTTTGCCGCATTTGTTAAATCACTTAATGATTTTTCAACGGCTTTTTGATTTCTACTGCCTTTAATTGATTCAATCTTTTTTATTTGATCATCTCTGACCCTATTATTATCAATTACTCTTACATCGACCGATGGTTCATGTGGATTCTTAAATTTATTAACTCCGACAACTACCCTATTTCCACTGTCAACTTTTGCTTGTTTCTTTGTTGCAGACTCCTCAATCTTTAATTTTGGGATACCAGCTTTAACGGCTTTAGTCATTCCTCCTAGTTCTTCTATTTCCTCAATGATTTCCCATGCTTTTTGTGAAAGCTCTTCAGTTAAACTCTCAACAAAATATGATCCTGCTAATGGATCCACTGTTTTAGTGACACCTGTTTCATTTTGAAGAATAAGCTGTGTATTTCTTGCAATGCGTGCAGACTCGTCAGTAGGCAATGCAATTGCTTCATCAAATGAATTTGTATGTAAACTTTGTGTACCTCCAAGTATAGCTGACATTGCTTCGTAGGAAGTTCTGATAATATTATTGTAAGGATCTTTCTCAGTTAATGAAACTCCTGAAGTTTGACAATGAGTCCTTAAAATTAGTGACTTCTCATTTTTAGCTCCAAAGTCTCTCATTATTTTTGACCATAAAGTTCTCGCAGCTCTTAATTTTGCTATCTCCATAAAAAAATCAGTTCCAATTGCAAAAAAGAATGAGAGTCTTGGAGCGAAATCATCAACGTCTAAACCCTTAGACATTGCAGCCCTTACATATTCCATTCCATCTGCTAGAGTATAGGCTAATTCTAATACGTTATCTGCGCCAGCCTCTTGCATATGATATCCAGAAATTGAAATTGAATTAAATTTAGGCATTTCTTTTGATGTAAATTCAATAATATCAGCGACAATTTTCATGGAAGGTTCAGGAGGATAAATGTACGTGTTACGCACCATAAATTCCTTCAAAATATCATTCTGAATTGTTCCAGATAATAAATTTTTTTTAACATTCTGTTCTTCTCCTGCAACAACAAAAGCTGATAGGACTGGCAAAACAGCTCCATTCATAGTCATTGATACAGACATCTTATCTAATGGGATTTCATTAAATAAGATTTTCATATCTTCAACTGTATCTATGGCAACACCAGCCTTGCCGACATCTCCCATAACTAAATCATCATCTGAGTCGTAACCTCTGTGAGTCGGTAAATCAAACGCAACAGACAAGCCTTTTTGACCAGACTCTAAATTTTTTTTGTAAAATTCATTTGATTCCTCTGCTGTGGAGAATCCAGCGTATTGCCTGATGGTCCAGGGTCTATTTGTATACATTGAAGCTTTAGGACCTCTGGTGTACGGCCATTGCCCTGGAAGAGAGTTTTCTTCAACAAAAGACAATTTTTTGAGGTCATCTTTTGTATAAACAGGCTTAATTTCTATCCCTTCATCGGTATCAGAAATCGCTTTGTCAGAACTTTGCTTGGTTTCTTTCTCAAAACTTTTTTGCCAATTATCGAAATTTTCTCTAAATTTATCTGTCATAAGAAACTTTAAAAATATAAGTAAGTGATATATATAATTATTTAATTATAAATAGAATTAGAATATATAAAGAACATAGCAAGTTGATGATTCGGTCACATAATTTACTCACTTTGTTCTCAATGCGACACTACATATTGTATTCTTATTTAACTAAAATACAAAGAGAATTCCATGTTTGAAAAATTTAAAGCACTTTTCGAGAAGGAAGAAAATGCCACTAATATAGAAACTGATGCAGTTCAATTAGCAGTTAGTTCTCTGATGATTTCAACTGCCTTACATGATGGTGAATTTGACGATGTTGAAAAAAAAGAAATTATGACACTATTAAGAAATTACTATAGTTTAGACGATCAGCAATTAACAGAATTATTTGATAACGCCTCGATCCTTTTAAGTCAGGCAAACGATATACATCAATTCACTTCAAAAATTAATTCATCACTAAGTGATGATGAAAAGCTAGAGATCATCGAAATGCTATGGAAAATAGTTATTGCTGACGGTAAGATTGATGACTATGAAAATGCACTTATTAGAAAAATATCAGGTTTACTATACATTGATGATTTTACTGTAGGCGAAATCAAGAAAAAACTTACTAATTAAATAATGACATATCTAGTTAATGATAAGTGCATCAAATGCAAACACACGGATTGTGTGGAGGTTTGCCCAGTTGATTGTTTCTACGAAGGAGAAAACATGTTAGTAATTAATCCAGATGAGTGTATTGATTGTGGTGTATGTGAACCAGAGTGCCCAGTTGATGCAATTATTTCCGATACAGAAGACGAAAATGGAAAATGGATGAATGTAAATCAAAAATTCGCTGACTTATGGCCGAATATAACATTAAAAAAAGAGTCATTAATAGATGCTGATAAATATGAAAAAGAAAACGACAAATACGAGAAATATTTTTCAGATAAACCTGGAGGATAATAATATATGTTAAAAAAAAAGAAATCTATCAAAAAAAAAGTAAAGGTTGTTAAAACCAAAAAAAAAATAGCCTCTAAAAAGAAAACTCAAAAGAAAAAAGTAATAAAGAAAAAAATTCCTATAAAAAGTAAAGTAAAGATAGACAAGAAAGCTAAAGCAATAAAAAAGAAAACTGAAAAAAAGAAAGCTGCAAAAAAATTTTCAGAAGCTAAGTTACCACCTCAATCAGATAAAAAAGTTAATAATAGAATTATTAACCCAGCTCATTATCAAGCAAAAAAAGTTAAAAAATTTCTTGAGATTAAAACTATAAAAGAAAAGAAAGTAAAAAAAATATTCAATACAAAAGACCACGTAGTTTATCCAACACATGGAGTTGGACAAGTAATTGATATTGAAAAAAGAGAAGTTGTAGGTCAAAAGCTCGAGATGTATGTAATTGAATTCATCAGGGATAAATTAATACTTCGTGTTCCTGTTGAAAAAGCAAAATCATTGAATTTAAGAAAAGTCTCCAAGCCATCAAAAATTCAGACCGTGCTTAAAATACTCTCTCAAAAGGCTAAAATAAAAAGAACGATGTGGAGTAGAAGAGCCCAGGAGTACGACTTAAAAATAAATTCCGGTGATATTGAGCAAATAGCTGAGGTAGTCAGAGATTTGAATAGAGCAAATAATCAAATTGAACAATCTTATAGTGAAAGACAACTATTTGAGCTCTCATATGATAGATTTTTAAGAGAGGTTATTGCAGGACTCAAGATCACTGAGGAGAACGCAATTAAAAAAATCGATAAGATTTTAGGAAGAGATAAATTAAAAAACGCCCCTAGTTTATTAAACTAAGGGCGCAAAAAAAAAGCACTGATTAATCAATGCTTGTTATCTTCTTTTTTTCTTCTTAGCTGCTTTCTTTTTCTTTTTAGCGGCTTTCTTTTTCTTTTTAGGAGCTGCTTTTTTCTTTTTAGCTGGCTTCCTTTTAGCGGCTTTCTTTTTCTTTTTAGGTGCCGCTTTTTTCTTAGCCTTTTTCTTTGCTTTTGCAAAGATTACTTTAAGTTCCTCCATATTTATCTCCCCCCATTTGGGTTTAGTTAGAGGTTAGTAGATGAATCAAATTGATTCGTTCTAATTCAATGATTAAACTTTTATTAATAACTGTCAATTT
The DNA here is from genome assembly GCA_902570675.1 of uncultured Pelagibacteraceae bacterium. Taxonomy (GTDB): domain Bacteria; phylum Pseudomonadota; class Alphaproteobacteria; order Pelagibacterales; family AG-422-B15; genus CACNXQ01. Next base: position 53,266 of record CACFYZ010000005.1, read on the forward strand.
TTCAGTCTTTTAATATTTTTTAAAAAATAGAAAATTTTTTTAGATGTTTTAAAATATCAGTAAAATAATTTAAATACCTAAAATTATTGTATTTTTTTTTGAAAATTAAAAAAATAAAATAAAATAAAATCAAAAAAGTTTTTTTACTGTAGAAGTTAATTTATGAAGGAAATTTATTTTGTGTCTATTAGCGCTCGTAGCTCAGTAGGATAGAGCACAGGATTCCTAATCCTGGGGTCGGATGTTCGAATCATCTCGAGCGCGCCAATCTCAAGCTATTTTTGCACCATCCTGTACTTTTTGTCTTGGTTCTAATAATATCACTTCATCTTCATCATTGATGGCTCCTAAAATAAGAATTTCAGACTCGATACCAGCAATATTTTTTTTATCAAAATTACATACTGCAATAATTTGCCTGTTAAGCAGTTCCTTCTCTTGATAATTTGTAATTTGTGCAGAACTTTGCTTTTTCCCTAATTCTGGTCCAAAATCAACAGTTAATACGTAAGCTGGTTTTCTGGCCTTTTCATTTAATTTTACCGATATTATAGTTCCGACTAATATTTCGATTTTTAAAAAATCCTCATATTTTACAATATCTTTCATCAATTTTTAGGCCACATTGGCAGATTTTATATAGCACTAATATACGATTCAATTTGTGTTTTCTCAATCTATTTGTACTTTCCACTTATGAGCAATTTTGACGATACAAATGAAATGAAATCTTTTGTTAAGAAAGCAATGGCTATTCCATTGCTTGAAGAAGGCCATGAAAAGCAGTTAGCAAAAAAATGGACGAGAAATAAGGACGAAAAAGCTTTACACGAATTAACACAATCACATATTAGATTAGTTATTGCGTTTGCTGTAAAATATAAAAACTACGGATTAAATCTCAGTGACCTTATACAAGAAGGTAATATTGGATTAATGAAGGCTGCTGAGAGATTCGAGATTGAAAAAGATGTGAGATTTTCCACTTATGCTGGATGGTGGATTAGAGCCTCAATACAAGACTTTGTATTGAAGAATTGGTCTCTCGTAAGAATTGCTACAACTTCTAAGCAAAAAAGTTTGTTTTTTAGTTTGAGAAAATTGAAACAAAAAATTCATCAAACAGAACACGGCTCGATTGATTTTAAAACCGCTCAGGGAATAGCTAATGACTTAAAAATATCTACGTCCGATGTAATAAAAATGGATAGTAGAATAAGTCAAAATGATAGTTCTCTTAACCATAAAATAAATGATGAAAGCCAAAGTGAGTTTATGGAACTTATTGAAGATGAAGACGCTAGACCTGACGATAAAGTGTTTGAAAAAGATGAAGTAAACTATAAAAAAGAACTTATTACGAAAACGCTTGAAATTTTAGATGAGAGAGAAATAAAAATAATTAAGGACAGACATTTATCTGAAAGTGTCAAAACTCTTGATATTTTAGGTAAAGAGTTAAATATCTCAAAAGAAAGAGTTCGACAAATTGAGAAAAGCGCGATGATGAAAATGAAATCTTATATTTCCAATTCGCAAAAAAAAGAATTAGCTTACTAAGCTATTAAATCACTTACAAAATCACCGATAACTAATGAGGATGTTAATCCAGGTGACTCCATTCCAAATAAGTTAATCAAATTTTTAATGCCATGAACTGTTTCATCTTGAATATTAAAATCACTTTTACCCTCACCTTTATTTTTCAATTTAGGTCTAATTCCAGAATAACCGGCTCTTAAAATACTTTTATCTATTGATGGTAAATATTTTTTTATATCATTATAGAATGACTCAAGCCTGTCATTATTTACATCATAATTAAGTTCTTCGACCCATTCAACGTCTGGACCGAAACGAACCTGCATACCCAAATCTAATCCTAGGTGGAGCCCAAGACTTGCCTCATTTGGAATTGGATAAATTAAGTGTCTAATTTTTAAATCTTTTCCAGTTTCGAAATAATTTCCTTTGGCAAAAAAAGTTTTAGGAATGTATTTTTTGTCTAAAACGTCAATATTTTTTGCTACTTGTTCAGCCCTTAAACCAGCTGCATTAATCAGTATTCTTGACTCAATTGTGATCTCTTCACTCCCATTTCTAATGGTACTTATATGATTATCATTTTGGAAATTTGATTTTATGAATTTACTTTTAAACGCTACATTACCTGACTGATCTTCAAATTCACCAAGATATGACCTCATTAACGATCCTTGATCTACAATTCCAGATGAAGGAACATACAAGGCTTCTTCACATTTAATCAATGGCTCTTTATTTTTAACAAACTGTCCTGAAACCCTCTCAATACCCATTACACCGTTATCTTTTGCTTTTATATGTATACTATCAAGGATTGGAATTTCATTTTTAGTCGTCGCAACAATAAATTTGCCAGTATTAAGATGAGGGACGTTAAATTTGTTACAATATTCATACAATTTACGATTTCCATCTGCACAAAATCTAGCTTTTAATGAACCACTGTCATAATAAACACCAGCATGAATAACACCACTGTTACGTGAACTAGTGATCGATCCAATGGTATCCTCATTTTCAACAACTATTACCTGCATACCTTTTTGAGATATCGTTTTGGCTATAGCTAAACCAATTACCCCACCGCCAATAATAAGTGCATCAATAAAATTTTGACTCATATAATTTTTTTTGTCATTAACGATACTTTTTTTGTTCCATTTTCAGTCAATTGGAAACCAACGTTTTCATAATCAAGACTTTCATGAAATTGTTTTGATACTAGATTGAGTGGTATCACATTAAATTCGCAAGCTATTAAATTATAATCCTTTAAAGTGTTCTCAAGATCTGTGTACAGACTCTTTCCCATGCCCTTGTTACGCCAATTTTTAGATATTGCAATACGATCAATGTAAGCGAATTTTTCGTATCGACTACTGAACCATTTATAATTTAAACTATCATATTCAAGACCTGAAGGAAGGACGAGAAGAAATCCACAAATTTTCTGGGAGCGATTAGTAACTACTTTAAAATAAATACTATCTCTCAGAAAAGATTTAAATTGCATGAGAGAAACAGTGTTCACAGCGGGAATGGACTCTTCATTAATTTCAATAATATCTTTTAAATCATCTATTTTTACATTTCTTAAATTATGCATTTGTTGTGATTACGTATTTTTTCCTGAATAATTCTGGCATTCTTACTGGTTTAAAGTTATTTAAACTAATACAAGCATAATCGACACGTGATGTGAAAACGGTTTGATTATTTGAAATATTTATTATTTGAAAATATCTACTTAATTTAATTTTTTGATCTGTATCAATTATCCAGGTTGATATTTCTATATGATCGTCAATATATAAAGAACCTTTAAAATTATTTTCACTTTTGATAACAACGCATGCACACTTAAGGTCAAGATATGTGTTCGGTGTTATGCCAAGTTTTTTTTGAATGATCCCAACTTACGGTTTCACACCAGCTTAAGTAAACTTTATTATTTACGTGACCTAATAAGTCAATATCAGTTTCTTTCACAGTAAATGATAAAGTGTGAGGATTAGAAAAATCCCAATTTAATTTATTTGTGTTCAACTCTTAATTCCCGTGGAAGTTTGAAGGTTACATGTTCTTCACCTAAACTTACTTCTTCTAAATCAATTTTATAATGACCTTTAAATCTATTTATAACATTTTGAACTAATATGTCTGGTACTGAAGCTCCAGATGAAACCCCAATTATTTTATCAGAATAAAAATCTGAAATTTTTAAATGATAGTCATTTTCTAAAAGAATGGTTTTTTTACATCCAGCTTTTTTTGCTACTTCGACTAGACGATTTGAATTTGAAGAATTATTCGATCCGACAACTATGAAAGAGTCACACATCTTTGCATACTCTTTAATAGCTTTCTGACGATTTGATGTAGCATAACAAATATCTTCTTTAGGTGATGCCCCTATCTCAGGATATTTTAACTTGAGTGCATTTATAATAGTTTTTGTATCGTCAATTGAAAGAGTGGTCTGTGTGAGATAAGCAATTTTTTCATTTTTATTGACTGATACTTTTTCAACATCTTCTACAGTTTCAACAAGAAAAATTGAATTAGGGGGTAATTGACCCATAGTTCCAATTACTTCTGGATGATTCTTGTGCCCTATTAGAATAATTTTATATCCCTTTTCAAAAAACTTAAGAGCCTGAACATGAACTTTTGTCACAAGCGGACATGTTGCATCAATAACGACATCACTATTTTTACTTGCATAACTTTCCACATCTTTTGAAACACCGTGGGCAGATAAAATGAATGGTCTGTCAGAAGGAGCGTCATCTATATTATCAAGAAATATAGCTCCCTTATTAGTTAATTCTTCTATAACGTATTTATTATGCACTATCTCATGGTTGACATAGACTGGTGACCCATACTTTTGAAGAGCAAGTTCAACAATCTCAATAGCGCGCGTTACACCAGCGCAAAAGCCACGAGGCGAAACTAGTAATATTTTTTTGCTATTATTCATACTGGTTTATTGTCTAAAAGAAGGTATATAGTTTTCCATATGAATTTAGAAGATAGAATTGAAAATTTTGGAAAGATTCTCATTAATCATCGAATTAAAGTAATTTTCAGCACATTAATTATCATTTTTACAATTACGTTCGGTATGAAATTTCTTGAAACTCCGTCCGGTTACAGAGGTTTTGTGGAAGACGATTTTAAGTACTATCAGGATGTTTTAGACTTAGAGGAAAAATACGGAAATATTGACGTTTTAACTTACGTTGTGAAACCTGATACTGGCAGCATTTTTCAAAGAGAAGTTTTAAATCTTATCCATGAATTGACTGAAATTTCTTGGCAGACGCCATATTCATCAAGGGTTAGTTCTATTACTAACCACCAATATACAACTGTTGAGGGTGACGATATCTCAATAAGTGATTTTGTTGAAGATATTGGCATGATGAGCCAAGCAGAAATTGAAAACCTTTACAGTTTAGCTGTTACCGAAGATGCAGTTGTTAATTTTGCAATGTCTGAAAGTGGCAAAGTTGGTTTAATAAATATCAATCTTGAAATGCCTGATGATATAAACTTCAAAGAGCCTATTGATTTTGCTTGGAAACAAAAAGAACATTTTGAAAAAAAATATAACAACGTCTATGTGGGTGTTGCAGGATCTGCACAATTTTCTCAAAACTTTCAATCAACTTCAGAGTCAGATGCAACCAAAATGTATCCAAGTTTTTTATTATTAACTATAATATTAACTTATATTCTTCTAAGATCCGTAGTTGCTTCAATTATCTCATTAACTGTCATACTTCTTTCAATATTACCTTCACTTGGGGCTGCAGGATGGCTTGGATTTGAAGTACAACCACCCCTAATTACCGCACCAATCATCATCCTCACGATCTCTCTTACACATGCAATTCATATGCTATCGATTGCTTTAACGAACATGACTGAAGGAATGACAAAAAATGAAGCGATTATCGAAAGTTTGAAAATTAATTTTTCACCAATATTTTTAACGAGTTTCACTACCGCAGTGGGTATAGCTGGAATTAATTTTGGAGATATTCCAGCGTATAGTGAGATGGCTAATACAGTTGTTATCGGTGCGGCGATTGGTTTTATTTTGAGCGTCACTTTATTACCTTCCATGTTTTCTTTACTTCCAATCAAGGCAAGAAAAAGAAAAAGCTATGTGATTAATGTGCTGCAAAAACTTGGAGAAGTAATTTACAAATTTAAAGAAAGATTCATAATCATTATTTCAATAATATGTATTACTGTATTTAGTCTTATACCCAATTTAACTTTCGATGACTTTTTTGGAACATACTTTGATAGAGTTCCTGCCTGGCTAGAAGTAAAAAATGTTGTTGATCCTGAATTTGGTAGCTCTTTCTATATATTCTCTGATGTTCAATCAAATGAGACTGATGGTATAACGAGTCCAGAATATCTTAAAAAGTTAGATGAATTTGAGAGTTGGCTTATATCTCAAGATGAGGTATCAGACGTTTCCACAATTTCAGATGTCGTGAAAACGTTACATAAAAATATGAATGGTGGCTTAGATGAATATTACAAAATTCCAGATGATAAAGCACTAATAGCGCAATATTTATTACTTTACGAATTTTCAGTACCATATGGAATGGATTTAAAAAATCAAATGACAGCTGATAAATCTGACTCAAGAATGCTTATAAGATCCAACAATAATACGTCTATGCAAGCGGTAGCATTTAAACAAAGAGTGGATGAATGGCTTAATAAAAATATTGCACCATATAGTACCGAGGGTGTTGCTGGGATTCCTATCATGATGCCACACCTATTCGTTGAGAATACTCGGGGACTTGTAATTGGATTATTAATTACATTTTCATTTATAATCTTAGTAGTTGGATCTGCTTTAAGAAGCTTTAGATACGGTTTAATAAGTATTGTTCCAAACATAATTCCCTTCGTTTTAGGTTTTGGAATTTTAACATTAGTTACGAGTATGGTTACTGCCGCTCATCAGTTTGCTGTGCTCATTTCAATCGGCTTAGTTGTGGATGCAACCATACATTTTTTATCAAAATATAAAAAGGCCCTCTCCATTAACTTATCACCACAAGAAGCGATACAATATTGTTTTAGATATGTTGGCTATCCAATTGTTGTGGCATCGGTTTGCCTGTTTTCTGGATTCTTATTCTTAACTCAGTCAATGTTCTATTATAATTTTATTGTTGGAGGAATGTGTGCTTTAATTATTTTAATTGCATTATTAATAGATTTATTACTATTACCACCTTTACTTTTAATTTTTGGAAAAAAGGCTTAATATTTAAGAATGAGATATATAAAATTAATACTTCTTGCTCTTATTTTTTTTCCCTTTTCACTACAGGCGGATACAGCTGAAGGTGTTGGCCTTAAAATAGCAAAAGCGTCATATGAAAATGGTAGGGGCTTTACAGATATGGTATCTGACCAACTCATGATACTGATTGACCCCAAAGGCAAAGAAGTAATTAGAGAGGTTTCTAGCAAAACCCTTGAAAATTTAAACCCAGATGATGGCGACAAAAGTATAACATTTTTCAAAACTCCGAAAGATGTGGAAGGCACTGTTATGTTATCCCATACACATATCAGTGATGATGATGATCAGTGGCTCTATTTGCCAGCGCTAGGTAGAGTAAAAAGAATTTCATCAAGTAATAAATCTGGCGCATTTATGGGCAGTGAAGTAGCGTTTGAAGATTTTTCTGGAACTGACTATAGAAAATACGACTGGAAATACTTAGGTGAAAAAATTGAAAATGATGAAACTTTTTTTATACTTGAATCCTTTCCTAATTACAAAAATTCTGGATATTCAAAACGAATATCACTTACTGATAGTTTAGATAGAACTCGCAAGGTTGATTTTTATGACAGGAAAGGAGAGCTTTTAAAAATACTTTATTTAGAGGATTACGAACTTTATAAAGATAAAATTTGGATGGCAAATACGATGCGTGTTGAAAACGTTCAAAACAAAAATATGACTATTTTTAAATGGTTAAATAGAGAACTTGATACTGGGATTGATAAAAAAGATTTTGAAAAATCAAGCCTAATGCGATTAGCCGATTAACTGTGCAAAATCAGTTTTTTATTGCCCCAGTCTATGTGCTGCTTTTCTCTTTTATATTTTTTCAAAATGTGAAAGCATTGGATTATAAGGCTTACGGATTTATACAACCTGAAATAACGTCATTTTTGAATGGTGATGGACGTCATAATCAGTCAAACAAAAATTTCTCAGCCTTTGCAAAAGGAACCTTTGTTACCTATTTAAATAATAATAATACCAAGATAACTGTTAATAGTATTGGTCGAATTGACGACAATGATGACAACCGCACTTACATTGATTTTCAAAAATTAAAGTACGAACTTTTTTTCAATGATATCACTTTCAGAATAGGTAATGAACTTATATTTTGGGGAGTAAACGAAAGTTTTAATATTGTTGATATAATTAATCAATCAAACTTAGCTGAAAATATTTCAGGAACAAAAAAACTTGGCCAGCCAATGGTATCACTTAGCTACTTTAATGATTATGGTAGCTTTGATTTTTATCTTATGCCTTATTTTATTGAAAGAGTTTTTCCTGGAACAAAGGGTCGACCAAGACTTGCTTTTGAAGTAGATAAAAATAATGTAATTTTCGAATCTTCCTCCAAGAAAAATAAAGTTGATGTTGCAATTCGATATTCAACAGTTGTCGACGATTTTGATATTGGAATTTCTTATTTTCATGGAAATAATAGAAGTCCAAATTTAACTTTTAACAATAAATCATTCAAATTGAATCAATTTTATCCTATTTTATCTCAAACGAGCTTAGATCTTCAATCAACAAAAGGTGCATGGCTCTATAAGCTGGAGGCGCTGCTTGCAGATAATGGGGGTGAAAAACATTTTAGTATTGCGGGCGGTACCGAATATACGATTTATGCGGTTAAAGAAACCTCAAGTGATTTAGGAATAGTTATTGAATATACTTTTGATGATCGAAATGATTTTGCCTTTAATGATGAAGGCGTCATTGCTCTGAGATGGACACGAAATGATATTAATTCAACAAGTATTCTCGCTGGCGTGTTGTCTGATTTAGGTGGTAATTCAAATAGATTTTTTGCTGAATTTGAACAACGTTTGAATGATGATGTAAAATTATTTATTGACGCATCAATAAGTGGAAACATTGACCAGAATGATTTTACTTACGCATTCAAAGAAGATTCTCAAATTACAGTTAAAATAGCTAAATATTTTTAAACTCTTATTTCAAGAGTATTTATTTTCTGAAAAGAGTCCTGATCTAAGTTAATATATCTTTTATCTCCACCTGATGCATAATAAATAGGATCTTGGATTTTATTCGGATCATATCCATCTTTCACTAAATCAGTTTTTTTATATTTAAATGTACCGGTCTTTTCTATTTCAGGGCTTATTCTAATAAAAACGGGCACACTGTAAACCGGCAGTTGTTCAGATAGATATTCATACAGTTTTTCTAAATTGAAATCATCATTAACTACAAGAGAGGCCATACCAGCTCTTCCGTCTTGATTAGGAACTTCAACTCCGTAAACATTGACTTCATCT
>CACFYZ010000006.1 GCA_902570675.1 uncultured Pelagibacteraceae bacterium
ACGAAAAAATTAATTTTAAGAAAGTTTCAACAGAAATTTTAAATCCCGATGGGTCGCCCGTATTTAAGTTAGAAAACTTTGAAGTTCCCGAAAACTGGAGTCAAGTAGCCAGCGATATACTTTCACAAAAATATTTCCGCAAAGCAGGTGTTCCTAATAAGCTTAAAAGAAAAGAAGAAAAAAACGTTCCTTCATGGCTATCTCCTAGAATCGCTGATGAAGACTCGCCAGAGCTTAAATACTCTTCAGAAATAAATTCACAACAAGTATTTGACCGTCTCGCAGGTGCGTGGACTTATTGGGGTTGGAAAGGTGGATATTTTACAACAGAAGAAGATGCTAAGTCGTTTTTTGATGAGGTCAGATTCATGCTTGCAAATCAAATGGTAGCCCCGAATAGTCCGCAATGGTTTAACACTGGTTTAAATTGGGCCTATGGAATTGACGGACCCTCACAAGGTCATTTTTACGTAGATCACGAAAGCAGTAAGTTAACAAAATCTTCTAGCTCTTACGAACGACCACAGCCACATGCATGTTTTATTCAAAGCATAGATGACGATTTAGTTAATGATGGTGGTATAATGGATCTATGGGTTAGAGAAGCAAGACTTTTCAAATATGGATCAGGAACAGGAACAAATTTTTCAAATTTACGTGGAGCAACTGAAGGTCTTTCAGGTGGAGGAAAGTCCTCTGGCTTGATGAGCTTTTTGAAAATTGGAGATAGAGCTGCTGGAGCAATTAAGTCAGGCGGCACAACAAGAAGAGCTGCTAAGATGGTTGTTGTTGATATTGATCATCCGGACATAGAGGAGTTTATTAAATGGAAGGTAACTGAAGAACAAAAAGTTGCAGCTCTTGTGACTGGTTCAAAGATATGTTCAAAACATTTAAAGAAAATTATGAGTGCATGTCATAACTGCGAGGCTGATGGAGAAAGCTGTTTCGAACCCTCAAAAAACCCTTCGCTAAAGAGGGAAGTATTGGCTGCAAGAAAAAACGAAGTTCCAGAGAACTATATACAGAGAATTATTCATTTTGCAAAACAAGGTTATAAATCTATCGAGTTTGAAACTTATAATACAGATTGGGACTCAGAAGCGTATGTGACAGTTTCAGGTCAGAATTCAAATAACTCTGTAAGAGTAACAGATGATTTTTTAAATGCTGTAACTGAAGATAAGGAATGGAATTTAATTAATAGAATAGATAACTCGGTTAATAAAACAGTAAATGCTAGAGAGCTATGGAATGAGGTTGGTTATTCTGCGTGGGCCTGTGCAGATCCAGGGATTCAATTCCATACGACAATTAACGATTGGCATACCTGCCCCGAAAGTGGAGAGATAAGGGCTTCGAATCCCTGTTCAGAATATATGTTTCTTGATAATACGGCTTGTAACCTGGCTTCGTTAAACTTGATGACCTTTATGGATGAAAATAAGTGCTTAGACACCGAATTGTTTAAACATGCAGTAAAGATATGGACTTTAATTTTAGAAATTTCGGTCATGATGGCTCAGTTTCCATCAAAAGAGATAGCCAAATTATCTTATGAATATCGTACATTAGGTTTGGGTTATGCCAACCTTGGTGGGTATTTAATGTCTAAAGGAGTGGCTTATGATAGCGAGGAGGGTCGTGCGAACTGCGCAGCTATAACAGCTTTGATGACTGGAATGTCTTACGCTACTTCAGCTGAAATTGCCTCGGAACAAGGTCCTTTTCCAGGGTATCAACAGAACGCTAAGAATATGCTGAGAGTAATGCGAAACCATAGAAGAGCTGTTCAAGGTAAAACGGATGAATATGAGGGCCTTCACATAAATCCTGTCCCTTTTGTAGTTGAGAACTTAAGAGATATTAACTTAGGAATAGAAGCTCAAAAAGCTTGGGACCTAGCATATGAAAATGGTCAAAAGTATGGATATAGAAACGCTCAAACAACTGTTATTGCTCCAACTGGAACAATTGGATTGGTAATGGACTGTGATACAACAGGCATTGAACCAGATTTTGCAATGGTTAAATTTAAAAAGCTCGCCGGTGGTGGATACTTTAAAATAATTAATAGAACAGTTCCTGAAGCATTAAGAGAATTACAATACACAGAAAATGAAATAGATGAGACCATAAATTATGCTGTTGGTCACGGGACTCTTAAAAATGCCCCTTCAATTAATCACGAAACTCTCATGGAAAAAGGTTTTGAAGACGCCCAAATTGATCTATTAGAACAAAATCTAAAGAATGTATTTGATATAAGGTTTTCTTTTAACTCTTTTACTTTAGGAATGGATTTTTGTAGAGATAAGCTGAACTTCTCGGAAGAGCAGTTATCAGATATGAATTTTAATATGTTGACAGCTCTTGGATTTACAAACGAAGAGATTGATGAGGCAAATATTTTTTGTTGTGGAACTATGACACTCGAAGGATCACCATACATAAAGGAAGAGCATTTACCAGTATTTGATTGTGCAAATCCATGCGGCAGAATTGGTAAACGTTTTTTATCGGTTGAAAGTCATATCAAAATGATGGCAGCGGCTCAACCGTTTATATCAGGAGCAATATCAAAAACTATCAATATGCCAGCTGACTCAAATGTAGAAGATTGTAATGAAGCTTACATGATGTCTTGGAAATTAGGTACAAAGGCGAATGCATTGTATCGAGATGGTTCAAAACTCAGCCAGCCGTTGGCCTCAAAATTAGTTGAGGATGATATTGAGACTGAAGAAATTGAAATTGCTCAAAATCAAGTAGAGAAAACAATTGCAGTTGCTCAAGAGGCTATTAATTCAGTTGTTTATGGAAGTAGAAACAAAGTGCCTGACAGAAGAAAAGGTTACATTCAAAAAGCCATTGTTGGAGGTCATAAAGTATATCTGCACACAGGCGAATATGAAGATGGAAGTCTTGGCGAAATATTTATTGACATGCACAAAGAAGGAGCTTTCTTAAGAAGTCTGATGAATAATTTTGCAATTGCAATATCTATTGGGCTTCAATATGGAGTTCCTCTTGAAGAATATGTTGAGGCTTATACATTTACAAGATTTGATCCAGCTGGGGTAGTACAAGGAAATAATAGGATAAAGAATGCAACTTCAATTCTTGACTATGTATTTAGAGAGCTTGCTGTATCTTACTTAGGTAGAAATGATTTAGCTCATGCTAATGATACCGATGTTGATTTTTCTTTAGGAACAGGTGCGGAAGAAGGAGCATTAAAAACGAATGAAATACCATGGAAACTAGTAAAAAAAGTTTCAAGCCAAGGGTACCTTAGAAGTCAAGAGGGTCTTTCAGTTGTTAATTCTACCGGCGATATCTCCTTGAATACTTCAGAAGTTTCATCTCACATTACAGATATAAACCCACCCACTACTTCTGATGACTCAATGAGCCGAGTTCAGGCAGCTAGAATGATGGGCTATGAAGGTGATGCGTGTCCTGAATGCGGATCATTCACACTCGTTAGAAATGGAACCTGCTTAAAATGTGATACTTGTGGAGCTACTACAGGTTGCTCTTAACTAGTCTTCGGTAGGAATATATTTTAAGCTTAATTCATTTAACGCTTCCTCATCAACTTCTGCTGGAGCTAACATCATTAAATCTTGAGCTTGCTGATTCATTGGAAATAAAATAACCTCTCTTATGTTTTTTTCCTGAGCTAATAACATAACTATTCTATCAATGCCTGGTGCAATTCCACCATGTGGCGGAACACCAAATGTAAAAGCGTTTATCATTCCACCAAACTTTTCATTAACTTGTTGTTTATTATAGCCAGCTATCTCAAAGGCCTTAAACATTATTTCAGGTATATGGTTACGGATCGCTCCAGAAGAGAGCTCGATCCCATTGCAAACAATATCATACTGATAACCAAGAATATCTAAAGGATCCATCTCATTTAAAGACTCTAATCCGCCTTGAGGCATAGAAAATGGGTTATGACTAAAATCTATTTTACCCGTCTCAGGATTTTTCTCATACATAGGAAAGTCAACTATCCAACAAAATTTAAACTTATTTTTTTCTATAAGACCTAATTCATCACCAATCTTGTTACGTGCGGCTGCAGCAATATCATAGACCATTTTTCCTTTAGCGCAGGCAAAAAAAATTGAGTCGCCGGATTTAAGTTTTGCTTTTATTGCAATACGATCTTGGATTGCCTCTGGAATAAATTTAGCAATGGGTCCCTTACCTCTTAATTTACCATCATTTTCCTCAAAAATAATATATCCTAAACCAGCTGCATTAAGATCTTTTTTAGCCCAAGAATTGAGATTGTCATAAAAACTTCTTGGTTGATTATGTGTGTTTGGCGCAGGGATTCCTAAAACCTCTCCTCCCTCATTTATAATTTTTTTAAACGCCGAGAATTCTACATCTTCTTCGACAAACTCATTTGAAAGATTACAAATAGTAATTGGATTACGTAAATCTGGTTTATCTGTTCCATATTGCTCCATGGAGTCCTTGTAAGTAATTTTTTTAAAAGGCATTTCACTTACATCAAATTTTGAAAATTTTTTAAAGACTGAATAGAGTATAGGCTCAATTGCATTAAAAACATCTTCTTGATCAACAAATGCCATTTCTATATCCAGTTGATAAAATTCTCCTGGACTTCTGTCAGCACGAGCATCCTCATCACGAAAACATGGTGCGATTTGAAAGTATCTGTCAAACCCACCAGCCATAATTAATTGTTTGAATTGTTGAGGTGCTTGGGGTAATGCATAAAATTTGCCTGGATGCAATCGACTCGGTACTAGGTAATCACGGGCACCTTCAGGACTTGATGCAGTTAATATTGGAGTTTGCATTTCCAAAAAACCCGCTTCAGACATTAACTGTCTTATGTGTGATATAATTGAGGATCTAAGTATAATATTTTTATGTAATTCACTGCGTCTAATATCCAAAAATCTATATTTTAGTCTTATCTCCTCAGGATAATCATTTTCACCAAAAACAGGCATTGGAAGCTCATTTGCTCTTGATAGAATCTCCAATGCTTCAACTAATAATTCTACTTTTCCAGTATCAAGACTCTCATTTATTGTATCTGAGGCTCTTTTAATAACTTTTCCAATTACTTTTATTACAGACTCTACTCTTAAATTATTAACAACATTCAATAAATCTTCTTCAGATTTTTCAATAACACACTGTGTAATGCCATAGTGATCACGCAAATCAATAAATAAAACATTTCCATGTTCTCTTTTTCTGTTTATCCAGCCGGCTAATGTAACTTTTTTTTCAGTGTCACTTTCTCTTAGCTCGTTGCAATTATGTGATCTATATTTATTCATAACTTTGAATTCAAAAAACATATATAGTTTGATTTATGAAAATAGTCCAAGATAATAAATCTCTGGTTAACTTATGTAAATTACTAGCAAAACAGCATATAATTTATTTAGACACAGAATTTAAAAGAGATAAGACATACTGGCCTCAGCTTTGCACAATTCAATTTAGAACTTCACGACAAACGTATCTGTTGGATATGGTTGATATATTTAAATATGATCTTGAAAAACTAAAGTATATTTTAAGTAGTAATGTGATTTTAAAAGTAATTCATTCCGCGAAACAAGACATTGAGGTACTAAATTATACCTTTGGAATTAAAGTAAAAAATGTTTTTGATACGCAGCTTGTATATGATCAGATTTTTCATACAGCCACAATTGGATATAGAAATATTGTAAAGAATCTTTTAAATGTAAATCTATCTAAAAAGTTACAGTCTTCTGATTGGTCTCAACGCCCTTTAAACTCTAAACAATTAATATATGCAGAAAATGATGTAAAATACTTACCTAAAATATATCTCTTTTTAATCCAGAAAATAAAAAAAAAAAAGAATGGTGAGAATAATTAAAGAAATGAATCTTATAAACACTGAAGTTGGTAATACATTTGAACCTAAATTGGCATATAAACGAATAAAAACAAAAAGCGTTAACAGAAATCAAAAAATGCTAATAAAAAAATATGCGCATTGGAGAGAGTTGCAGGCACAGAAGTATGATATACCGCGTAATTGGGTAGTATCTGATAAAAATTTAATACGTGCGTCAAAAGAGAGGTTTGACGATTTATTAAAAAATAGAAAAAATAAAGATCAAATGTTGGAACAATTTAAATCCTATCTGAAGTTAAAAAATTTCTCACAAAAGGGACTGTGATCTTATTTTTACTTTTCAAAGACTCGTAGTTGAGCGTTTCTAACAATGAGAATAGGCAGAGATAGTCTCTTTCAGTGCGACTAACAATAAATTCGATAACAGATTTATCAATTATTATTTGAGCATTGCTAAAATATTTTATAATTAAGACTCTTAAGAGCTTATCATCAAGATCATTTATTCTAGCCGAGGTAAATGAATTGACACGTGACTCAAGATCTTTGAGTGCAATTTTCTTATTTTTACTAGGATCGATAGCTACCAATATTTTTGATTTATTCATCACAAGCTCATTATAGAATTGCAAAAATTCTGATTCGTCATCGGATTTTAATAAATGAAAATTATCTATAGCTATATTTTTATTGCTGGTTATTGAATTCCAATCATTAATTTCATTACAGTTAAATAAAGCAGCATTGTTATAAGATGACCAAATATTAAGTAAATGAGTTTTTCCTGATTTTGACATCCCTAAAATTGAAGCAGACCCATTATACCAATTTTCTGTTTCTTTTAATAAAGAAGAAACTTCTTTATTACTGTCACTTATAAAAAAATCATCGGGATTGAAGTTTTCTATATTTGCTAAATTAAATACTAATTGTCCTTTTTCCATTTTAATTAATATTTTTTACCCAATGAAAAATATATATAAACATTGATATGGTTGTTGTTATCATAACAATACCAATTAATACCTCTATTAAATTATAACTTAAAACATATTTAGAAAAACCTTCGGTACTGCCAAGCAATGTTATAATTACTAAAATAAACTGAAAGAATGTATTCACTTTACTAATTTGAATTGGATCAACTTTTGTTTCTATTTTAACAATAAATGAAATAATGAAAGATCCCATAATTATTATGTCTCTAGAGATAACAAGAATAATTATAAAAGTGGGCAATAGATTTAAGGTTCCGATCAAGATAAATATCGAAATTACGAATGCTTTATCTGCAATAGCATCTAAATAAGAGCCTAACTCACTCTGAACGTTCCATAATCGAGCTAGTAAGCCATCTAATAAATCACTAAAAGCAATAAGAATTGTAAATAAAGCTGCATAAAACAATAGGTCTGATAAAAGTAACCATGCAACTATTGGTATAGTTACTAGTCGAAGTATAGATAGTAAATTTGGAATATTTTTAGTCATTAATACTAATTTTATAGTATGGTCCGAAATCAACTAATCTCATATCCTGCTGGGACAATACAAGTTTAAATTTATTGCGATCACCAGCAAATATAATTATTCCATTAACTTCGTTAACATCAAATGAGGTTAAATAATAAGATTTTAGAAGCTCTATTTTTTCAAAATTTTCTTTTAATTTTACCCATTGATTTAGATCATCAACACTAAATTTAAATTTATATTGGTATTTCTCATCTTCTGCACTCGTACTTTCAATCCATACATTGAGTAAATCATTCTTAATTTCACTGATTATATTATTAAATATATCTTTACGGTATAAATTATAATATTCATTAAAAGTTTTATTTATAACTTTAATTTCATTATTTATCTCAATTTTTACTATTATATCAAATATCATCTCATCATTTTTTATATAGGAAGGAGTGCACCAAATAAGTATATAATCTTCCGTTGATTGAAATTTTGTATTTTTACTAAACTCGCCTTCTAAAAATTTGCTTACTGAAATTTCTTTCATCTCGGATGAGGAAAATGTATTAATATTAATTAGTAACTTTTCACTTACGTTATTTACTTTTCGCCATTCCGTATTCCACATATTAAATAACATGAAAAACTGGTCACTATTAGAAAAAGCGACATATGTCTCAATATTTTTAGAATTAATTTCAGAAAATAGTAATGATTGCGAGTCATAATATTCCCTTACCCGAAAAGGAGAAAAATTAATATTAAACACAGCGCTGTACAAATCTGTTGAAATTTTTTCATCAATGAATTCAACGCTTTCAACAAAATAAGAAATATCCAAGTCATCAATTAATAATAATAATGATTGATATCCATTGGAGGATAAAAGTAATTTAGACATTTGCTGAAAACCAATTTTTTCAGCTTTATTAATTGCACTATTTCTAATATTCTCCTCATTAGAGAATGGAATTTTTATTGTTATATTGCCTGATGAAAAAAAATTATTCTTACCCGTATTTGCATAGCCATATGGTAATATTGCAAAAATACAAATTGTCGCTATTGTAAATAGCTTAATAAAAATTTTATTCATCATAATATTAAATATACTGTGAAAAAATTATCATACTCAAGTTCAGGTGTAAGTATAGATAAAGGCAATAAATTTGTATCTCAAATTAAAAATTTAATACAAAAAGATAAGCAATTAAAAAGATCTGATATTGGTGGGTTTTCAGGTCAATTTCCACTCGACTCTAAAATAAAAAAACCAATTCTTGTCGGAGCAACTGACGGGGTTGGAACAAAAATTGAAATTGCTAGAATGATGAAAAACTATAGAACAATAGGTATTGATCTGGTGGCGATGTGTGTCAATGACCTAATTGTTGATCAAGCTAAGCCTCTTTTTTTTCTTGATTATATTTCAACCGGTAAACTCGATATAGAAAAAGCTTCTAACATAATAAAAGGAATTATCGATGGTTGTAAAAAGTCTAATTGTTCACTGCTAGGCGGTGAAACGGCTGAACATCCAGATGTTGAAGCCAAAAATAAATTTGACCTTGCTGGCTTTTGTGTTGGAATAAAGAGTGGAATTAATAGCTATAAGCCTAAATTAGTAAAGGGTGATATTATTATAGGGCTTAGATCCTCGGGATTGCATTCAAATGGATATTCTTTAGTAAGAAAAATTATTAAAGTAAATAATCTTAAACTAACCAAAAAAATAGATAAAAATAAAACCTTGGGTGAATTATTACTTGAACCAACTAAAATATATGTTGAACCAATACTTGAATTATTTTCAAAAAAAATAATTAAAACATGTGCACATATTACTGGTGGTGGCATAACTGAGAACTTACCCAGATCACTTAGTAAAAATATAATTGCAAATATAGATTTAGGTAAAATGCATGTTCCTAAAATCTTTAAATTTATAAAAAGCTATGACATTTCAGAAAAAGAAATGCTGAGAACTTTTAATTGTGGATATGGCATGCTTTTAATTATAAATAAAAATAAAATTGATAAATTTCAAAATACTATTAAGAAATTTAAATTAACATATGATAAAATAGGAAATTTAGATTATTCTATCGATCAATCAAAAAAAATTAAATTTAATGGAAAAATAAATTTTAATGAATAAATATCCAATTGGAGTATTTATTTCAGGTCGCGGTTCAAATTTGATGTCAATTATAAAGGCATCTAAAGATAAAAATTATCCTGGCGTAATAAAGTTGGTATTTTCAGATAATCCTTGTGCAAAAGGTTTAGAATTAGCAAAAGAAAATAATATCGAATACTTTACGCTGGATTATAATAATTATGAAAATAAAAATATTTTTGAAAACGAAATTCTTGCATTAATTAAGCCATATAAACTCGAATTAATTTGTTTAGCGGGATATATGAGAATTCTAACAAAAAATTTTATTGATTCTTATCCAGATAAAATACTGAATATACATCCATCATTACTCCCAAAATACAAAGGTCTAAATACCCATCGACGTGCAATAGAAAATAAAGAAAATATTGCAGGGTGCACAGTGCATTATGTTAATCAAAACTTAGATGATGGCAAAATAATATTGCAAAGAGAAGTTAAGATAGATTACGGTGAAACCGAGAAGACACTTGCCGATAAGGTCCTTGAGGCTGAGCATGATATATATCCAGAAGCCATTAAAATAGCACTTATGAAATAATATCCTCTTGAGTAAAAAAATGACTAATTTCTATTTCAGCATTTTTTAGACTGTCTGAACCATGAACTGAATTCTTTTCTAATGATAATGCAAATTCTTTTCTTATTGTTCCTTCACTAGCCTCTTCTGGATTTGTTGCTCCCATTACATCTCTATTTCTTTGAACTGCATTATCGCCCTCTAAAACTTGTACTACGATTGGCCCTGAGCACATAAAGTCACATAAACTTTTAAAAAAAGGCTTATCCGAATGAACTGCATAAAATTCAGCTGCCTTGTCATGATTAAGTAGGATTCTTTTGGATGCCACTATGCGCAAACCGGCAGCCTCAAGCATAGCGGTTATCTCTCCAATTTTATTTCTTTCAACTGCATCGGGTTTGATAATTGAAAAGGTTCTTTCTAGTGGCATTATTTGCCTTCATAAAACTTATTTACAAACCTATTCAAAAGCTTAACACCAAAAGCTGTTGCTCCTTTGGGAGATGTCGGTAAAGGTTGTTTTGTCCATGTAGTACCAGCTATGTCGAGATGAGCCCATGGAACTTTATTTACAAACCTCTGAAGAAATTGAGCTGCAGTAATTGAGCCAGGACCTCTTCCGTTTGTAATATTTTGCATATCTGCTATTGGCGAATTAAGCATTTTATCATAACGATCGTTTAAAGGTAGACGCCATAACTTTTCGCCTTCTATTTCACCTGCATCAGATAATTGCTTACTAACCTTATCACTATTTGAAAATAGTCCTGCATATTCATCTCCTAAAGCAACTATTATAGCGCCTGTAAGAGTAGCCAAATCAACCATTAATTCAGGTTTGTACTGTTCCTGCGTATACCAC
The DNA here is from genome assembly GCA_902570675.1 of uncultured Pelagibacteraceae bacterium. Taxonomy (GTDB): domain Bacteria; phylum Pseudomonadota; class Alphaproteobacteria; order Pelagibacterales; family AG-422-B15; genus CACNXQ01. Next base: position 10,937 of record CACFYZ010000006.1, read on the forward strand.
AGTGCATCGGCTAAAACCAACCTACCCTCAGCATCAGTATTAATTACTTCTATTGTTTGGCCTGAATAAGATTTTACAACATCGCTTGGTCTTTGAGCCTTACTTCCAATGTGATTCTCTACCAACCCTACCACACCTATAACATTCGCCTTGGCTTTTCTTAACGCCAAAGCTTTCATAAGACCAATTACTACTCCAGAACCACCCATATCATACTTCATCTCTTCCATCCCATTAGGTGGCTTTAGTGATACACCTCCAGTATCGAAAGAAACGCCTTTTCCTACAAATGCAATCGGTTTCTTTTTTTTATTTCTTCCTCCCAACCATTTCATAATCACTAATTGGGACTCATGGATACTTCCCTGACCAACTCCGACCAATGAACCCATGCCAAGTTTCTTCATTTCTTTTTCACCAAGGATTTTCACTTCAACACCATACTCAGAAAGGGCCTTTGCGTTTTTAGCTATTTCAGGAGGAGTCATTACATTTGGCGGTTCCGTTACTAGATTTCTCGTCAATGTAACTCCGTCATTTATTGCTTTAATATTCATATAGTTTTTTGTTAATCGCGTATGTTGCGAAGAATAAAATTTAACTTTTAATTTTTTATTATTTCTATTTTTATTTTTATTATTTTTTTCTTTTTTTGAAAAATATTTTGTAAAACTATATGATGCTAGTGAAAAACCTAATATTGTTTCGCTTGTTGAGTTGATAAAACTAATCTTTGACGAATTAATACCATCTGGATATATTATGACCTTATCTTCCTTATAAAACTTTATTAGTGAGTAGAGATGGCCACCCAGAACTTGAAAATCCCTAACTGAATATTCTTTGTATTTTTTTAATTTAAAAATAATTAATTTAGTTAGTTTTAGATTCTGAGGCTGATGTATTATTATGTAATCAAAATTTTTAGAATTTCTTGTTTGAAAAGAATTATCTGAATTTATTATATTAGATATATATTTTTTTGAAATTTGGTCTAACTTTTTACCATACCCAACTAACTTACAGTTAGAATCACAGAAAATTATTCCTGTAGTGTCTTTTTCTTGTCTTAAATTATTAAATTGAATGTCCATACTTATATACCTTTATCAAAATATTGATATAATTGAGAAAATGTCAAGATTTACAACATATGCGATAAGAGAAATCTCATCAAGTTTTTTATTCCTACTTATTTTGCTTACAGGCATTTTATGGATGGGGCAAGGTTTAAGACACATTGATTTACTAACAACAGAAAATGTTTCATTTATTGCTTATTTTTCCTATGTAATTCTTTTAATACCTAAATTATTACTACTCACGGTACCGATCTGTATTTTTCTCGCAGTTTTATTTAATTTAAATAGATTTAGAAATGATAGTGAACTAATAATTTTATGGGCATCAGGAAAATCTGATAGCGAATTATTATTAAGGCCAATTTTATTTTTTTCATTCTTTGTTTTTTTAATTCATATGCTTTTAAGTATATATATTACCCCAGCATCTCTTAATGAATTAAGACATAAAATTATAGATATTCGTGAGTCAGGTATTCACGCTTCAATACTTAAAGAAAAAAAATTTATCTCACCAATTAATACTCTAACAATATTTCTGCAAGATAGAAAGGGTAATAAACTCACTGGACTTTTAATTCATGATCTTAAGGATAAATCCAAACCTCAAACCTACATTGCTCAAGAAGGGGAATTCATAACTTCTGAAAACAAAAAAATCTTAAGATTATTTAATGGAGATGTGCAAATTTATAACAAACAAGAGAATAAAATATCTGTAGTTGAATTTAAAAGTTATGACCTTAACCTTATGCCCTATAATAAAAAAGAAAACCCTCACATATATGCTGATGAAATGTTGACATATGAAATAGTTAGGAAATTAAGAGGCAAATCCTTAAATGATTTTAGTAGATTTGAAAAAGAAGAATTTGCTGCTTTGCACACTAGAATAATAAATCCAATTTATATATTTTGCTTCGCTTTGCTCCCTTTATTGATTCTAAAGTTTTCTAAAAGACCCGACGATGGATGGGTACTTCCTGTTTCTATAATTTCACTAATTGCATTTTTTTCTCAAATACTACAAATTACGTTTCAAAATTTATTAATTCAAAATAATAACTTGGTAATAGTTTCTTATTTAGTTCCTTTTTTCATTCTTGGGCTTACAATTTTTTTTCTAATTAATGAAAATTTTAATTTTTTAAAGTTAATAAAAAATGTTCGATAAATTAAACATTTACATATTTAAAAGGTTTCTCGTATCCTTTTTGCTAGTCTTACTAACGCTTTCAGTAATTTTGTTTGTGGGAGATTTTGTAGAGCAATTTAGGAAATCAACAACGAAAAATGTGCCCATTAATATAATATTCCAATTAACAGCTTTAAATTTTCCAAGCTTAATTTTTTTTACTTTACCAATTATTACTTTTTTTTCATCTATTATTGCTTATTTAATTCTAATCCGAAATTCAGAAAAAATAATAATTGGATCTATAGGAATGTCCAATATCAAATTGAGTATACCATCTATAATACTTTACGTGACGGTCGGAATTATTTTTGTATTTGTTGCAAATCCCTTGCTGACAATATTTGAAGAAAAATATAGTGAGTTAGAGTATAAATATATTGATAGAGTAGATAAATTTGCATCAATAACCAAGAATGGTCTATGGCTGAAACAAGAAAATAAAGCAAAAAACTTATCTAGCGTCCTGTATGCTAAAACAATAAAAAATCAGGGCAAAGATTTGATCGATTTTATGGTACTGGAATATGATGCCCAGGGAGCATTTCAGGGAAGGTTAGATGGACAAAAAGCAGAATTAAATGATGGTTATTGGCTAATGTCTGAAACACAGATATCGCCAAAATACGATAAATCCATCTATGAAAAGAATTTAAAATACGAAACAAATATTAAATTAGAGGATATTACGGATAGCTTATCATCGCCATCGAGTATACCAATCTGGCGACTGGCTACATTTATAAGCTTTTTAGAAAGTTTGGGCTACTCAGCTATTGATTTTAAAATGCACTTTTACAATTTAATTTTTCTACCATTATACCTCGCAGCATTAAGTCTATTAGCATCTTCTCTTGTAATAAACTTGAAACAGAACGACAAATATACTTTAACACTTACATACTCTTTTATTCTCATTTTTATTATATACTTTTTATCAAATTTACTTGATGCTCTCGGATCAACTGGCCAACTGCATCCTATAATAGCGAAAAGTACGGTGCCAATAGTTGTTATAATTCTCTCAACCGGGATCTTCTATTACTCTCGTATAAACAAAAGTTAAACGTCTTATGAAATTAATAAGTATTATTAAAATTAATATTCATTTGATTGCTTTATTGTCTTTTTTTGCTTTATTTGATTACAAAATAATTGCTGATCAGGAAATAAAAATAATAGCTGATGAACTATCCATTGATGAAAAAGAAAATGTTATTAAGGCCATGGGCAATGCAACTGCAATTAGTGAAAAAGGTCAGAAAATTCGATCTGATACGTTATTTTATGATAATATAACTAATGAAATAATTTCTACGGGAAATGTTGTAATTAATGACGAGTTCGGAAATACTTATTTTGCTTCGAAAATATTATCAAATAGAGAAACGGATAATATTCGAGGTTCAAGTATAAAGGTAAGATTGAATGATGGGTCAAGAGCAGTTGGATCCTCTTTTGAAAAAAATAATGATATAACTGTAATAAAAGATGCGGAATACACACCTTGTATTGAGGAAAGATATTTAATAAAAAATTGCCCTGGGTGGAAATTAAAATCAAAAAAAATATATCAAGATCATAATACAAAAACTATACACTATGATCATGCCAAGATAGAACTATTTAATGTTCCTGTTTTTTACCTACCATATTTTTCTCATCCAGATCCTTCAGTAAAGAAAAGATCCGGGTTATTGATGCCTACTGTTGAAACAGATTCGCAGCTCGGAGATATATTTTCATTACCGATATTTTATAATATACAAAACAATAAAGACTTAACCTTTACTCCAACCGCTCAATCTAAAAGTAACAACTTTTATGCTTTTAATTATAGACATCTTAATAATGTCGGAAGTTTTAATATTAATACAAGCATAGATGATAATGACGATGATAGTGGTACGAGCAGCCATTTCTTTCTCAACTCAAACTTATTTAATTCGTTTGGTTCATTAGACATGTATATTCAATCAAGTAATAACGATACTTATATGAGAAAAAATAAAATAAACAAACTAACTGTTTTAAATTCGGGTTTAGAATTTAAAAGACAAACTGAAAATACTTATCTTGCTGTAAATTCAAATGCCTACAAACACTTGACAATTCAAGATAGCGAACAGTGGGAATATGTTTATCCAAAGATAATATATAATATCAAAAATATAAATAATCTCTATGGCGGAAGTGTTTCACTAGATAATGAAGCCATGGTTAAAAAAGATCTTAATGATAGCAGTTCTTCAATTATTTCAACTCAATTGAATTGGAAAAAAAAAGTTATTGATAATAACAGTGGTCTACTTTTTGACAATGAGAGTAATTTGCGAGTTGTATCAATTAATATTGACTATAAAAATCAACCAAATGAGGAGAATGTAAGATTCTTTCCTCAATGGAGTAGCAAGATTAGTTACCCTCTTATAAAGTTTTCTGACAAAGCAAGTTACACACTCACACCTATTATAATGCCAATAGTTGCTCCTTATAACAATTACACTGATCAACAAACAATATCTAATAGTAATTTATTTTCTAATAATAGAGCTCCTTCTATATCTGAGTGGGAAAGTGGACCAAGGGTAAATTATGGTCTAGAGCTATTTTTAAGTCAGGAAGAAAATACAGATATAAGTATAGCTTTGGGGCAAAGTTACAGATTAAATAAAAATAAAGACGATACCGCAGAAGAACTTTCAGACTATTTTCTTTCATCAGGATTGTCACTAAATAATAATTTTTTGAATACTTCGTTCGTAATTGATAGAAAAGATATAGATATTAAAAGTATTAATCTTAATTCTTATACCCAGATAAATAAATTTAAAATTGCTATTGATTACGATTATACATCAGGTAAGTATACTACACCTGAAGAACAAATTGCTATTGGAGGCGAATATAAATTAGCAAGAGATTTTAAGTTCAAATTTACAGGTTCCAAGAATTTAGATACCAACAAGAATATTGGATATCAATATGGACTTCTTTATGAAAATGATTGTTTAGGAATTGATCTAAATTATTACCGTGATCTTACAAGTGATAGAGACATATCTGAAAGTGATGGTTTTAGTTTTACTGTAGTGTTAAAACCATTCGGTTCTACAAATAATTATGGAAAAGTTAAAACTTTTGGACCTCAAATAAAGTAGATTATGAAAAAATTTAATTTTTTTATTTATATCCTTATTTTAATTGTAATTTCTTCATCAAAAACATTATTCGCAAATCCACTGGAGCACAAAATAGTTGTTATAGTCAACGACAAAATTATAACGTCATTTGATATAATTCAGAGAATTAAGATAAATTCTATAATAAATAACATAAAACTTAACGAAGGTAATATGGACATCGTTCGAAATAGCGTTATAAACGAGTTAATAGACGAAAAAATCAAAATTGAGAAATCTAAGGAGTACAACATCAAAGTTGATGAAAAAGAGTATTTAGAATTTGAAAATAACATACTTAATCAAAAAGGGATCATAAAAGATAATCTAAATACTGTATTTATCGAAAATAATATAGATTATGACGAATTTAGTAATTTTATTAAAACTCAGATTACGTGGCAAAAAGTAATTGGTGGTCTTTACTATAGACTTGTATCTGCAAGTGAAACTGAGATAAATGAAGTATTAAAGAATAATCCATACATATCAGATGATCAAGCTAAGCAAATTGTTATTCAAAAACAATTAGATCTTAAGAGTAACAAGCTATTAAGAGACTTAAAAAATGAGGCAACAATTGAGTATAGAAAATAAATATGCAAAAAAATCACTGGGTCAAAATTTTATTACAGATAAAAATATTTTAGAAAAAATAAGTGAATTTGTTCCTTCAGATAAAAATACAAATATTATTGAAATTGGCCCAGGAAAAGGAGCTCTTACTTATTATTTAGCAAAGAAAAAGTTTAAGTCATTATTATTAATTGAAAAAGATAAAGAACTAATCGAGAAATTAAAAAAGAAATTTGATGACAAAACAATTAAAATAATAAATGAGGATGCACTTAAAATAGACTTTGAAAAATTAAATTTAAATAGTGATGTTATTATTGTTGGTAATTTACCATTTAATATATCTACGCAGTTACTTTTTAAATGGCTAGAGGTCTGTAAGTGGCCACCTTTTTATAAGAGAATGGTATTGATGTTTCAAAAAGAAGTTGCAGATCGTATCCTATCCCCAAACGGTAATAAAAATTATGGAAGAATTTCTGTTGCAGCTCAAGCTAGATGTAAAATAAGAAAAGTTTTATCTGCCCCGTCGGACATGTTTAGACCAGTTCCAAAAGTAGATGGAGCAATTTTGGACTTTGAACCACATACAGATTATTTAGAATTAGACTTCACTATATTACAAAAAATACTGAAAGAGGCTTTTAGCCAAAGAAGAAAAAAAATTAAAAAAAATCTAAGCAATTATATTAATTTAATAAAAGATCTTAATATAGATGAAAATTTACGCGCTGAAAATTTGAGTGTTAAAGATTACTGCAATATATCGTTGGCTTTAAATAAGCGATCTTCTTTGCTGAATTAATTCATATATAGTTTCTGTACAAATACGTATATTGTCGTTTATAACAACATGATCATACTCTTCCTTGTGACTTATTTCAGTTTCATAGAATGACATTCTTCTATTTATGGCATCTTCATTATCACCTGATAATTCAGATCTAGATAATAATCTTTGATAAATAATATCTTTTGATGGCGGTACAATAAAAAATGATAAAATATTTGAGTAGCTTGATTTTTTGAGTTGCTGCGCTCCTTGCCAATCAATATCAAACAAAACATCATATTCGTTTTTTAATAAATCCATTACATTTGAATGCAAGGACCCATAAAAGTTTCCAAATACAGATGCGTATTCTGCATATTCTTTATTTTCTATTTTTTCCTTAAATTTTTTTTCGCTAATAAAATTATAGTCTTTTCCATCAACTTCATTATCACGAGGAACCCTAGTAGTATCAGAAATAGAAATTTTCAATTTATTATCAAGTTTTAATAGATTCTTACAAATAGAGCTTTTCCCTGCTCCAGATGGAGAAGAAATTATCACTATCATTAATAAATTCTATCCAGCATACTTTGTAAAAGATAAAGAAACATTGGTTCCTCCAAATCCAAATGAATTAGACATTACATTTGTTACCTCTAAAGCAATCGGAGCATTCTTAATAAAATTTATTTTTTTTGTAGGAAACTCATTTTCTAAATTTAAGTTATAGGGTAGCTCTCCGTTAATAATACTCATTATTGAATACGAAGCCTCAACTCCTCCTGCAGCACCTAATAAATGACCTGTTTGAGATTTTGTAGAAGTAACGTTAACACTTTTATTTACATCTTTAAATAGTCTATCTATTGCAAATGCCTCTATTTGGTCTCCGGATGGGGTAGAAGTACCATGAGCATTTATATATTCGATGTTTTCAGGAGCTAATTCAGCATCTTTTATACAGTTAAGCATTGCACGATATGCCCCATCACCTGATGGTTCAGGCAAAGTGTAATGATATGCGTCTGATGACATACCATATCCTGTTACTTCGCATAAAATTTTTACCCCTCGTTTAAGTGCATGATCTAACTCTTCTAAGATCAATATTGAAGCACCCTCTCCCATTACAAAACCATCTCTATCTAAATCAAAAGGCCTTGATGCCTTAGTAGGTTCATCGTTATATTTAGTGCTTAATGCCTTACATGATGAGAAGCCTTCTATACCAACAGGTGAAATTGTTGCTTCTGCACCTCCCGTCATCATAATATCAGCTTGCCCATGCTGAATTAATCTAAATGATTCACCAATTGCATGTGCTGACGATGCGCAAGCTGATACAGTTGAATAACTAGGGCCTTTTAGATTATACTTGATAGACAAGTATCCTGATGCCATATTAATTATTCTTCCTGTAATAAAAAAAGGACTTACTCTATTGCCTTTATTAAATTCAATAGAGGTCTCTTCAATACCTGGCAGACCTCCCATACCAGATCCAATTATACAACCTGATCTAAACGATGTTGGATCAGAAATATCACTTAAATTGGATTGTCTAAATGCCTCTTCAGCTGCAGCATATGTAAACTTAATAAAATCATCAATTTTCTTTATTTCTTTTTTTTCTATCCATTCTTCAGCGTTAAAACATCCATTTTCTAAACTTCCAAATGGGACTTCGCATGCAACTTGGCATTTATAATTTGATGCATCAAATTTTGAAATTTTTTTTCCACCCGATTTGCCAGAGATTAAGTTTATCCAATTAACATCAGAACCACAACCAAGTGGTGTCACCAAACCTATGCCTGTGACAACAACTCTTTTCATAATTAAATTTGAATTATTATTTCGACTCTAAATGCGAAATTGCATCTCCAACAGTCAAAATTGTTTCTGCCTTTTCGTCAGGAATTTCTACATCGAAAGCTTCTTCAAACGCCATCACCAGTTCTACTGTATCTAAACTATCTGCACCAAGATCATCAATAAATTTAGCTTCCTCAGTAATCTTACCCATATCCTCTATACCTAAATGTTCTGCAATGATTTTCTTTACTTTATCAGCAACTTCACTCATAAATACTCCTATTAATTTAATTCACTAGTATTACTACATACATCACATTGTCAAGCCACCATTAACATGAAGGACTTGACCAGTAATATATGATGATTCTTCATTTGATAGAAAAAAAACAACTTCTGCAACTTCACTAGCCTCACCCATTCTACCTACTGGGATTTTTTGAATCATAGAATCTAGCTTCGATTTATCAACAGAATTTAATATATCAGTGTTTACGAAACCAGGAGAAACACAATTTGCCGTAATTCCTCTAGATGCCAATTCATTTGCAATTGTTCTGGTTAATCCTTCAATTGCTGCTTTAGAGGCAACATAGTTAGATTGTCCTGGATTTCCAATTTTTGCTGCATCTGAAGTAACATTAATAATTCTACCCCATTTATTTTTAACCATATCTCTGATTAAAAGTTTAGTTAGAAAAAAATTAGCATTAAGATTGAGATTTATTACATCTTCCCATTCTTGATCTTTCATTCGAAGAAATAAATTATCACGAGTAATCCCGGCATTATTTATTAATACATCTGTGTGCCCGTAATATTTTTTAGAATAGTTAAATAATTCATTAATTTGTTCTTTATTTGACAAATTACATTGGCAAATTTTAAGTCTTTCAGAGTATGTTTCTTCAAGTGCTTTTAACTTTTCAAGGTTTGTTCCGGTTGCACAAATATTATGCCCAGCAGCATGAAACTTATTAACTAATGCGTTGCCTATTCCTCCCGTTGCACCTGTTATTAAAATATTTTTCACAATACTATTTTTCTAATTTTTTCAGATCTTCTATTTTACTAATAGAAAAAGCGTGAATATTTTTAGACGTTCTTTTTATAAGATTCGTTAACACATTCCCTGGTCCTATTTCAATGAATTTACTATAACCGTCTATAATCATATTTTGCATTATCTCTCTCCATTTAACAATACTGACAACCTGATCGATTAGCAATTGAGCTATTTCATTTTCTGTACACTTTATTGACGTGACATTTGAATAAAAGTCCGCATTAAATTTATTGAAATTTATTTTATTAATTTCTACTTGTAAAATTTGAGCAGCATTTCTCATTAATTCGCAGTGAAATGGTGCACTTACTGGTAGCTTTATTGCTCTTCGAATATTTAAACTTTTTGCATTTTCTGAAATGAATTCTATTGCATTAATTTCACCACTTAGAACTATTTGTCCATCAGCGTTATCATTTGCTAAGTATATCTTACCGTATTTTGATGCAGAATTTACAGCATAATCTACTATATCCTCTTCACACCCTATCAACGCGATCATTCCTCCTGTTCCTACTGGCATACTATCTTGCATTGCTTTAGATCTAATTTTTAAAAGTCTGACTGAATCATTAAAACCTATACCGCCATTAGCAACTAGGGCGCTATATTCTCCGAGAGAGTGCCCTGCGACAGCCTGAAATGACCCTTCAGGCAATAAATTTTCTGATAATAATGCTTTAAAAATTGCTACACTTGTAGCCATTATAGCAGGTTGAGAATTCTGAGTTTCAGATAATTCACTCGCATTTCCATAAAATATTAAGTTTGTCAAATCTCTATCCAATGTATGATTTAGTTGATCATATATTTCTCTAGACTCACTATAATTTTCGAAGAACTCGATACCCATTCCAATATACTGGGAGCCCTGACCTGGAAAAATTAATGCTGTTTTCATCAAAAAAAGAATACTTGCTTAAAGACCAATTATAGAATATTTATTCCATTTTTAATAATAAGTACACTTATATATGGCACTTTTTGAACATGTTATAATGCTTAAACAAGACTTAAGCACAACTGATTTAGATGGAGAATTAAAGAAACATACAGATCTTCTCAGTGAACTTAGTGGTAGCATAATATATAAAGAAACATGGGGTTTACGTAATTTAGCTTATCCTATCAAAAATAATAAAAAAGCCTTTTATGAGTTTATGAATATAGAAATTCCTGAAAAAAACTTGAACGCTTTAAATTTAAAATTAAACCTTAACGAAAATGTAATTCGTTATTTATCAATCAAGGTCAAATCTTTTGCTGACACTCCAACTTTAATGATGAAAGATAACGATTAATGAAAATGGAAAAAATGAAAAAAAATGAAATGAATTTTGACTATAAGGATATCAGCTCACTAAGAAAATTCATCTCTGAAAAAGGAAAGATCACTCCCCGTAGAATAAGCTATATTTCAATTAAGAAGCAAAAAGATCTATCTAATGCCATAAAGAGAGCAAGATATCTTGCATTGCTCCCTTACACTGGGAGGTAAGCATGCAAATAATTCTTTTGGAGTCGCTATCAAAATTAGGTAAAGCTGGAGAAATAGTCAATGTAAAAGATGGATTTGCAAAGAACTTTCTCATTCCACAAAAAAAAGCTGTTGTTGCTAACAAAAAAAATAAATTAAATTTAGAGGCTAAAATGTCATATATTAGCGAGAATAATCAAAATAAGATTGAAGAAGCTGAAAAACTAAAAAGTAAAATTGAGGGAAAAACCCTAAAAATTAACATGGAAGCTAATGATGACGGTAGATTATACGGTGCAATTACTAAAAAATTTATTGTAGAACAAGTTAAACAATCTCTTTCAGTAGAATTGCATGCTGAAAGCATTATTCTAACTCCCATTAAATCTATTGGTGATTATGAATTAAAATTTCGTCTTTATGACGAAATTCAAGCCTCTATTAGATTAGTGATAAGTAAAAGAACTTAAATTTATTTGCAGTAAATACAGTTGGTTACTCACCTAGTATAAACTCAGATATAACATATGAGTGATATTAACAATTTTTCTATGATGTTAATATCTTTCACAATATTATTACTGACAATATTTTCTATTTGTTAATAATTAACTTAATGTCATCCACCTATACGCTTCCTACAAGTAATCTTAGCCCGAAAGAACTACCGCATAATATTGAAGCAGAACAAGGACTTCTTGGGGCAATTTTGCTCAATAATGAAGTTTTCTATGATGTAAGTGAAGTTATAAATATCGATCATTTTTACGAGGCAGTTCATAAAACTATATTTGAGGTAATTCATAAATTAATATCTAAAGGTCAAATTGCGACACCTATAACTTTGAAAAGTTATTTTGAAGTTGAAAAAACTTTAGAAGAAATTGGTGGATCAAGCTACCTAGCGAGACTTGCTAATTCGGCAGTATCTCTAGATTATGCAAAGAGTTATGCGCAAATAATTTATGACCTTGCGGTTAGACGTGGACTTTTTGAACTTGGTGGCAAAGTGCAACACAATGCTATAGAAAGTGAAATGGATGTAAAACCCTCTGATTTAATAGAAGAAGCAGAAAAAGATCTCTACCAGATATCTGAAAAAGGAATATCGACGCACAACGTTCAAACTTTTAAAAGTTCTGTTGAAGAGGCCATTGAACTTGCGACAAAAGCATTTGAAAAAGATAGTAGTGTTGTTGGATTGTCATCAGATTTTAGAGATCTTGATGCAAAACTCGGGGGGTTTCATCCTTCAGACTTAATTATAATTGCTGGAAGGCCATCAATGGGGAAAACGTCACTAGCAACTAACATTGCATATAATATTGCTAAAAATGCATACCAATCACAGGATAAAGATTCAAGTGTATTATTTTTTTCACTAGAGATGTCGTCGGAACAGCTGGCAACAAGAATATTATCAGAACAAGCTAAAATAAGTTCAAACGATATAAGAAGAGGAAACTTATCAGAAAATGATCTGGACAACCTTGTTTCTGTATCTAAAAATATTCTCGAAATACCACTATTCATTGATGATACACCAGCAATAAATATTGGGACCCTCTCCTCTAGAGCAAGGAGGTTAAAAAGAAAAAATGGGCTTGGAGCAATAGTAATTGATTATCTCCAATTATTGAGACCAAGTAAAACATCAAGAAACGAGTCAAGGGTTTTAGAAATTTCAGAAATTACTCAAGGATTAAAAGCATTGGCGAAAGAAATGAATATTCCAATAATAGCATTATCACAGTTATCTAGACAAGTAGAACAAAGAGAAGATAAAAAACCACAGTTGTCAGATTTAAGAGAATCAGGATCAATTGAACAAGATTCTGATGTTGTAATGTTTATATTTAGAGAAGAATACTACTTAGAAAAAAATGCTCCGTCTCCAGGAACGGCTGAATTTATTGAATGGCAACAAAAGATGGATGAGATACATGGCCAAGCAGATCTTTTAATATTAAAACAAAGGCACGGCCCGACAGGAAATATTAAATTAAGTTTTGAAAGTAAATTTACCAGATTTGGCAATTTTATAAGCAAAGAGCATTCTGATAACTACGAGTAGTCCGCAAAGAAATGCAAGACATTGATAAAAACACCGTTCTTAATATTAATTTAAAATCTATAAAAAATAATTACAGGAAGATTAAAAAAAAAGTAAATAGTAATTGCATTGTAGCTGCAACAGTAAAAGCTAATGCTTATGGACTTGGTATTAAAAAAATTGTACCTAAACTGTACAGATCTGGATGCCGCTATTTTTTTGTCGCTACAACAAATGAAGCCTTAGAAGTAAGAAAGGTTAATAAATCAATTTCAATATTTATACTAAATGGGCTCGTAACATCTGATTTATCAATTATACATAAATACAATTTGATACCTATAATCAATAACTTATCAGAACTTAAAAGAATCGAAAAATATCAAGTAAAAATTAAAAAATCACTAAAGATTGCAATACATTTTGATACAGGCATGTCCAGACTAGGGTTAGATAAAGATGAAACAAAATTGATTTTAGAAAATAAAGAAAAATATATTAACTTCTCAAATGTTGTTCTGGTAATGAGTCATCTTGCTTGTGCTGATACACCTTCAAAAAAAAAGAATGGCCATCAATTAAAGAATTTTTGTAAAATTATAAAATATTTTCCAAATACTAAACATAGTCTAGCAAATTCTGCAGGTATACATTTAGGTAAGAAGTATCATTTTGATTTGGTTAGACCTGGTATATCGCTATATGGTGGGAATCCTCTAAAAGATAGTAAAAATATTTATGATAATGTAATCAACCTAAAGGCAAAAATTATTCAAGTGAGAAATATATCTAAGAATGACACTATTGGATATGGAGCTACGTTTAAAGCGAAGAAGAATATGATCATTGGAACTGTTCCACTTGGATATGCAGATGGATTTAGTAGATTATTCTCAAATAATTTTGAAGGATACGTAGGCCACCAAAAAATTAGTATAGTTGGCCGTGTATCAATGGATTTAATTACCTTTGATGTAACAAATATTAAAGGAATATCAAAAAACAAAAATGTTTACGTAGATATCATAGGAAATAAAAATAATATCAATAAGATATGTAAAAGGATTAGTACAATACCCTATGAGGTTCTAACCAAACTTGGTAAAAGATATAATAGAACATATACTTCATATTAAATGGAAAATATTTATAGATTGGTATTAGAAAAATATTCTAAATACGCCTTATTTTTCATTATAGTCATAATTTCATTTTTTTTATATAATATCAAATACTTTCAAATTGATGCATCCTCAGACACATTAATTCTTGAGCAGGATAAAGATTTAAAAAAATTTCGGAATGTAATTGATGATTATTCGAGTAGTGACTTCTTAATTGTAACATTCACTGATAATGAAAAAATATTATCCAAACCAAACTTAACTATTATAGGAACCTTTATTAATAAACTAAATGAATTTTCATGGGTTGAAGAAGTACAATCTATATTTGATGTACCTTTATTTACAGTAAACAATCAAACACTCATTGATTTACTCAATGAGGTTCCAACACTTGAAGACGAAGATATAGATATAAGCCTTGCCGAAGCAGAAATTCAAAAAAGTGAAATTTTTAAAGATCTAATTATAAGTTCAGATCTAACAAGTACGGCTATTCTTGTAAACTTTAAACGTGATTTAAAATATGAGGCACTTCAAAAAGAGAGGTTTAACTTATCTTATGCTAAAAACTTATCTAGTGAAGAAATTGAAAATAAAAAATATATTAATGATTTATATAATCAGCAAAAACAAATTTTTGATGCATTGAGACATCAAAATTTAATTGAAATTAGAGAACTAATTTCTTCATTTGATGACTCAGGTCTTAAATTACATCTTGGAGGAATATCAATGATAGCGGACGATACAATATCCTTTGTAAAAAACGATATTATTTTTTTTGGACTAGGTGCACTTATATTTATACTTATTTTACTTTATCTTGTATTTAGAAGTCCTCTCTGGATGCTATTTTGTGTTGCTAATTGCTTTGCTGCTCTAACTATAATGACTGGTCTTGTGTCTCTATTGGGATGGAAAGTCACAGTTATATCGTCAAACTTTATTATGCTTATGTTAATTTTAACTCTGTCAATGACAGTTCATATTGCTGTTCGATATAAGCAGGCATTAGCAGAAAAACTAAATTTAAATAAAATTGAAAGTATTATTTTTACAGTTAAAAAAATGTACAAGCCTTGTCTTTATTCAGCTCTTACAACCGTGTTTGCTTTTTTAACACTTTATTTAAGTGGCATTAAGCCAGTAATGGATTTTGGCTTAATGATGTGCGTTGGTCTTATTGTTGCCTATTGTACTAGTTTTATATTTCTGCCTATCATGATGATGGTCCTAGGTCTTGATCCCAATAATTTATCTAAAGAAATTAATAGTAATAAAATATTTGTTAGTATTTCATCAAATTATAAACAGATAACTATAATCATCTTCTCATCACTATTTATTTTAGGAATTATAGGTTCTACATTTTTAGAGGTCGAAAATAGTTTTGTAGACTATTTCAAAAAAGATACAGAAATATATAAAGGTATGAAATTGATTGATGAAAAGCTTGGGGGCACAACACCACTTGATATTATTATAGAATTTGACACAAACACGACCGAAGCTGAAAATTTTGATGATGAAGACCTGCTTGATTTTGGTATTGCTTATGATCCAACTGACTATTGGTTTACGAAAGAAAAAATTGATTTAATAAAAAATATTCATGATCATCTTGAAACTTATAATTTTGCTGGAAAGGTTTTGTCTTTGGCGTCTGTGATAAGAGTAGCAGAATCTTTAAATTCTGGTAATGAATTTGATAGCTTAGAGTTAGCTGTTTTGTATAAGAAATTACCCACTAAATTAAAAGATCAAATATTAAAACCTTATGTTCAAATTGAAAAAAATCAAGCTAGGATTACAATGCGTCTAATTGATACTCATCCTGATTTAAAAAGATCTGATTTTGTAAATGATTTAAATGATTATTTCACAGAAAATATTAATACAGATAATATAAATGCGTATTCAACCGGTGTATTGATACTCTACAATAATATGCTTGAGAGTCTTTTTGACTCGCAAATTAAATCACTTGGAATAGTTTTAATAGGCATATTTGTTATGCTAGTCTTTTTATTTAAATCCTTATCGATCGCTATCATTGCAATAATACCAAATATAATTGCTTGTTTTGTCATACTTGGAACGATGGGTTATCTTGGAATACCTCTTGATTTAATGACAATCACAATTGCTGCAATTACAATAGGTATTGCAATAGATAATAGTATTCACTACGTGTACCGCTATCAAGAATTTAGGTCGGATAATAACTCTAGTATCGAAGCAATGGTCAATAGCAGTAAGACGGTAGGCATGGCTATAAGAAATACCTCATTAACAATAATTTTTGGTTTTTCAATTTTAATATTTTCGAACTTTTATCCAACAATATATTTTGGAATTTTTACTGCCCTTGCTATGTTTATTGCAATGATTGGCAGCCTAACTTTACTGCCTATTATGTTACAGTTTTTAAAGAAAGATATTTAAGTGGATATTGATTATTCATCATTTTTAAATGTTTATGATATATTTTTTTTAATTATTTGTCTAATTTCAATCTTTTTTGGTATAAAAAATGGTTTCATAAAAAGTTTTTTTAATTTAGCAAAATGGATCTTAATTTTTTATATAATAAAAAATTGTTTTATTATACTTAGACCGTATATTGATCCTTATATAAGTAATCAAACGATATCCGATATAGTAATTTTTTTAGCGACCCTAATTATTTCATATATTATACTATCTTCCCTAATTAGGATCATTATAGGCATCATGCAGCCCAAAAAATCAGGGCTAATCGATTTTGGATTTGGCGCAGTGCTGGGAATATTTAGAGGCTATGTTATTTTTATTTTATTAATTTTCTTTCTCAGTAAAAATGTTGCTCCAAATTATATTAGTGATATCAAGAAAAATAGCTCTTTCAACGATATAATAGAATATGGTGTAGATTTAATTGATTATGTGCCAAGGGAATTAGATAAAATAGATATTAAGATATAATTATGCGTTCTAAAAATTGTTTAGTAACTGGTGCATCTTCTGGAATTGGAAGGGAAACATCAATTGAATTATCGCATTATGCTAAACATATTTATATTGTTGGTAGAAACGTCTCAAAACTGGAAGAGGTAAATGATTTAATAGTGTCTAATGGATGCGAATGTACAATTGTTCCTTTAGACTTGTGTGAAGAAAATAGTATTGAAAACTTATCGCGTGAAATTTCAAAAAAAAATAGCTCTATTGATTATTTAATCCTATGTGCCGGTAGTATTTCTCAATTATCTCCGATAAGTTCAATTGACAATGAAAAATTTAAAGCAATTATAGATTTGAACTATATTGCAAACTTTAGAATCTTAAAAAATTTTCATTTATTACTTAAAAACTCAAAAGATGCACAACTAGTAGTGCTTTCGATAAATCCTGATTATATTGAAAGCCTTTATTGGGGAATTTATAAACCGGTAATGCTCGCTCTTAATGAGCTAATAATGACATACGCAAAGGAAAATAAAAAAACAGGCATCAAAGCCAAAATATTATGTCCAAGGGGTGTAAATACCCCTTTTAGAGAAAATATAATGCCGGGCGAGAATAAAGAGAATTTGATTGAACCAACCATAATTGCAAAAAAATTAGTTGAATTACTTAGTAACAACGAAACCGCTCGGATAATAAATATTTAGCCTAAATATGGGTTTTTAGAACTTATAAATTTAAAGTTAATTGGAATTCCTTCTAGCTTAAAATAATTTCTGAATGAGCTATCAAAATATTTTTTAAATATTAAGGGTGCTCGATTTTTTGAATTAATGAAAACTTTAAAAGAAGGTATCGCTTCATTCAGTTGAACGATATATTTTGGTCTGATTTCTATTTTTTTTACTTTTGGAAATCGATCTTGTTTAATTAAATGATTAAGGAATTTATTTAGTTTTGATTTTTTTATTTTAGTATCTTTGATCTTTGTTTTATTTATTAATTGTTTGAGTAAACTAGTGATTCGTTGATTCCTTTTAGCTGAAATAAACTCGATATTTACCATTCTATATTGTCCATAATTATTTTTAAGATATTTGTAGATTTTAGATTGAAATTTATTCTTATCATCTAAAATATCCTGCTTATTAAATAAAAAAAATATTATTTTTTTTTTATTTATTGCTAAATCAGCAAGTCTAAAATCTTGTTTAGTGAAACTTTCTAATGAGTCTATTAGCAACAATACAGTATCAACTGCGCCGATTAACTTAATTGCTTCTCTATTGCGTTGAATTTCATCAATATCATTAATTTTACTTTTTCTTCTGAGTCCTGGTGTATCAACAATTGTAAAAGATTGATTGTTATATATAAATTGGTCTTTTATCAGTTGTTTAGTGAGTCCATATTCTTCACCAACAGGTGAAATATTTTTTTTTATTAAACAATTAAATAAAGTTGATTTACCTGAATTAGGTTTTCCAATTATACAAATATTTATATTACTTGAGGGTGTAGACATTAGAATTCTCATCAGTGATGAAGACTGTATCGTTAGTAATAATTGGATCTATTATGATTTTATTTATACCAACATTTTGTTGAGATACAATCTCACCAGTTATTGGTGAAATAATCTTAAGGTCTCCAAAATATGACATTGTGTATAGCAAGTTATTAAGTAAATAAGGCCCCAACCACATATTTAAGTCATCAATTTTATTTCCTTTTCTAAATTTACCAAGATTTGAAATCCAATAAATATCACCACTTGTTCTGTCTAGACATATTAATCGTCCGTCCTCATCAATAAGGTAAATCTGATTTCCTGAAACTATAGGTGTTCGATAACCTGATATATCAACTGACCAATTTCTTTGTCCGTTAATAATGTTTACAGATATTATTTTTCCATGAGAGCTAAGCGAAATAATCTCAGTACCAGCAATAACGGGACTTGCGGCAATATCTTTTAATGCAAAATTACTAATTAGCGAAGCCTTAGAAACATTTTCTGACCATATTGGCCGACCTTGATCATATATAAAAGATATTAAGTCGCCATTACTAAATGGTGCAATTATAATATTTTCATATGCAACTGGGGATGCTGTAAAAAGATTTTTTTTACTTTCTTCAATAGTTTGAAATGTCCACTCAATATCACCATTTTCAAAATTTAATGAATAAATTCGATTATCAGCAGTAATAAAATAAATATAATCTCTGTAAATCAGTGGAGGAGATAAAATTGGAAAGTCAATGTCAACTTCCCAATTTATTTCGCCATTATCTGAATTAATTAATTTTACTTGACCATAGGCATCTACAAAAACTATCTTTCCATCAAAATATGCTATTCCACCTCTAAAAACTTCATATTTATTATCAGATTGACTTTTCAGACTGATTTTAAAAATTGACTCATTATTTTTTGTATTAATGCATTCAAGGTGACCTGTACTAATTACATGGCATAGTTGATTATCAAAGTATATTGGTTGGATAATATTTATGGGACCTTTTTTTGAGGAAATAATTTTTTTTTCATTTCTTAATGTTGATAAGGTAGCAAGATTATTAAGATTGTTCTGAGGATTTTGATAGTGCTGTGACCAATATCCAATTTTTTTTGGTGAGTCTATTGTAATATTTGCCGTATTCAGATTTAGTGTTTCAGATATTTCAGCATTATAACTTAAAACTGGAAATCTATCTTCTTTGACTACATTTTCTTTACTGCCTGTACAACTAGTAATAAAAACTATGAAAAATAGTATATAAAAATATTTATTTTTCATTTATTTAATTGATTCAAGAAATTTTTCTGATCGTATAACAATATCATTGGGGGCTTCTGGATCATTGATAATTTCTTGAAAGCTATTCTTTGTTTGCTCAAAATCTCCGGAGAAAAGATAATGTAAAGCAAATAATTCTAAGAATAAATACTTAAAGGCACTATTATCAATTTGACTATCAGAAAAATAAACTGATATCTCATCTTTAGTAATTTCATTTAAATTACTCATTAAATAAAAATATCCAGCTGCATCATTTAAAATTTTGTTAATTTCTCTATCCCTCATTAATTCAATAAGAATTGCTTGTGACTGCTCTTTTTTTCCTTGACTCATTAGGGCGTTTGCCATCTTTAGACGTATTAAACCTCTCATAAAAATATTACTGCTATTTTCAATATTAGACAGAGAAGAGACTATTTCATTTTCTGAGGGTAAGTTTGACGCAATAAGATAATTTTCAACTTGTTTTTGGTTATTTGAAATATTGAGAGATTTATTGATTTGATAGCCTATTACTGAACTAATAATTAACAAAATAAATACGATTATGTAAATACCATATTTTTTCCATAAACTTAAAATTCTGTCTTTTCGCAAATCTTCATCGATTTGTCTTAATACATCTGACATTATTCATTGCCTTTATTTTTTATAATCTGTACATTCATTTCATATGTATGTTCTGAACCTGGAAAGACTCTATTTCTTACATCTAAAGCATATTGACTTACAGAATTCTTAATAAGTTTATCTAAATTTATATATTTTTTGACAAATTTTGGGGCCACATTGGTGAGGCCTAGCATATCCTCTGTAACCAAGATTTGGCCATCACATTTTGGTGAAGCGCCTATACCAATTGTAGGTATTTTTAAAATGGAAGTTATTTCTGCTGCCAATGGCTCAGCCATGCCCTCTAATACAACTGAGAAAGCACCACCCTCTTCAACTGCCAGTGCATCGTCAATATACTTTTGCCAGTCAAATTTATTTTTACCTTTCACTTTATAACCACCATCTAACAAAACACTTTGTGGCTGCAGTCCAATATGGCCCATCACTGGGATAGATCGGCTTGTAAGATACTTAATGGTATTGAACATATTTTGACCACCCTCAAGTTTTACGCCATTGCAATTTGTTTCTTTCATGACCCTAGCAGCGTTCATAAAAGCCTTATCAACAGATTCTTCATAAGATCCAAATGGAAGGTCAACGATTACACATGACTTTTTTGAGGCCTTTACAACTGACTTTGAATGTTCAATCATTTGATCAATTGTGACAGGAAGTGTATTTTCATAATCATAAAGAACCATACCAAGAGAGTCTCCCACGAGTAGTAAGTCTCCAGCATCATCAATTGCACGTGCAATAGGAGCAGTGTAAGCTGTTAAGCAAACAATAGGCATCCTGCCTTTAAGGTTTTTTATATCAGCTGAGGATTTTCGTCTCATAAAACCGGTTTATACTTGATAAAAATTAAAATTTCTAGAAAAAGCTAAGATACTGATTTTATTCTTTTAAATCCCTATCAATTAACACTGCAATTAGTGTTGCGGGCTTTTTACCGTTATTGATCCAAGCGTGATTAGTGCCTCTTTGAACCACAACATCAAAAGGCTTTAATTTTACTTCTTCTTCATCTAAAACCAATGTTACATTACCTTCAAGCAGAATAATGTAATCGATTGTTTTTGTTTTATGCATTGCTGGATGTCTTGTGATATCAACCCTATGATGTGCTGCCCCAATTCGTGAAAAAACTTCCTCAGCCATCTTATTAAGTATTTCAACTGAAACACCTTGTGGTGTTGGCATTATTCTAAAATATCGAAACTTAGAACCGCCAACAGGTGGCGATAATATGATATCGCTATCCGCATTATCAAAGTCACTAAGAGTGTCTACTG
Source organism: uncultured Pelagibacteraceae bacterium (assembly GCA_902570675.1). Lineage (GTDB taxonomy): Bacteria > Pseudomonadota > Alphaproteobacteria > Pelagibacterales > AG-422-B15 > CACNXQ01. The sequence goes on from CACFYZ010000006.1 coordinate 32,951, forward strand.
CTATGCCTGTCTCATTCCAAATTTCATATAAACCTCCAATTTCTTCTCCAATCGAGCGTGCTGGAGGTCCGTCAATTTTAATTATGGATTTTCCGTTCGTGTTATGTCCTGTAACAATTCTTCTCATTAATAACTTCCTTTATTTAATCCCTTCTAACATTTGGAATTAGTTCCTCTTGATAACCTTCTTTAAAGGTTGCTCGATCACCATAAATTTCATTTTCAAACCATTCGACAAATTCTATTGATTTAATTCCTCTCCAATATCTCCAAGTCGATTGTGCAATAGGCGCTTTCATTGTTCCCAGTTTCAACATATGCATTCTCATTTTTAAGTGTGATTCATCAACAAATCCTTTTTCCACTTTTTCGTATGTATCAAAAATATCTACTAATAAGGCATTTACATATACTGCGACTCTCCATTTATCTGCATCGTCTAATTCACCCGCTGCCCAATCTTTCGATAAGAAATCACTAAACTCTTTATCTTTTGAGGTATTAAAATACCTTTCATACATCCTATGTGTTAATGAATGTCCAAACTGAGCTTTGGTAATTTCATTTTGTAAATGAATCTGAATTCCAAGGTATATTACAGATACAACCACACCAAATGCCGCAACCATTTGAACTATAAGTATGGCTATGTCTGAATTCATAATGCTTAACTATACATCATTGTGTAGTTGAGGCAAAAACTTTGCTAATTAAGGCATCTCTTCTACGAAATTAACTAATAAATTGTAAGCTAGAAAGTGTTTCTTACATGAGTTCAAAATCTGTGAGAAAAATCATTTTCTCAACTCATAGAAGAAATAAAAACTAGTTATTTATGCTTTGGTCGATGCAAAGGCCTCGAGTGCCTTTTGTCGTGAAGTGCCTATTTCCACTATTGGTAAGGGATAATTATCTCCTAATCTAACGTTTGCTGACTCTAAAATTTCTTTAGGAGCTTCCCATGGGTTATATAAATATTTATTAGGCATATCTTTTAACTCCGGAATATATTTCTTTGTGTATTTTCCGTCTGGATCAAATTTTTGTCCCTGCATCACGGGATTAAATATTCTGAAGTAGGGTGCTGCGTCAGCACCAGAACCTGCAATCCATTGCCATCCTGCACTATTGTTAGCTAAGTCTGCATCAACTAAACAATCCCAAAACCACCTTTCGCCATGATGCCAATGAAGTAGAAGATTTTTAACTAAAAATGAACCAACGACCATTCTTAGCCTATTGTGCATATAGCCAGTTTGGTACAGCTCTCTCATCCCGGCATCAACAATTGGATATCCAGTTAAGCCCTTTTGCCATTTTTTTAAATTATTTTTATCATTATCCCATGGGAATTTATCGAATTTTTTCTGTAGATTCTCCTTTGGTAAAGTTGGAAAATGATAGAGTAAGTTAAACGAAAATTCTCTCCAACCTAACTCACTTAAAAAATGATCCAGGTCTCTTTTAATTTCTTTTTTTCCTTCTTGTGTTTTGGATCTATACCAAACTTGATTTGGAGATACTTCTCCGAAATGCAGATGAGGAGATAATTGAGAAACATTATTGCCCGATGGAAAATTTCGACCGTCTTTATAGTTTGTTAATCCGTTCTTAATAAAAATATCAATTTTTTTTTGGGCGCCCATTTCACCTGGAGTCCATAAGTTATTCATTTTAAGATACCAATTTTCATTTGGAATTAATCTAAGATCATTAATATCTAATCCGTCTTTATGCACAATCAGGTTATTTATTTTTGGTTTTTGTATAGGGACCCTTGGCATTTCAGAATTAAGACATCCTTTTCTGTAGTAAGGTGTGAATACTTTGTATGGAGTCCCATCATTTTTTTTAATATTCCATGGCTCCCAAAGCAATGAAGCGTTTGAAGTCTCTACAATTAAACCTTTATCTTGAAAATATTTTTTAATGTTCTTATCCCTTTTTATTCTCCACGGTTCATAACATCTATTCCAATATATTCCTTTGATATTATTGCCCTGAGACAATTGATCTAATATTTTTTTGGGATCGCCTCTAAAAAAACTTAAGTTATCATTAAGTGACTTTTTTAAACTTAGCAAAGAATGATGTAGCCACCACTTGCTTGCTGATCCATTAATATAATCTTTTGAGTTTTCATCATCAAAGATAAAAATTGGCATCGTCCTGCCATTAGCTATACATTTCACTAATCCCGGATTATCTGAGAGTCTTAAATCCTGCCTAAACCAAAAAATATTAATCTTAATATCATTCATGATATGTATATATAATTTAAAAATAAATACTTTCCATTAATTTGATGGAACAAGTATCTAATTTTTTGGGTTTGAAATTACCAGATATTTCAGGAATTCTTTGAATGAATTCATTTACACCTACCATTTTATTATTCGCTTAATAAAGCATGCCTTCTTTTCGCTTTTCAGTTAAGGGTAGGTTTTTTATGAAATTATTTTATTCTTTTCATTATCAACAATGACAGGGCTTTCATAGTATTCAATTTCTGGTTTAGAGAATCTTTCTGTTATCCACTTTATTCTATCTTCATTAAACCATCTTTTAGCATTTTCTATTGTTGAAAAAGTATAGACTCCACCAGCAAAACCATTTTCAGTATCCGCTATGTAATTTTTTCTTAATAGACCTTCTACATCTACATATAATACTGAAGTTTCAATAAATTTTTCTTTGAGGATTTTTAAATTAAGTTCGTCAGATATTTTAAATTTAACTATCACTGTAATCATTGCTTTCTCCAAATATTTAAAAAATTAAATATTCCATATTAATATGCAATTTTATTATTCCCACTCAATTGTTCCTGGTGGTTTTGAGGTTGTATCGTATACTACTCGATTAATACCCTTCACTTCATTGATTATTCTAGTTGAGACTTTACTTAAAAAATCAGCTTTAAAGGGATAAAAATCCGCTGTCATACCATCAACAGAAGTGACTGCCCTTAATCCACATACTTGTTCATAAGATCTGTGATCACCCATTACCCCAACAGTTTTCACAGGCATTAATACTGCAAAAGCCTGCCAGATTTCATCATATAAGCCAGCACTTCTAATTTCTTCAATATATATGTTGTCCGCTTGCTGCAGTATCTTTACTCTATCTGCAGAGACCTCGCCAAGTATCCTTATGCCTAAACCCGGTCCTGGAAATGGATGACGACCAATAAATTTAATAGGCAATTTCATCTCAATGCCTAGACTCCTTACTTCATCTTTAAATAGCTCACGTAGTGGCTCAACTAATTTGAGTTTCATTTTTTTTGGTAAACCACCAACATTATGGTGAGATTTAATTATTGATGTTGGCCCACCATGAAAACTCTGACTCTCTATTACATCTGGATAAATCGTCCCCTGAGCTAAATATTTGGCACGTTTAATTTTTTTTGCCTCTTGATTGAAAATTTTAATAAATAAGTTGCCAATAATTTTTCTCTTTTTTTCTGGATCTGAAATTCCCCTTAATGCATCAATAAAAGTTCGTTTTGAATATTTTATAATTAAACGTGATTTAAAATATTTTTTAAATAATTTTACTACTTCTACTGTTTCATTGTGTCTCATTAAGCCAGTATCAACATAAATACACGTTAACTGATTATTAATAGCCTTTGATATTATTGCAGCAGTTACAGTGCTGTCCACGCCACCTGATAACCCACAAATTACTTTATCTTTTTTAACTCTGTTTTTAATTTCTTTTATTTGGTTTCTTAAATGATTTTTCATGCTCCAGTTTTTTTTAGCTTTACAAATTTTAAATATAAAATTTTCAATTATCTTATGTCCATTTAGTGTATGAACTACCTCAGGATGAAATTGGAGTCCGTAAAATAATTTTTTTTTATTTTCTACTGCAGCAAACTTAGTATTAGAACTAGAGGCAATACTAGTAAAACCTTTAGGTAAATTTATGACTTTGTCACCATGACTCATCCACACATGGCTTGAAGTTTTTCCTTTATTGAATCCTGTAAAAAGTATGCTTCTTTTAGACGGTTTAATTAAAGTTTTTCCAAACTCTCTTTTTTTAGACAATTGAACTTTTCCACCTAACTGATGACATATAAGTTGCATCCCATAACAAATACCTAAAATAGGTATATTTAGGTTAAAGGCTTTTTTGTCAATTTTAGGTGTGTTAGCTTTATGGACACTTGCTGGACCTCCAGAGAATATAATCCCAGAACAACCAGTTTTTTTAATATTTATAAGTAAGGAATTATTGGAAATAATTTCACAGTATACTCCTGCTTCTCGAACTCGCCGAGCAATGAGCTGTGTTACTTGTGATCCAAAATCAACAATATAAATCATTTAGTTGGCTAATGCCTTAAGGTTATTAAGGGCGTCACATTCAACGCTACACAGAATTTCAAGATTTGAAATATATTCTACATACTCATCCATTAAACCTAAATTATATGAAATTTTTCCTAACAAAAAATTCAATTCGGTATTGTGGGGAACTAATGTAAATGCAATATCGTAATATTTAATTGCAGTTAATTCGTTGTCTAGATTTTCATGCGACTTTCCCAACAAAATATATGAGTCTGATGATTTTGGGTTAAAGACAATCTCTTTTTCCAAATACTTAATTGCATTTAAGTAATTTTTATTTTCATAATTAGTTACTGCTTCATTAAAATAATTTGCAGAATAAGCATTGGTTGCAAAGAGTAAAAGTTGTGCAACTAAAATTAATTTCATAAGTTTGTAGGATAGTTGGGCGACTCACGTGTTATGTCGACATCATGTACATGACTTTCTTTAAGGCCTGCTCCAGTAATTTCAATAAATTGAACATTTTTTTTAAATTCTATAATGTTCGACGAGCCAGTATATCCCATTGACGCTTTTAAGCCGCCAACAAGTTGATGCACAATGGGAGCTATAGGTCCTTTGTATGGCACACGTCCCTCAATGCCTTCAGGGACATGCTTGTTACTTTCTGTTATTTCTTCTTGAAAATACCTATCTGCAGAACCACGGGCCATTGCACCTAAAGATCCCATTCCACGATAAGATTTATAACTTCTACCTTTAAATAAGTATACTTCGCCAGGAGACTCATCTGTGCCTGCGAATAGTGATCCAATCATTACAGCGTTAGCTCCAGCTCCAAGAGCTTTAGCGATATCGCCTGAATACTTAATACCGCCGTCAGCAATTAATGGAATGCCCATTCTATCAGCAATTTCTGCACAATCCATTATTGCAGAAAATTGAGGGACTCCTATTCCAGCGACTACCCGGGTCGTACAGATTGAACCCGGACCAATGCCCACTTTAACACAATCTGCTCCCTCATTTATTAGTTCGTTAGTTGCTTCTAAAGTTGCTACATTTCCAACTATTACGTCAATAGAGAACTTAGATTTAATATGCTTAAGAGTAGAAATTACTTTTTCTGAATGCCCGTGAGCTGTATCGATTACAAGAACATCTACTCCTGCATCAATTAATTGTTCAGCCCTAGTCATCGCTTCACTTCCAACGCCTATTGCAGCGCCAACGAGAAGTCTTCCTTTTGAATCTTTAGAGGCATAGGGGTTTAATTGACTCTTTTCAATATCTTTAACGGTTATCAAACCTATACATTTACCTGTCTCATCAGTCACCATCAGCTTTTCGATTCTATGTTGATGCAGTAGATTTTTTGCATCTTCTGTCGAAATACCCTCATTTACTGTAATTAAATTCTCACTAGTCATTAATTCATTTATTTTTTGAGACATATCTCTTGCAAAACGCACGTCTCTGTTTGTTAATATACCAAGCAGTTTATCGTGTGTATCAACAACAGGAATGCCGGATATTTCATTATTCTTCATCAAATCTAGAGCATCGGACAATGATGCATTTGGCGATATCGTTAATGGGTCAATTACCATGCCAGTTTCAAATTTTTTAACTTTTGATACATTTTGAGCTTGTAGAGCAATAGGCATATTCTTGTGTAAAATTCCCATACCTCCTGCTTGTGCAATAGCAATTGCTAATTTGTATTCAGTTACTGTATCCATCGCTGAAGAGAGTAAGGGAATACCAAGAGTGATTTTTGACGTAATTTTAGTTGATGTTTCTACATCAGTAGGAAGCACGGATGAACGAGCAGGCTTGATTAATACATCATCAAAAGAAAGAGATTTTTTTATACTGGAGTGCTCCATCGGTGATAAATAATTTATTTAACAATAACTGTCAATTAATCAGTGTTTTTTTTCTTAGACATACTAAATATATTTCACTTGATTCAATTCGACTTGATTTTGGCTTGAATGAAGAAACTTTATCAAAATTCTTTTTAGCGGTTGATAAAAGATCAGAAATATCGCCAGTTCTAAAATATTTTGCAACAAAGTTTCCCTCTTTTCTGAGGTTTTTAATTGAAAAATTAAGAGCATTTTCTACAATTTCCTTTGACCGAAGAAAATCAGATGTCTTATTTCCAGACAGGTTTGGTGAGATATCTGACAAAATTAAATCAAATGCTCCAAATTCCTCTATATTTGTATAAAATTTATCTGATAAAAAATCACATTTGTAGAATTTGACATTATTGATTGGCTTCATTGCTAGTAAGTCAATAGCTACAATTGCTTTGGCGTTCTCTAATTTTTCACTGAGTATTATAGACCAACTACCAGGCGCAGATCCTAAATCTAAAGCTTTTTCAACATTATGAAGTAAGTTAAACTTATCTAGAATTTCGAGCAATTTATAGGCAGCTCTTGAGCGATAATTAAGGCTTGTAGATTTTTTGACAAATTCATCATCTAAATGCCTTTTAAGCCATTTTTTACTTTTTTCATTTAATGATTTGTTTTTTATTTTCATAATATCATTGTTTTTCAATAGGTTATTATCATTTGTATCATACTTGAAAGATAAAATATGGCCACTATATCAAATTGATATAGGTATTGATTATATATATCAAACTGATATATATGCATCCCTTAATAATATGAATGTTTTATGAAGAATAAATTTGTTACTTTAACAATCATTTTCAACATTTTTTATGGCTTCAATGCAAGTGCATTAAGTTTAAAAGATGCAATCAATGAGTCTCTTGTAAATAACCTTTCTCTAAAAGCAGAGAGCTCTAATGTGTCAATTGCAGAAGAAGATTACTTTCAATCTAAGGCCGACTTTTTTCCTACCATTACTTTAAGTGGAAATATTGCTGAAAGTGATTATACGGATATTACAAGTCAAAGTGGTGCGGGTTCAGCTGGTTACGAATTAACTCCAAGTAGTAAATCAGTTATTTTGTCGCAAAATATATTCAGTGGTTTTAATAAAATTTATAGCGCTAGGTCCACAAGAGGATCTCTAGCGGCGACAAAACTAAATCAGGAAAAAATAAAGCAAGATATAATACTAGAGACGATTGAGGCTTACTATAATGTTATCCTTGCTCAAAAAACTGTAAACTCCTATGAAGATAACCTTAAGTCAGTTGAGGAGCAATTTAAGGCAACTACAAAAGAGTATGAGGTAGGACTATCGTCTAAAACAGATGTCGCACAGTCTGAGGCATTTTATAATAATGCAAAAATTAGTTTACTTGAGTCTCAAATTATTGAAAAAAACTTAAGAAACTCATTTTCTGATTTAACGGGCGTTGAAGCAGATGACTTAAAATTTTCTGAAATTGAAACTACGCTTCCTACAACATTGGACGAATATAGAGATGTCGTAAACTCGAATAATTATGCAATAAGATTAGCAAAGGCAAATTTAGATATTTCAAATGCTAATGTCGGGATAGCACGATCAGCTTATCTACCACAAGTAAGTCTTACTGCGACTAAATCTGAACTTGATGAATATTCATCCACGGTTGACTCACTTACAAATGAAGAAATAAAAGCAACAGTTACATGGCCTATATTCAATTCTGGTAAATCTCTATCGAATGTTAGAAAGGCTAAAAAAGCTAAAAATTTACAGATGATTCAACTTCAAAAGATCCAAAATGAAATGGTCACTCTTTCAAGTAACATTTGGCAAAAACATCTTATAGCTGAAAGAACAATTAAAGCGGCAGAATTAACATATGAAGCAAATAAAATTGCTTATCGGGGAACAGAAATAGAGCAAGAAGTTGGCGAGAGGAGTGTTTTAGATGTTTTGACTGCTCGTAAAGCCCTTTTAAATTCTGAAATTGCTTATTTTACAAAACAAAAAGACAGAGAAGTTACAAAAACACAGGTTTTGTATATGGCCGGTAACTTAAATGTGGATACGCTAGGATTATAGATTATGCAAAAAGAAACAATATGTCTAGGAATTTTATCATTGGGCCCAAGATCAGGTTATGAAATTAAACAAATGTTCCAAGGCCCGTTATCAGATTTTTATAGTTTAAGTTTTGGTACAATTTATCCAACTTTAAATAAGCTTCAATCAGGTAAATTTGTATCTTGTAAACAACATACTCAAAGTAAAAAACCAGACAAAAAAGTATATACAATTACAAAAAAAGGCATGGCTCAAATGCAAGAAAATTTATTAGGTGATGCCTCATCTTATATCAGATCAGGAAATTACGGTGATCAAATAAAATCTGAGTTTTTTTTATTAATATTATTCGCTAAGTACTTGCCAAAAGAAACACTTGATACAGTTCTTAATGAAAGAGTTTTATTTTTAAGGCAAAAATTTGAACAATTTAAATATGATGGACCTGTTCCGGGTGATATCAAGGCACTCAGAGAAGAAAAATCTATATCCTTTATAAGAGGATTAGCAGCCGCGTTGCTGGATACGGGTTTAACTTATATGGAAAAAAATAGGGAGAAATTGAGTTAATATGTTAAAAAAAATTCCTGTAAATTATCTTTCTGCAATCATAATATTTGTGCTTGTAATAGCTTGGATATTTTCTGGTTCGTTAAGTAGTAATGATCAGTCAATGCCTGCTGCTACTGAAATACTAGTTAAAGATTTAATTTCTGTTCGTGCCAAGAATTTCGAAGCACAAAATAAAACTTACTTTCTTACAGTCAGGGGCAGAGCCGAGGCTGATAAAGTTGTGCAATTAAGACCAAAAACTTCATCTACTATTGTTTTCACGGTTGAAAAAGGTTCATTTGTAAAAAAAGACGATATTATATGCGAGCTTGATCCGGAAAATCGAATTGCAGCTTTAGATGAGGCAAATGCCTCAAAAAATAAAGCCCAGTTGCAATTTGATGCAATAAAAACTTTATCTGATGAAGGTTACAGATCAGACAACGCTGTTGCAACTGCTGAAGCAGCCCTAAAGGCTTCTATTGCAAGAGTTGAAATGGCAAACAATGAATTGAATAACGTAAAGATGAGATCGCCTTTTGATGGCTTTGTTGAAGATGTTTTCTTAGAACTTGGTGATTTAATTACACCCACCACACCTTGCGCAAAAATTATAAAACTTAATCCCATGATAATCACAGGTGAAGTAACAGAAAAGAATGTTGACAAAATAAATCTTGATCAAGAAGTTAATATTAATTTTATAGATAAGAGTTCAATGACTGGCAAAATAAGTTTTATCAGTAAAAGTGCTAACCCTAGCACAAGAACTTATAAAATTGAGTCAACAGTTGATAACAAGAGTGGCGTTATTAGAGAAGGTCTGTCAGCTGACATACTTGTACCGATCAGTCAGGTTAAGGCACATTTAATACCCTCCTATTTAATTTCACTTAATGACGATGGAGATCTTGGAGTTAAAATCTTGAATGAACAAAAAGTTTTATTTAATGATATACAAATTATTGAAGATACCGTTGAAGGACTGTGGGTTACTGGGCTACCTAAAGACTCTACAATCATTACAGTAGGTCAAGAATATGTTGTAAGTGGTCAAAGCGTTGAAGTTGAATTGGTTAACTAAAATTAAATGATTGAATTTTTAGTAGATAGAAAAAGAACTGCTTTAGCTTTACTACTTGTTCTAATCTGTGCAGGTATATTTGGTCGAATAAATATTCCTATAGAAAATGAACCAGAGATAATTATTCCTGTTGTATACGTTGGGGTTGGATTAACTGGTATCTCTCCTCAAGATGCGGAGAGATTGCTTCTAAAACCAGTTGAAGACGAACTAAGGAGCATTGAGGGTGTTGATCAATTGCAAGGCTTTGCATTTGAAAATTATGCAGCTGCAATTATAAAATTTGATGCTGCTGATACGATGAAAAAATCATTAGATAAGGTAAGAGATGCAGTAAATGATGCTAAGATAAAATTTCCTGATGATGCCAAAGAACCAGTAGTCAGCGAAGTTTCTGTTCAAGATAACCCAACCGTAATACTTTCTATTGACTCACCTTCAGCATCTGAACGTTATCTTTTAAATTTAGCTCAGGAGATAAAAAAAGATATTGAATTAATTCCATCAATATTTGACGTTGAATTAGCTGGCGCAAGAGAAGAACAGCTCGAAGCTACTTTAAATAGGTCACAGATGGAAAATTATAACATTTCTTTTGCAGAGATTATTAATTCTGTTTCAAATAATAATCAGGTTGTTACAGCTGGAGAGATTGAGACTGGACAGGGTCAATTTTCAGTCAATGTACCTGGTCTATTTGAAAATGCACGAGACATCTATGAACTTCCAATCAGATCAACCAACAATAGCTCTGTAAACTTGAGTGATATTTCTGAGATCAAGAGAAACTTTAAAGATAGAGTAAGTTATACAAAAGTTAACGGTGAACCTGGAATATCCCTTTTAGTCAAAAAAGGTCGAGGACGTAATGTAATTGAAACTATTAATCAAGTAGACGATGTCGTTCAAAAATTTAAAGCCAAAGTGCCATCTGATATCAACTTTACTTATGTTATGGATACCAGAGAAATCATGCAAGATAACGTGGATTCTCTTCAAGGCAATATATTGCTTGCAACGATTTTTGTTCTGTTGGTAACAATGCTAGCGTTAGGAGTGAGATCATCTTTGATTGTGGGCTCAGGAATTCCTGTATCAATATTGATCGCTCTATTTGTAATGTACGTCCTTGGTTATGACTATAATTTTATGGTTATCTTTGGGATTCTTGTTGCGCTTGGAATGCTTATTGATGGATCGCTGGTGGTGGTTGAAATGGCAGATAGAAAAATGCTTGAAGGACTAGACCGGGAAAAAGCATATATATACTCTGCAAAGAGAATGTTTTGGCCAATTGTTGCCTCTGCTGCAACAACTTTGGCCGTTTTTATCCCCCTTTTCTTTTGGCCAGGTATGAGCGGTCAATTTATGAAAATACTACCTGTAACAGTTTTTGTTGTTCTCGCTATTGCGCTCGTCTTTAGTCTAATGTTTGTGCCAGTCATAGGTAGTGTTGTTGGAAAACCATCTAACGCATCTGCAAACGCTTTTAAGAAACTCGGATCTGATCAGAGTTTTAATTTAAAAGAGTTAACAGGCTATATAGGTATTTACGTTAAATTTTTGGAAAAACTTCTCAAAAAACCTATTTTGACTTTATTAACGGTTTTTATCCTTCTATTTACAATCATCACCAGTTTTTTTAGTTTTGGAAAAGGTATGATCTATTTTTCTACAGGTGATCCTTATTTCGGTAAGGTAAAAATATTTGCTCGAGGAAACTTATCAATTGAAGAAGTTAATAGGCTTACAAGAGATGTAGAAATTATAATTAACGAAAAGGCAGGAATAAAAAATTATTTTTTACAAACTGGTCAGTTTAGTAATGTTGGTGGTGGTAGTGGTGGAAATTCAGAAGATTTAATTGCCACTGCGTTCTTCGAGTTTGTAGATAGAGATAAAAGAGAGAATGGTCATAAAATTATTGCTGATTTAAGAAATGATTTCAGGTCGATTAATGGGATTAAAATTGAGGTTACAGAAGAATCTGGTGGTCCACCTGTTGGTAAAGATATACAAATTAGAATTACTGGGCCAAGTAGCGAAAGCCTTATCGATATCACAAAAGAAATTCGGACATATGTCGATCAAAATGTTGAAGGATTGGTTGGTGTGGAAGATACATTGCCTGTTCCACTCGTTGATTGGGAGTTGATAATTGATAAACCAAAAGCTGCACAATTTGGAGCAGATATTTTTACAATTGGGAAAGCTGTTAGTCTTGTAACTAATGGGGTCATGATTGGAAAATATAGACCAGATGATGTAGACGATGAGCTAGAGATTTATGTTAGGTATGCTGATAAGGAGAGGTCAATTGATCAACTTGATACTATCATGATTGAAACAAGATCAGGTCAAATTCCAATTAGTAATTTTGTTGAAAAAAAACCTAAGCAAAATGTAAGCTTTATTAGAAGATACGATGCACGAAACGCAATGTATATAAAAGCAAATGTTGAACAAGGAATTATCGCAGCTAATAAAGTAGATCAAATACAAGACTGGATTACTGATCAAAACTACCCTTCATATATCGATGTTGCCTTTGGTGGTGAAAACGAAGAACAAACTGAGTCAATGAAATTTGTAACCCAAGCATTTATTATTTCGTTATTGATTATGGCAGCTTTGCTGGTAACTCAATTTAATAGTTTTTATCAAAGTTTCATTATTCTTACGGCGGTTATTATGAGTACAGCTGGCGTATTTTTTGGATTACTTTTATTTAATCAGCCTTTTTCAGCAATTATGCACGGCGTTGGTGTGGTTTCATTAGCGGGTATTGTAGTAAATAATAATATTATATTAATCGATGCTTTTAATTTTGTCAGAGAAAAAGACACAGATAATCTTTTTAATAGTGTTTTAAAAGCTTGTGCCCAAAGGCTTCGACCTATTTTTTTAACGACAATCACAACAATGCTGGGTCTAATTCCTCTTGCCCTAAATTACAGTATAGATCCACTAGCTCGTACAATCGAATATGACTCTAATGTAAGTGGTTTTTGGACACCACTTGCACAGTGTATTGTATACGGTCTGTCATTTTCAGCATTTCTTACTCTAATAGTTACTCCATGTTTACTGATTTTACCATCTCACGTCAGATCTCTTATGAAAACATCAAGTAAGCAGACTGTTGAGGTATAAAAATGTTGCGTAATATATTATCAGCTATCCTTTTAAGAAAAAAAACAATTTCTACGTTACTACTTATGATTATTCTTTTAGGAGTAATTTCTTATGTAACATTTCCAAAAGAGGAGATGCCTGAAATTGATCTCAAAACAGTTGCTGTAATTATTAAATATGACGGTATGTCAGCAAATGAAATTGAAAAGTTAATAGTTGAGCCAATAGAGAGAGAGCTGATGGCTCTGAAAGATTTAGATGAAATCATCTCTATATCAAAAGATAATATAGCTTCATTCATGGTCTCTTTTAACTTAGATACTGAAAATGATAGTCTTGCGAAGTTAGTAAGAAACACAATTTCGGATGCAAACGACAAGCTTCCAAGAGAAATGGAAATAATTGAAGTTAAAGAATATGACTCATCAATGTTCTCAAGAATATATATTGGGCTATACGGTAACGTCCCATACGAGGTGCTTTTAAAGGCAGCTGATGCCTATAAAGACTCTTTAGAAAAAATAGGGAATGTAACTGAAGTTGATATTAAAGGTGAAAGAGAAGAAATAATTAAGATCACTCTTGATCCAAACATGCTGCAGAAATATAAAATTAATGTTGCAGATGTCTATAATGCGCTTCAATCATACAATAACATTGTTCCTGCAGGCGTACTGACAGATGAAAATGCAGATTTCTCAGTCAAAATACCAGGTCTATATCAAAATTATCGGCAGATAAGAGATTTACCTATCCAAGCAGAAAATAATTTCACATTATCTCTTGGTGATATTGCTGAGGTTAAAAGAAGTTACGATAAAAGTAAAAATACAGTAATTGTTAATGGACAACCAGCCTTAAGTTTGGAGGTATCACGAAAATCAGGTACAAATGTACTTGATACCTACAAGGACGTAAAAAAAGTCTTAAAAGAAAATGATGGAAAATTCCACCCTTTAATTAAAACCGTAATAGTAGATGACGAATCTACAGAGATTAAACAAAGAATAGAATCTTCAGAGAATACAGTAATTACAGCAGTTATACTGGTTATGATTATCGTTATCGCGGCACTAGGTATACGCAGCGGATTGATAGTTGGGTTATCTATCCCAACTACATATTTGTTTTCTATATTGATACTCGACTACATGGGCATGACTTATAATCTTATGACTGTCTTCGGGCTCATCTTGGCTGTTGGTCTCTTAGTCGATGGGCCAATAGTGATTACTGAATTTGCGAGAGCCGAACAGGAAAGAGGAGTTAGAAGAAGGGATTCATATATTAATTCCTCATATAATATGTTTTGGCCAATTATTGCCTCAGCTCTTACTACCATTGCAGCTTTTTTTCCTCTTCTTTTTTGGCCAGAAATGCTTGGTCAATGGCTAAGGGTAATTCCATTAACTGTTATAGTTGTTTTATCTACATCTTTAGTAGTCACATTAATTTTCTTGCCTGCTGTTGGTTCAATGATAGAGCGTAAAACATCACAGATGTCAGACAAAAATATTAGGCGGGACAATCTTTTTATAACGACTTATGAAAGCTTGCTAAATCAAGCGATTGCTAAACCCATTACTGTATTAGTTATGACTCTTGTTACATTTACAGCAGTAATAATGCTATACAGTAAATTTAATAGTGGTGTTATTTTCTTTCCAAATGATAAAGCTGCGACCGCACGTGTAGAAGTAATGGCACGTGGCAACTTGTCCCCTACTGAAACTGGAAATTACATAACAGAAGTATCGAATATTATTAATGCTAACCCTTATGTTGGAAATTATGTAGCTAATACAATTAGTAGAAATAGAATTTGGTTATTTGATGACAGCCCAACCGACATTGTGGGACGAGTTTGGTTAGACTTGATTCCTATTGATCAAAGACCTGATAGTGATTTATTGCTGATAGATATTCAAAAAGAATTGGATAAAATAAATGGCTTTGAAGCAAGAATTAAAGGAAATACCTATAGTTCCTCAATCATTGGTCCAAAGGATATAGAAATAGAAGTGACCGCAAAAGATAAACGATTGATTAATCAAGTAGCACAAATAGTAAGGGACAAATTATTAACACTTAGAGGTGTTCAAGACGTTGAAATTAAATACCCAGTCACGGGTATAGAATGGCTATATGATATAGA
>CACFYZ010000007.1 GCA_902570675.1 uncultured Pelagibacteraceae bacterium
TGGACATATATTTCCAATTTGGCTTAATTTTAGTGGAGGCAAAGGTTTCGCATCTTATTTAGGCATAATCTTTATGGTAAATTTTTACTTATTTAGTTCTATTATTTTAGTATGGATTTTAATTTATTTGCTAAAAAGAATTTCATCTCTTTCAGCATTGATAAGTAGTTTTAGTTCTATCGTTCTATCTTACTTTTTGTTTAATTCAGATGAATTATTAATTTTTATGCTCACATTAATAATCTTCATTTCCCACTACGAAAATATTAAAAGACTCATAAACGGTACTGAAAGTAAAATTGAATAACCCCAGTATTCTGCGTTTATTTATATTTTTTTCTTCATAAATTTGACAAACTGCAAAAATAAATATTTAAATCCGCAAAAATTAGTGATTTAAAAAAATGAATTTAGTGATTGTCGAAAGTCCCGCAAAAGCGAAAACAATTAATAAGTACCTTGGTAATCAATTTAATGTACTGGCAAGCTTTGGTCATGTGCGTGATTTACCATCGAAGAATGGATCTGTTGACCCAGAAAATAATTTCTCTTTCGAATGGGAGGTTTCAAATACATCTAAAAAACATATTAAAGAAATATACGAAGCTGCAGAAACTTCCTCAAATATCTTCCTTGCTACGGATCCAGACCGAGAAGGTGAAGCCATAGCATGGCATATAATTGAATTATTAAATAAAAAAAAACTTATCAAAGACAAGTCTGTCAAAAGAGTAGTGTTTAGTGAAATTACTAAGTCAGCAGTAAAAAACGGTATTGATAATCCAAGAGAACTTGACCACTCATTGGTTGATGCGTACTTAGCAAGAAGAGCTCTAGATTACTTATTTGGTTTTAATTTATCACCCGTGTTATGGAGAAAGCTTCCTGGGGCAAAATCTGCAGGAAGGGTTCAATCAGTTGCACTTCGACTTATTTGCGAGAGAGAAGTTGAGATTGAGTCTTTTGATCCGCAAGAATATTGGAAAATTAAAGCCAACGTAAGTTTAGCTGATAATACGATTGAAGCAAACCTCACTCATTTCAATAGTGAGAAAATAGATAAATTTACTTTTAAAGATCAGAATGAAGCTCAAAGAGTCATCGAGTCTTTCAAAGGAAAAAAATTTAAATTAACAGATATTACAAAAAAACCTGCTTCCAGGAACCCGGATGCTCCATTTTCAACGTCTACTCTTCAGCAAACTGCCTCAAGTATTTTTGGATTTGGAGCGTCAAGAACAATGCAGATTGCTCAGAGACTTTTCCAAGGTGTTGAGATAGATGGTGAAACAACTGGATTAATAACTTACATGAGAACGGATAGCACTGATTTATCAAAAGAAGCAGTAGACTCATACAGAAAATTTATAAATGATAACTTTGCTTCATCATATCTTCCAAAAGAAATTAGAACTTTTAAAAGTAAAAAAGCAAAAAATGCACAAGAAGCTCATGAGGGTATTAGACCCACTGATGTCTTAAGAAAGCCAGAAGAAATGAAAAAGTATTTAGATATTGACGGCTTTAAGCTATATGACTTAATCTGGAAAAGATCATTAGCTAGTCAGATGAATTCAGCTACCTTTGAAAGGACGACAATATCAATTGCAAGCGAGGATAACTCATTAAAACTTAGAGCGAATGGCTCAATACAAACATTTGATGGATACTTGAAAATATACAATGAATTTAATAATAAATCAGATGAAAGAGATTTAGATGTTGCTGAGGAAGATAAGAATTTACCTATTATTAACCTAAAAGATAAAATTGAACAAGTTGAGGCATTGAGTACTCAACACTTCACTCTACCTCCGCCTAGATATTCAGAAGCAACTTTGGTAAAAAAACTTGAGGAGCTTGGAATTGGTAGACCATCAACTTATGCAAGTATTATATCAGTTTTAAAAACGAGAAATTATGTTGAAATAGAAAAAAATCGTTTCATACCTGAAGACAGGGCCATTCTTATCACAGGTTTTCTTAAGGGCTTTTTCTCAAAATATATTGACTATGAATTCACAGCTGAAATGGAAGAATCACTTGATGAAATAACGTCTGGTAAAATAGATTGGAAAGAATTTTTAGAAAAATTTTGGAAAAATTTTTCATCAAATATAGGTGAAGTGACTGATTTAAGAATTACAAATGTTCTAGATCATCTTAATGATAGCCTTAAAAATCATATTTTTGTTGATCCAGAGGAAAAGAGCATAACTAGAAGTTGTCCATCTTGTGATGGCGAACTAAGCTTAAAAGTTAGTAGATTTGGGGCATTCGTTGGCTGTTCAAATTATCCAGAGTGTAAATTTACAAGGCCTATTTCTCCAAGGAAAATAAAAGAAGTAGTTGAAGATACAGTTCTTGGAGTGGACAAGGAAACAAATAAAGAAATTAAGCTATTAAGTGGTAGGTTCGGACCCTATATACAGCTTGGTGACAATGATGAAAAAGAAAAACCAAAAAGAGCAAGTATTCCGAAAGGAATACCAGCTGCAGAAATAGATCTTGATAAAGCTAATTATCTATTAAGTCTTCCTCGAGAAATTGGCCATCATCCAGAAAATGATGAAATAATCACTGTAAATTATGGTCGCTATGGTGCCTATATTACTTGCAATGATAAAAATGCAAGCCTTGAGGATAATTCAGAAATATTTGAAATTGGAATTAATAGAGCTGTAACACTTTTAGCAAATGCAAAACCAGGAAGGTTAAAAAGTTCATCTGAAATCAAAACTCTTGGAGAACATCCTGAGGATAAAAAGCCAATTAAGGTAATGAAAGGTAAATTTGGTCCATATATAAAATATAAGACTGTAAATGCCACAATTCCTGACAACATTGATCCAGAAGATATTGAAATAGATGTTGCTATGGACCTAATTGAAAAAAAGATGGAAAAAATCGGAAAAAAGAAGAAAAAATCTTCAAAAAAATAGAAATATCTATATCTTGAATTAATTTTGTAAAAAAATATTTAAAAAAGTTTCTGAAAGGTATCCTATGGCTCTCGCATTAAAAGATGTAATCGAAAAAAAGTCATCAATTGATTTTAAAACCCAAGCTTTCATCAATGGCAATTATACTAATTCTATCACCGGTAAAACATTTGAAAGTATAAGTCCGGTCGATGGCTCATTAATTGCTAATGTGTCTGAGTGCGATGTTGAAGATATCAATAATGCAGTAAAAGCTGCTAGAGCAGTATTTGAAAAAGGCTCATGGTCAAGGATGGCTCCTTCCAAAAGAAAAAAAATACTTTTTAATTTTGCTGATCTAATGAAAAAAAATATTTTGGAGCTTGGATTATTAGAAACTCTTAATATGGGTAAACCAATAACCAGAGCTACGGGAGATATAGCGGCGTGTATAAATTGTACTAAATGGTATGCTGAAGCTATTGATAAGTTATATGACGATGTTGCTCCTACAAGTGATAATATTATTGCGACAATTACTAAAGAACCACTTGGAGTTGTTGGTGCAGTTACTCCATGGAATTATCCATTACTTATGGCTTGCTGGAAATTTGCTCCAGCACTCGCAACTGGAAATAGTTTTATTCTTAAACCAGCTGAACAATCACCACTATCAGCATTAAGGGTTGCTGAATTAGCTATGGAAGCTGGAATACCCGAGGGAGTATTTAATGTCATTCCAGGTTTTGGCCCTACGGCTGGAAAAGCTCTCGGTGAGCATATGGATGTAGATAAATTAGGTTTTACAGGCTCAACAGAAGTTGGCAGATATTTTTTATCTTATGCAGGCGACTCAAATATGAAAAGAGTTTCACTTGAATGTGGAGGAAAATCTCCAAATATTATTTTTGCTGATGCACCTGATCTGGATCATGCTGCTAAAATGGCAGCAGATGGAATGTTTGGAAATAGTGGTCAAGTATGTGATGCGCCTTCAAGGTTACTTGTGGAGAATTCGATTAAAGATGAATTTCTAGAAAAAGTTGTAAAGTACTCTAAACCATGGACGCCGGGTAACCCCTTTGATCCAGGTACATTAATGGGCTCTATTGTTGATCACACTCAAACTAAAAGAATTATGGATTACATTGATACTGGAAAAAATGAAGGGGCGAGTGTTATAACGGGGGGTGAACAGGTTTTACAGGAAACTGGCGGTTATTATGTTAACCCTACAGTTTTTAAAGATGTTAAAAATTCAATGAAGGTTGCAAAGGAAGAAATTTTTGGTCCAGTGTTATGTGCAATAGACTTTGAAAATGAAAATGAAGCCTTAGAAATTGCTAATGATACAAACTACGGACTAAATGCAATGATCTGGTCCAATGATCTTAATAAAGTTCATAAACTTGCAAAAAGAATTAAGAGTGGAAAAGTATTAGTAAATAGTCTTAGCGATGGAGATATGTCATTACCTCATGGGGGTTATAAACAATCGGGTTTTGGAAGAGATAAATCACTTGAAGCTTTGGGACAATATACTCAAACTAAACTTACACTGATCGAAATTAAATAGTTAGTAATGAAAGCTAAACTATCTGAAGGTCTAATAGACCAGATTAGTAAAACTGTGGTTGTTCAAGACAAACATTTGCTTATTTCAGATGCAGATGAAGTACTCTTAGATTTTTTACCTTGTTTTGAAAATTATTTGCAAGATAATTCAATGTGGTATGATTTAAAATCATATGCACTTTTTGGAAATGTAAAAAATAAGGTTACAAATGACTCAATATCTAATGAAGATGTTTTGTTTCATCTTGAAAACTTCTTTAAAAATAAATCTAGACATATTGATTTTGTTAAAGACTCTATTAATTCGTTAAATAAGCTTATCGATAAATTAAATTTTCAAATAATTATTTTAACAAATATACCATTCAAATATCTAGAGGATAGAAAAGCATGTTTTAGAGATAATGGTCTTGAGTTGCCAATTATTGCAGGCAATGGCCCTAAAGGACTTGTAATAAAAGAATTAGTGAAAAGCTTTAATGGCAACATTTTTTTTATTGATGACCTGGCTCCTCATATTATTTCTTCAAAACTTGAAGTGAAAAGAGCTAAAACTATTCATTATATCTCCGATGAGCGACTCTCGAAACTTGCACCGACACCCAAAGAGGCAGATTATCGTGCAAACAGCTGGAAAGAAATATATAATTTTATTGAAGATGAGATTAAAAGATAAGATTTTAGAAATAGATAAAAATTATGATGACTTTGAGGTTGCCACTCTAGGAAATTATATCCCACTAAAACAAGTAGGTAATTTAATCTACATTTCTGGACAGTTGCCCCTCGTCAAAAATCAACTCATAACAGGTAAAGTGCCTACAGAAAATTCCATCAACACGGCAAAAAGAGCCGCAAAAATATGTATGTTAAACACTCTATCTATTTTAGATCAAATGTACCCCATGTATTATCTAGAAAGTTTTAGTTGTATACATATTGCGGGCTATATTAATGCAGAAAGTAGTTTTGAAGATCACCCACAGATAATAAACGGCGCATCTGATGTGGTATGTGAAATACTCTCAAATAATGGAAAACATTCACGTATAGCTGTAGGGTGTGCTTCACTTCCAAAAAATGCGAGTGTTGAGATTTCTTCAATTTTCTCAATTATTGAAAAATGAGAGATTTTTTGGAGAGGCCGATAGCTCATAGAGGTCTACACAATGAAAATCAGATAATTGAAAACACTTTAGAAGCATTTGAAAATGCAATTCAGAATGATTATCTAATTGAATGTGATGTTGTTCTATCAAAAGATCATGAAGTATTGGTATTTCATGATTATGATTTAAAAAGACTTTGTAATATAGAAAGGTATATCGCTGACATTTCAAGTAAAGAGCTAATAAATATTAATTTATTGAATACAAAATCTAAAATTCCGACCTTAGAGGAAATGTTTTACCTAGTTAACGGTCGGGTGCCCATCTTAATAGAGATAAAAAAAAATTTTAATCCATTTATTGAGGAACGATTACTTGAGTTAACAAGAACTTATCAAGGAGAAATTGCATTTCAATCATTTGATATTAAAGCCTGTGAGTGGTTTCGTGATAATGCTCCTTACTACAAGACAGGTTTAATAGTGAACGATAAAGTTATTGATGAAAATGAAATAAGTGAGCTTAATATAAACTTTATTGCAGTCGATGTAGAAATATTAATGAGAGAAGATATTCAATTACTTAGAAAAAATAACTTCCCCACCTTAACATGGACTATTGATAACGAAAGGAAATATAAATTATCAAAAGAATTTGCAGATAATTGTATTTTTGAGAATTTATTAATTTAAAAATATGAAAGTCATCAAAAGCATAAATATTTTAAAAAAAGAACTTAAATTAGCTAGAAAAAATAGTTTTGTGATTAGTTTTATACCGACAATGGGGGCTCTACATAATGGACATATGAAATTAATTCAAAAAGCAAAAAAGAAAAATGTTTTAAGAATTGTTAGCATCTATGTCAACCCAGCTCAGTTTGGTCCAAATGAAGATTTTAAAAATTATCCAAGAACAATTCAGAAAGATTTATTGATGCTAAGGAATGCAAAAATAGATATTTTATTTCTACCTATAAATAAACAAATTATTAGCTATAAAACAAATTATAAGTGCCCTAATTTTTCTATTGAAAAAATTTTATGTGGTAAAAGTAGGCCTAACTATTTTCCAGGGGTAAAAAATATCATAATTAAACTCTTTGATATTGTTCAGGCTGATTATTCCTTTTTTGGTGAGAAAGATTATCAGCAGTTTATTGTTATAAAAAAAATGGCAAAAAAACTGAATTTTAAGACGGAAATAATTCCCATCAAAACTGTGAGAAATAAAAATGGATTACCTCTTTCATCGAGAAATAAATATTTGGGACCTGATGAAATTAAAATTGCGAATAAAATCAACAAGATATGCATGAATCTGCTCCCTAAAGTAAGGAAAAATCTAAGTACTAAAAAGATTTTGAGTAATGCAAAACTGGAACTTTTAATTAATGGGGTAAATCATATTGATTATTTAACAGTTCTCACTGACCAGCTTGAGCATAGGAAATCTTTAAATTCAAAATCTCGTATTTTTATTGCTGCCAACATTGGTCGCACCAGATTGATTGATAATTTTCCAATCTAAAACAAATATATGGAAGCTAACCCTAAAAATGAGAGAAATCCAAAAACGTCTGTGATCGTAGTTACAAAAACACTCGATGCCAAAGCGGGATCAATTTTAATTTTATCGAAAATATAAGGAATTAGAAATCCAAAAAGACCTGCAGATAAAATATTTATTATCATCGCTGCGCCTACAATAATGGAAAGTGATAAATCTTCAAACCAGAGATAAGCTGCAACGCCTGTAAGGATTGCAAATATGAAACCATTTAAAATAGAAATTGTAATTTCTTTTAAAAAAACTTTCTTTCTATTATTTTTAACAAGTTCTTTTATTGCTAAAGATCGTACAGTCAAAGTAAGTGTCTGTGTTCCAGCATTTCCGCCCATGGAGGCGACGATTGGCATTAAAACTGCAAGTGCTACCATCTTCTCAATGCTTGCGTCAAAAAGGCTTATAACATAAGACGCCAATATTGCTGTTAATAAATTAAGAAATAACCAAATGAATCTTCTTTTGGTTGATCTTCCAATTGACTGATTCATTTCACTTTCAGATACTCCACCTAATCGCAGGATATCTTCTTCAGCCTCTTCTTGAAGAACCCAAACTATGTCATCGGCAGTAATTCTACCTATTAACCTATTATGGATGTCAACGACTCCAGCAGATACCAAAGAATATTGTTCAAAAAACAAAGCTACTTCCTCTTGGTCCATTGTTGCGTCAACAAACTTTGGACTACCATCCAAAATATCATTTAATTTAACATTACGCTTTGATTTTAATACTCTTGAAACTGAAACACTCCCAAGAGGTCTATTGGAGGGATCAACAACAAAAAGTTCATAAAAATCATCAGGTAAATCTGCTTCTTCACGTAAATGATCTATTGCCTGCCCAACAGTCCAATATGAAGGCATTGAAACAAATTCTTTTTGCATCCTTCTTCCGGCACTATCTACAGGATAGTTCAAACTTTCCTGAAATATTTCTCTTATACTTGGATTTACTTGATCAAGAATATTTTTTTGTACATCCGGCTCCAAAGTCTCAATAAGGTTTATGGCGTCGTCAGTTTCCATTTCACTTATTGATTGAACTATTTTAGCATCTTCTGATTCTTCAAAAGTTTCATCTATTATCGTATCATCCAATTCTGCAAGTACGTTTGTATACTGTTCTTGATCGAGTACTTTTAAGATGTAAGTCCTCTGATTTTTATCTAAAAATGTTAACAAATCAGCTAAATCTGCAGGGTGTAATGGCTGAATTATTTGTTTGAGTTTGCTGCTATCTGTATTTTCACAGTGTAAAATAACCTTATTTATCAACTTATTATCAAAGGCTAAATTTTCGTTGTAATTAAGATTATTTGCTATTTTTTCCATATTTGGCATATTTATATGATTATAAATTTTTATCCAGAAAAACATGGAAATCAAAAAAGAATCTGAACCACAAGATTACTTAGAATCTATTAAAGTTATGGAAAAACGAGTGGAGGAAATAATTTCTGGGAAAAAAGGAGAACTTATATGGTTCCTAGATTACCCATCTATTTATACGACGGGATCAAAGGAAAATAATAGTGATTTATTAATTAAAAATAAATTCCCTTTATTTAAGAGTAATCGAGGAGGGAAATTAACATATCATGGACCAGGCCAAAGAGTCGTGTATTTAATGATGGATTTGAATACAAGAAAAAAAGATATTCGAGCATTTGTTCATTCAATAGAAAATATAATTTTAAAAACACTAATAAATTTTGAAGTGAAGGCAAAGCTAGATTCAAAACATCACGGTGTCTTTGTGCAAAAACAAAATGGAAACAATTATAAAATTGCAAGCATCGGTTTAAAGTTTAAAAATTGGGTCACATATCATGGCTTTTCAATCAATATTAATACCAATCTAAATGAATATGAGGGAATTCGACCATGTGGACTTGATAATAAGTTCGTTACCAGTTTATCAGACCTCGGAATTAATATTGAAAATCAAGGACTTGATGATATCTTAGTTTCAAATATTAATAAGGAATTCGAATAAATGAAATTTCGTATTTTAAGAAACAAAAAAAAATCAATTGTTATTGGTATAAATAAAAAAGAATATGAACTTCAAGCTAATTGGCTATATGAACATAGCAAAGATAAACTTATAAGAGACGCATATACAAATCAGTTATTAATCGAGGCTGCTGAAATACCTAAGAATTTAAAAATAAATCAAGCAATATTAAACAAAAATTGTTTACAAATATGTTTTTCTAATAAAACGACTCACAAATATGCGATTTCTTATTTGTATAATCAAATTAATGGACAAAAAAATGTTACGGAAAAATTCCTGTGGGATAATAAAAATTCAATTATTCCTAAATATGATTTTTTAAAAATTAACGACAAAGTCCTTTATAAGATTATGAGTGCAGTAGAAAAATACGGTTTTTGTTTAGTAAAAAATATTCCAAATAAAAGAAATGGTTTAAATGAGCTTATGAAACTCATTGGTCCAGTAAAAAAAACTAATTGGGGAGGAATCGCAGATGTAACGAGCATAAAAAAAGCATACGATTTAACTATGACTACTCGTGGACTTGAGAATCATACAGATAATCCATACCGTTTTCCAACACAGGGTTATATTTTCCTGCATTGTATTGAAAATGCGGAGAAAGGTGGAAGCAATACAATTGCTGATGGATTTAAAATTGCAGAAATATTAAAGAAACGATACCGAAATCATTATAATACCCTAACTACGTTTAATACTTTTTTTAAGTATAAGGATGATAAAGCGCATCTAGAATATAGCTGCAAGTTAATTGAATTGGATGATAATAAGAAAATTCAGCAGATTAGATATAATAACAGAACTGAAGTTATACCTTATGCCAGTCCTCTTGAAATTTCGCGTTATGTCGAAGCTAGAAGCAAATTTTGGGAATTAATAAAGAATCCTCTAAATAATATTAAAATTAAACAAAAATCAGGTGATATGTTAATACTAGATAATTATAGGGTCTTACACGGCAGGTCTGAATATACTGAAATAAATAATAGAAGATATTTTAGACAAGGCTATATGGACCGTGACATATTCCTAAGTAAGTTAAAAACTATTAATTAATTGCTGAATAATACCAATTCTTCGTCTGCACCTACGCTATCACCGCTATTAATTAGTATTTTTTCAATCTTGCAATCTTTTTCGCATTTTAAAATATTTTCCATTTTCATGGCTTCTATTATTAAAATTTGATCTCCATTCTTAATTATTTGTCCTTCAACTACATTAATAGATTTTATTAGGCCAGGCATTGGTGAGATCAATTTTTTTGATAAGTCTTCCTTCATAATTTTTGGCATTATGCGCAGTAATTTTTTGTGTGATTGCGAAATAACGTGTGAATTAACACGCGCATCAAGGTGACTAATATCAAAAGTATGCATATTAATTAAATTATTTAATTTAAAACTATAAGTCACATTATTAATCTCAATATGATGAATTTTATCGATCAATTTAATTGAAGCACTTATATCATATTTTTGATTACTAATTTCAAATGTGACTTTTAATACTTTTTTGGAAAAATCAAATTTCAGTATTTGTATGTCAGTATAGTTATCATTGATTTTAACTGCATAGCTTTTATTTTTTTTCAAACTTTCTTCTTTTATTTGATAACAATGTAATACAAGTGCGAAAATAGATAATTTTATCTCTTTATCATAATTTAGTGCAAGATTTGATTCATAGCCTTTTTTAAATTTATCCTTAATAAAGTTGGTACTAATGTCTCCATTTCGAAATTTTTTGTCATCTAAGATAGATATTAAAAAATTAATATTATTTTCAACTCCAGAAAGATAATAGTTTTCTAATGACTTAATCATTAAATCTATTGCTGTTTTTCTATCCTTGCTGTGTACTGCTAATTTTGAAATCATTGGGTCATAGAATAACGAAACCTCTGAACCAGGGCTTATACCAGTATCATTACGAATAACGTCTTCATCGTTACTCGATATTCTTGGTTCTATATAATGCGTTACTCTTCCAATGGATGGAAGAAAGTCTTTTATCGGATCTTCAGCATAAATTCTTGATTCTACTGACCAGCCCTTCAATTTTATATCTTTTTGAGTTATCTTAAGCTTCTTGTTATCGGCACACCTAATCATTTGTTCCACTAAGTCAATACCTGTAACTAGTTCAGTAACAGGATGCTCGACTTGAAGCCTGGTATTCATTTCTAAAAAATAAAAATTCTTTTTTGAGTCAACAACAAACTCAACAGTCCCTGCCGAGTCATATTTTACCTCTTTTGCTAGTTTAAGAGCTTGCTCAGCCATTTTTGTGCGCATTTTACTATTAACAAAAGGTGATGGACATTCTTCAATGACTTTTTGATATCTTCTTTGTATGGAACATTCTCTTTCGCCTAAATGTACCTGATTACCATGTTTGTCACATAAAATTTGAATTTCGATATGTCTTGGTTGCTCAATATATTTTTCAATGAATACTCTGTCATCTCCAAAACTTTTTTTTGACTCACTTTTGGCTGCAATAAAATTTTCCTCTAATTCACTATTTTTCCTTACAATTCGCATACCTTTACCACCACCTCCAGCCGAAGCTTTTAAGAGAACAGGGTATCCAATTTTATAAGATATTTTTAATGCTTCCTTTGAATTTTTTACTGGAGCAGTATGTCCAGGAATAACGTTTAACTTAAGTTTTATTGCTAAATTTTTTGACTCTATTTTATCCCCCATTTTTTTTATCGCGTTGGGATTTGGTCCAATAAATTTTATCTTTGAATTATTAAGTTTTTTTACAAAGGTGGCATTTTCAGAGAGAAAACCATAGCCTGGGTGAATTGCATCTGCTTTAGACTTTTTTGCGACTGCAATTATTTTATTCATATCAAGATATGATTCAGCAGGCTGTGAACCGCCAATGAAGTAGGACTCATCTGCTAGTTTAACAAACAGAGAGTCTTTATCTGCTTCAGAGTATACTGCCACTGTCGCTATATTTAATTTTTTTGCCGTTTTAATAACTCTACAGGCTATTTCACCTCTATTTGCAATAAGGATTTTTTTAATCATATTTTAAAGAGGTATATTGTCGTGTTTTTTTTGCGGTGTAGAAAGTTCTTTATTTTTTAGATTATCAAGAGCTACTGCAATTCTCTTTCTTGTTGAATGCGGTCGAATTACATCGTCAATGAACCCTCTTTTTGATGCAATGAATGGATTTGCAAATTGATCTGTATATTCTTGTGTTCTCTTTTCTATCTTAGCTTTATTTTTGATTTCATTTCTAAAAAGGATTTCTGTTGCCCCTTTTGCTCCCATGACTGCAATTTCAGCCCCTGGCCAGGCATAATTAATATCACCTCTAAGATGTTTTGATGCCATCACTACATACGCACCACCATAAGCTTTTCGTGTAATAATTGTAATCTTTGGTACCGTAGCTTCAGCATAAGCAAAGAGCAGTTTTGCTCCATTTTTAATAATACCGTTATGTTCTTGAGTAACGCCAGGTAAAAACCCAGGTACATCAACAAAGGTTATGATAGGTATATTAAAACAATCACAAAATCTTACGAATCTGCCACCTTTTTTTCCTGAGTCAATGTCTAAACAACCAGCAAGAACTAGCGGTTGATTAGCAACAAACCCAACGGTTCTTCCCTCAACTCTTCCGAATCCAGTGATAATATTTTTAGCAAAGTCAGATTGAATTTCAAAGAAGTAATTATTGTCGACCACTTTATTTATTAATTCTTTCATGTCGTAGGGTTTATTTGGATTTTCAGGTACCAAAGTATCAAGACTATAATCGGGACTTAAATCTTGAAAATCATTTGTATTTTGCTGTGATTTTTCTCTATTGCTAGATGGAAGTAAATCAATAAGATTTTTAACTTCTTGCAATGTTTCTACATCGTTATTAAATGCTCCATCAGCTACAGATGATTTGGATGTATGTGTTTTTGCACCACCCAATTCTTCTTGAGTAACATTTTCTTGAGTAACAGTTTTAACTACATCCGGACCAGTCACAAACATAAATGACGTATTTTTAACCATGAATATAAAATCTGTCATTGCAGGTGAATATACCGCGCCACCAGCACAAGGTCCCATAATAATAGAAATTTGAGGAACAACTCCTGATGCAAGAACATTCCGCTGAAATACTTCTGCATATCCTGCTAATGAAGCTACTCCTTCTTGAATACGGGCGCCCCCAGAGTCATTAATTCCTATAATTGGTGCTCCAACCTTAATAGCCATATCCATAATCTTACAAATCTTCTCAGCGTGAGCCTCTGACAGTGATCCGCCAAAAACAGTGAAATCTTGACTAAAAACATAGACAAGCTTGCCGTTTATTTTGCCACTACCTGTAACAACGCCATCTCCTGCATATTTTTGTTTTTCCATTCCAAAATCATTTGTTCGGTGTTCAACGTACATGTCATATTCTTCAAAGCTATCTGCATCCAATAAGATTTCAATTCTTTCACGAGCAGTAAGTTTGCCTCTGGCATGCTGAGCGTCTACTCGTTTTTTACCTCCACCTTGTCTAGCTTCGTCTCTCTTTTTTTCTAATTGCTGAATTACATCTGTCATGAGTGATTATTCTATATGATATATTTTAATTTTCAATTTAAGTATTCGTTAAAGTGTTGCGGTAAATCGGTCTCGATCTTAATTTTTTTTCCATTCTTAGTATTAAATTCTAATTTACCAGCATGTAGAAAAAGATTTTTTATATTTAATTTCCGAGAACTATTATTATATTTTTGATCTCCTAGTATTGGCAAATTATTCAAATAACAATGCAACCTAATCTGATGTTTTCTTCCAGACAATGGTTCTAACCTCAGGAGATAGAAATTGTTTTTTATCTTTTTTATAACTTTATATTTTGTTTGGGCCTTAAAAATTTTTTTATTATCTGATATGTCATTTGTGTAAATACCTTGATTATCTTTTGGCTTATTTGTAACGATTGCATAGTAAGTCTTTTTTATTTTTTGATTTGATAATATTTGATGAAAATAACGAGCACTTTCAGTATTTAAAGCAATGATTAATAAACCTGTTGTATCTTTATCGAGACGATGCACTAACTTAGGTTTATCATTTCCAGACCCTAATAATTTTATTAAATCATCAATTGAGATTTTTACTTTTGAGCCACCCTGACTTGCGATACCTCCCCATTTATTTAAAATAAGAAAATTACGGTCTTTGAAAACTATTGAGTCATTTAGTTTTTTTTTTAGTGAGAATGGAATATTTTTTTGCTCAACATCATCATTAATATATTGTTTAAATTCACGGTACAAAAATACCTTATCATTTTTTTGTAACCTGTGATTTCCAGTTACTTTTTTATTATTAATCAGTATATTTTTTTTCCTGAACTCCTTATGTAGAAGTGAAAATGGTAAATTTAATTTATCTTTTAAATACTTATCAATTCTTAAACCGTCTGAGGTCTCATCAACTAGAATTATGTTTTTGGGTTTCACAATCCTAAATAGCTGTTTTGTTTGATTAAAATTGTAAGGCTAGCTCTCTTGATCTAACAATTGGATAAATGCCATAGGTGCATTATCTCCTGAACGGAAACCAGCTTTGACTATTCTACAATAGCCACCACTTCTTTCTTTAAATCTCTCAGATAAATCATTAAAAACTTTTCCAACAGCTTCTTTATCACGTAGAATATTAAATGCATTAATCCTTGACGATTGCTTGTTTTTTTTACCCATTGTAATAATTTTTTCAACAAATGGCCTAAGCTCTTTTGCTTTTGGTAAGGTTGTTTTTATAGTCTCATGCTTTATCAATGAAACTGCCATATTTTCCAGCATGGCAATCCTGTGAGATGAAGTCTTATTTAGCTTTCTTTTTGCAATGCCGTGTCTCATGGTTAGTTATATGGGTCCTCAATTTTTCTTGCGAGTTCCTCAATATTTTCTGGAGGCCAGTTTGGCACCTCCATTCCAAGATACAGTGACATTGTTCCTAAAACTTCTTTAATTTCATTTAATGATTTACGGCCAAAATTTGGAGTTCTGAGCATTTCAATTTCACTTTTTTGAACTAAGTCACCAATATAAATAATATTATCATTTCTCAAACAATTCATTGACCTTACAGATAATTCTAATTCCTCAACCTTTCTTAATAAATTTTTGTTAAACTGAGGTTCTAATGTATCAGGTTCCTCTTGAATTTCTTCTGGTTCATCAAAATTAATAAATGATTGTAACTGATCTTGAACAATCCTTGCTGCAAAAGCAATTGAGTCCTCTGGTGAAACAGATCCATTAGTTTCAATTGTCATTGTCAATTTGTCGTAATCTAAAACTTTTCCTTCACGTGTATTTTCAATACTGTATGAAACCTGCTTAACTGGGCTAAATATAGAGTCTATTGGAATAAGCCCAATTGCAGCATCTTCAGGTTTATTAAATTCAGCAGCAACATAACCTTTGCCCTTAGCGACTGTTAATTCCATATTAAATTCTGTATTATCATCAAGATTACAAATTACCAATTCTGGATTGATTATATCAATTTCTGACGGAGTATTAATCATACCAGCAGTGATCTCTCCAGGCCCAGTAACATTTAAGTTCATTTTTCTAACGCCCTCTGAGTGCATATTAAGTGCGAGTGATTTAATATTAAGTACAATATCGGTGACATCCTCTCTTACACCGTCAATTGATGAGAACTCATGCAAAACATTATCAATTTTAATTGCAGTGACAGCTGTTCCTTGTAATGAAGAAAGCAATACTCTTCTTAAAGCATTGCCAAGCGTTAGGCCAAAACCTCTTTCAAGTGGTTCAGCAACAAGTGTTGCTTTGAATTGTGACTCTTCATCATTAATTAGTTTTAGTTTTGAAGGTTTAATTAGTGCTTGCCAATTATTGATTATACTCATAATTTTTTATCCTCTTGTGTTCTAAACTCTTCTTTTTTTAGGAGGCCTACAGCCATTATGTGGAATCGGTGTTGTGTCCTTAATTGATGTGATGTAAAAACCAACTGCTTGAAGAGCCCGTAAAGCTGACTCCCTCCCTCCACCTGGACCTTTAACAAATACTTGTAAGTTTTTTAATCCAAATTCTTTTGCTTTTGTGCCAGCATCCTCTGCAGCTATTTGAGCGGCATACGGTGTTGATTTTCTTGATCCTTTAAAACCCTTAACCCCTGCAGATGACCATGCAATACTGTTACCTTGCTCATCAGTTATAGTAATCATAGTATTATTGAATGTCGCACTTATGTATGCCAAGCCAGATATTATATTTTTTTTCTGTTTTTTCTTCTTCGTAGTTTTAATTTCAGCCATATTTATTTAGTAACTTTCTTTTTGCCTGCAATAGCAATCGCTTTTCCTTTTTTTGTTCTTGCATTTGTATGGGTTCTTTGACCTCTACAAGGAAGATTTTTCCGATGTCTCACACCCCGATATGTTCCTAAATCCTTAAGTCGCTTAATGTTTCCTGAAACTTCTCTTCTCAAATCGCCTTCTACCAAAAATGATGATGAAATGACATCTGACACATTTTTTATTTCTGACTCTGACAAATCTTGAACTCGCATATCTGAGTCAACATTAGCTTTTGTACATACATCTTTTGATAGTTTATTGCCTATTCCATAGACATAAGTAAGAGCAACACCTAGCTTCTTCTGAGTTGGAATATTTACACCAGCTATCCTAGCCATTAATTAAGCCTAACATTTTTGTTTTGAGAGATTGCGGGATTATATGATTATTGATCAATTGGTCAAGCATATTAAACTAAGTCCAAAATACTGTTAATTCTTTGATTTATATCATTAATTTCGCCTACTCCATCAATAGATTTTACCAAACCTTTATTAGAATAATGTGCAATTACAGGCTCAGTTTCAGAAAAATACACCTCTAATCTTTTTATTAAAGTTTCCTCATTATCATCAGCCCTCCCTTCTTTTTGACTTCTTGATAAAATTCTTTCTCTTAGAGATTCTTTGTCTACTGCAAGCAATATAACTGAGGTTATCTTTAAATCTAAATCTGCCAATAATTTATCAAGCAAATTAGCTTGATCTTGGTTTCTTGGAAAACCATCAAATAAAAAACCTTTCGATTTTTTATTGTTTTCAATAAATATTTTTATCATTTTTAATACATGATGGTCTGGAACGAGTTTTCCTGAATTGATTATTTCACTTATTTCTTTTCCAAGTTCAGTTGAAGAACTCATTTCGTGTCGAAGAAGATCTCCAGTGGATAAATGTACCAGTTTATATTTATCAACTATTAAAGCAGCTTGCGTACCTTTTCCAGCTCCAGGAGGTCCAAACAAAATTAGATTCACCTTCTTGAACCTCGGAGTCTTGATTTTTTAATAAGCGATTCATATTGGTACGCAAATAAGTGACTTTGAATCTGTCCTACAGTATCCATTCCAACAACTACCACAATCAATAGAGATGTGCCTCCAAGATAAAATGGAATAGAATATTGAGATATTAAAATTTCAGGTAAAATACAAACAAAGGCCAAGTAAAGGGCGCCAATCGTTGTAATTCTCGATAAGACAAAATCTATATATTCTGCTGTTTTCTCTCCTGGGCGGATTCCTGGAATGAACCCTCCTTGTCTTTTTAAATTATCAGCAGTTTCAGATGGATTAAAAACAATAGATGTGTAAAAAAATGCGAAGAAGATTATGGCAGAAGCATAAAGCAGCATATAAGCTGGTTGTCCTCTTCCTAAAAGTGCCGCTAGATCATTTAATAACCCTGGTTCACCCGAGACATTAAAATTTGCAATTGTTATCGGTAACAATAAGATTGAAGAAGCAAAAATGGCAGGAATTACACCGGCCGTATTTAGCTTTAGCGGTAGATGGGTACTATCACCAGCAAACATTTTATTACCCATTTGCCTCTTTGGATACTGTACAATTAATCTTCTTTGTGCTCTTTCCATAAAAACTATAAAAATCACAATAGCAACTATCATTACTAATAAGAGAATAAGGGTGATTGTTGAAATTGTTCCTTGTCTACCTAAAGTAAGAGTATTTATTAGTGCACTTGGTATTTCTGCAACAATTCCTGAAAATATAATTAGAGATATACCATTCCCAATTCCCCGACTAGTAATTTGTTCACCAAGCCACATTAAAAAAACAGTTCCGCCTGTGAGGGTAATTGTCGTTGAAATCCTAAAAAATAATCCAGGGTCAGTTACTACTTTTCCAGCTGACTCAAGTCCAACAGATATTCCATACCCTTGCAATAATGCTAAAATAACTGTTCCGTATCTCGTGTATTGTGTAATTTTTCTTCTTCCAGGCTCACCCTCTTTTTTTAAACTTGCTAAATGAGGGGAAACACTAGTCATCAACTGCATGATAATTGAAGACGAAATATATGGCATAATGCCAAGAGCAAAAATTGCCATACGACTTATAGCGCCACCAGCAAACACATCGAACATTCCGAGGATACCACTTTGATTAGTTTCTACTAGAAGCTTTAACTGCTCAACATCTATTCCTGGTAATGGTATATAGGTTCCGAACCTATAAATTATTAATGCTCCTAAAGTGAACCAAATTCTTTTTTTTAATTCAGTTGCTTTTGAAAAAATACTAAAATTAAAATTTGATGCAAGTTTTTCAGCGGCTGATGCCATATAAATTCACCTAAGTTATTTTGATTCCTATACCAAGTTTCTCTAACTTTTTTTGAGCTGATTTCGTAATTTTATTACACTCAATTGAATTTTTTGAATGTAATTCTCCATTCCCTAAAATTTTAAGTAATTTCCTGTCTTTCTTTTTTAAAACTTGAAGCTTTTTAAGAAGGTCAATGTTAATTATTTCATTATCTTGTAAAGAGTTTTTATCAATCAATTTTTGCAAAGAAGACAAGTTTAATTCATAATAATTTTTCTGAGTAAAATTTTTGAAACCAAATTTAGGTAGTCTTCTATAAAGTGGCATTTGTCCACCCTCAAATCCATGAATAGCAACTCCAGACCTGGCTTTTTGACCTTTATGACCACTGCCCGAGGTCTTACCTTTACCTGAACCGATTCCCCTGCCTATTCTTTTTTTCGGTTTATTGGTAGCAGATTTTGTAATTTGATTTAATTTCATTTATTGCTCTTCGATCGTTATTAAATGGTTAACTTTCTTAATCATTCCTAAAATCTCAGGAGTAGAATCCCTAAGAACATGACTATTTATTCTTCTCAAGCCTAAACCTTTGACTGTAGCAATTTGGTTTTTTTGAGATCCAATTGTACTTTTCTTAAGCGTAATTTTTATTTTTTTTCCCATTTTTAATCTCTTATTTATTCTCTTGCAGATGTAATGTTGCCAACTTTTTTACTTCTTCTCGCAGCAATTATTTTGGGTGATTTTTGTTGTTTTAAGCCGTCAACAGCAGCTCTAATAATATTATATGGATTAGTACTACCAACAGACTTAGCAACAATGTCTTGAATACCTAAAAGTTCAAATACTGCCCTAACTGAGCCTCCTGCAATAATACCAGTTCCAGATGGTGCTGATCTCATTACAACCCTAGATGAACCATGTATTCCAACAATATCATGATGTAGTGTTCTTCCTTCACGTAAAGGAATACGTACAAGACTTTTTTTTGCTGACTCTGTTGCTTTCTTTATAGCTTCTGGAACTTCTTTTGCTTTTCCTTTTCCAAAGCCAACTTTTCCGGACTCATCTCCAGCGACAACTAATGCTGCAAAACCAAATCTTCTTCCGCCTTTAACAACTTTAGTAACTCGATTAATAGCTACTAATTTATCCTTTAAGTCACTGCCGTTTTGCTCTTTGTTTTTATTTTCTTTCACCATAATGATTCCTATAAAATTAATCCATTTGATCTTGCCTCTTCAGCAATAGTTTTGATGATTCCATGATAAATATTTGGTCCACGATCTAAATAAACATTCTTAACTCCTTTTTCCTCTGCAGCCTTTGCTATTTCAGCACCTATTATTTTTGCATTTTCAATATTACAAGTATTTTTTGATTTATCTTTTTTAAGTGATGAAGAGCTGCATAATGTAATTCCTTTTTTATCATCAATTAATTGTGCGTATAAATGCTTTGATGACTTATAGATGGAAAGTCTTAGAGAATCTCTATTGGATTTCTTAAGCTTATATCGAATTCTATTTGACCGTTTCTGTTTACTTGGACTCAACATTATTTTTTCTTTCCTTCTTTTCTGTTTATATATTCATCAGCGTACTTTATGCCCTTACCTTTATATGGCTCTGGACCTCTAAAAGCCCTTATTTCAGCAGCTGTTTGTCCTACAAGCTGTTTATCTGGACCTTTAACCTCGATGTTATTTTGCTTATCAACAATAATTGAGATATTTTCAGGAATATCGTACTGTATTGGATGACTGTATCCTAGCATCAGCTCTAAAGTTTTACCTTTAAGTGAAGCTCTGTAACCAACACCGTTCATTTCTAATTTTTTTGTGAATCCTTCACTTACTCCCAAAATTAAATTATTTACAATATTTCTTTGTAAACCCCAAAAAGCTAAAAGTGATTTATCATCGCTTTTAGGCTTTACCTTTATTATACTGCCTTCAATATCAATCTGAATACCATCATGTATCTTCGTCTTTAATTGGCCCATTGGGCCCTCGGCAGAGATTGATTCATGTTGCAAATTAATCTTCACACTTTCAGGTATATTTATTTCTTTGGATCCAACTCTTGACATAATTAAAACACTCTACAAATAATTTCACCGCCAACTTTTTGATCTCTTGCGTCCGTATCTGTCATGACACCTTTTGAAGTTGAAATAATGGAAATTCCAAGACCGTTATGTACATACGGAATTCTTTCTGCTCCTGAATAAACTCTTCTTCCAGGTTTCGATATACGAGTAATATCTGAAATTACTGGACCTTTTTCGTCGTATTTTAGCTCAATATCTAACTCTTCTCTTCCAGAAATGTGCTTTGTACGTGCATATCCTCGGATGTAACCTTCTTTCTTCAGCACTTCTAATATATTCTCTCTTAATTTTGAAACAGGAGATGAAACGATCGGTTTATTTCTCATTTGAGCATTTCTTATTCTGCTAAATAAATCTGATAATGGGTCTTGTAATGACATATTATATCCTTTCTACCAACTTGACTTATTCATTCCAGGAATTTGACCTTTAGAAGCTAACTCCCTTAGAGCTATACGAGATAATCTTACTCTTTTATGATAACCTCTTGGTCTGCCAGTCAATTCGCATCGATTTCTAACTCTTGATCTTGCTCCATTTCTTCTCAATTTTGCTAGCTTTAGTTGAGCTTGGAAACGTTCATCAATGGGTGTTTTTTTATTCATTATAAGTTCTTTAAGTTTTAACCTTTTAGCAATATCTTTTTCAGACATTAAAATTCTTCTTTTATTCTTTTCTATTGAGCTCTTTTTTGCCATGTTATTTACCTATTTATTAATTGGAAAGTTTAACGATCTTAAAAGCGCTAAAGCTTTCTGATCATCGCTAGCTGAGGTATTAATTGTAACATCTACACCTCTTACTTTGTCTAATTTATCTACATTTATCTCTGGAAATATTGTACATTCTTTTATTCCAAAAGAATAATTACCTCTTCCATCAAAACAGTTCTTGCTTAAGCCTCTAAAGTCTCGAATTCGGGGTAATGCAATAGTTACTAGTCTATCAACAAATTCGTACATTGTATTTCCACGTAAAGTAACTTTTACACCAAGCGGCATTCCAGCTCTTATTTTAAATGTTGCAATAGATTTTCTTGCTTTAGTTACTAGAGGCAATTGCCCAGAAATTGCCGCCAATTGTTCTGAAGCAGTTTGAATCACTTTTGAGTCATTAGCAGCTTCTCCAAGACCCATATTGAGAGATACTTTAATTAATTTTGGAAGCGCCATATTATTTGATATTGAAAGCTCTTCTTTCAGCTTATGAACTAACGTATTATTATATATTTCTTTCAATCTAGGAGTATAACTATTCATCAATCTGATCTCCTGATTTAATATTAATTCTTACTTTTTTATTATCATTAAGAACCTTGTAACCAATTCTTGTACCTTTTTCTGCCTTTTTATCAAAAAGCATTAAGTTAGAAACTGTAATTGGCATTTCTTTATTTAGAATTCCACCCTCATTTTTTTGATCTTGTTTTTGATGTTTTTTTGAAATATTTACACCCTTAACTATAGCCTTACTTCCTAAAACCTTAATAACCTCACCTATTTTACCTTTATCTTTTCCAGAGTTTACAGCTACTTGATCTCCTTTTTTTATTCTAATCATAATTACAAAACCTCCGGGGCAAGTGAAATTATTTTCATTTGTTTTTTTGATCTCAGTTCTCTGCAAACAGGTCCGAATATTCTCGTACCTACTGGTTCACCTTGATTATTTATTAGTACTGCTGCATTAGAATCAAATTTTATTGTACTTCCATCAACTCTCTTCAATTCTTTTCGGGTCCTGACAATAACAGCTTTGTGTACTGTTCCCTTTTTAACTTTACCTTTTGGAATTGCGTCTTTTACAGTTACGACGATGATGTCGCCAACAGAAGCAAACCTTCTTTTAGAGCCACCAAGAACCTTTACACAAAGAACTTCTTTAGCTCCTGAATTGTCTGCAATGTTAAGTCTAGATTCTACTTGTATCATTTAGTTTACTGCAACCCATCTTTTTAGTTTTGAAATAGGCTTTGACTCCATAATTTTAACTTGATCTCCAGTGTTAAATTTATTTTCTGGATCATGAGCACTATATTTTTTTGATCTTCTTATTACTTTCTTTAAGACTGGATGTTTAAATTTTCGTTCAACTAAAACAGTTATCGTTTTATCTTGCTTATTGCTTATAACTGTTCCCTGTAATATTTTTTTTGGCATTTATTTTTCCACCTTTTCCCTAAGTATAGTTTTTATTCTAGCAATAAGCCTTCTTACTTTAAAAATTCTTGATGTGTTTTCTAGCTGACCTGATGACTTTTGAAATCTTAAGTTAAACGACTCCTTATAAAGGTTTTGAAGTTCAGTTTTTAATTGATCACTTGTCTTTTTTCTTACTTCTTCAGCTTTCATATAGATCCTATTTTATTAGTTGCTCCACAACTTTAGTTTTAATTGGAAGTTTTGAAGAAGCTCTGCCAAATGCCTCAACAGCAATTGCCTGAGATACTCCATCAACCTCAAATAATATTTTACCTGGCTTCACCCTGCATGCCCAAAATTCTGGCGAACCTTTACCTTTTCCCATTCTTACCTCAGTTGGTTTTTTTGAGACAGGTACATCTGGAAAAATTCTCACCCAAACCCTGCCAGCTCTTTTCATGAATCTTGTCATCGCTACTCTAGCAGCTTCAATTTGCCTAGCTGTAATTCTTTCAGCTTCAAGCGCCTTTAGTCCATAAGTACCATAATTAAGAGTTGTTGCAGATGTGGCCACGCCTTTAATTCTACCTTTATGGGCTTTTCTAAATTTTGTTTTTTTTGGTTGTAACATTATTCTTATCCAAGTTTATTAGGATTATTTTCCATTTCATGAGGCGCATTATCATCAATATCGCCTTTATAAATCCATACTTTAATACCACAAGATCCGTATGTTGTTTGAGCAGTAGCAACAGCATAATCAACGTTTGCCCTAAATGTATGCAGAGGAACCCTGCCCTCTCTGTACCATTCAGTTCTTGCTATTTCAGTTCCTCCCAGTCTTCCTCCACAATTGACTCTAATTCCATCTGCTCCAAGTCTCATAGCAGATTGAACAGATCTTTTCATTGCCCTTCTAAAAGACACACGTCTTTCAAGTTGTTCAGCAATTCCGTCAGCTATCAGCTGAGCTTCAACTTCCGGTTTTCTGATCTCCACCAAATTGATTGATACTGAGTCAGATGTAAATTCAGATATTTTTCTTTTTAATTTTTCGATATCACTGCCCTTTTTTCCAATAATTAGACCTGGTCTTGCAGAATATATTGTTACTTGAGCTTTCTTTGCAGGTCTTTCAATTTGAATTTTTGCAACAGCACAATTTTTCAGTTTCTTTTCAAGATAGTTTCTTATCTTTAGATCTTCTTGTAAAAAAGATCCAAACTCTTTTTTATTTGCATACCATCTTGACTGCCACTTCTTATTTAGTATTAGCCTAAGACCAATTGGATTTACTTTCTGACCCATAAATTAAGATACTTCCTTTTTTTGCTTTACTTGTTCTTCAGCAACTTTGATTGTTACATTTGTTAAAAATTTATTAATTCTACCAGGCCTACCTTTTGCTCTTGGCCTCCACCTTTTCATCACCATTCCCTTACCACAATAGGCTTCAGTTACTTTTAAAATGTCAATATCAAGCTGGTGATTATTTTCAGCATTTGCGATCGCGCTATTAAGGACTTTGCTAATTTCACCTGCAACACCTCTTGACGAAAATTTTAATAGATTTAAAGCCACGGATGCTTTCTTGCCTCTAATCATTTCTAATACAGAATTGGCTTTCGAAGGACTCACTCTAAGGTTCCTTAAGATTGCATAAGCCTCATTATCTTTTCTTTGAAGTTGTTTCATATTGATTTTTTATTTAGTTTTTTTATCTCCTGTATGGCCGTTAAATGTTCGGGTGGGAGAGAATTCTCCAAGTTTATGGCCTACCATGTCCTCAGTAACGTTAACCGGTATAAATCTTTTACCGTTATGGACAGCAAAGTTAACGCCAACAAATTCTGGTAAGATCGTA
The DNA here is from genome assembly GCA_902570675.1 of uncultured Pelagibacteraceae bacterium. Taxonomy (GTDB): domain Bacteria; phylum Pseudomonadota; class Alphaproteobacteria; order Pelagibacterales; family AG-422-B15; genus CACNXQ01. The sequence continues at coordinate 24,978 of CACFYZ010000007.1, forward strand.
GACCTTCTAGACCATGTTTTTATAACACTATTATTATTAGCTTCAGACACTGCTTTAACCTTTTTTAAAAGATGACTGTCTACAAACGGTCCTTTCCATACTGATCTTGTCATTTATACCTCTATTCTAGCCTTCTTATCTGTTTTTCTTTTTATTATAAACTTATCTGTTCTTTTATTATTTCTTGTTTTTTTACCCTTTGTTGGTTTGCCCCATGGTGTTACAGGATCACGACCACCTGAGGTTTTACCTTCACCTCCGCCATGCGGATGATCAATAGGATTCATTGCTACACCTCTAACTGAAGGCCTTACTCCTAACCACCTTTTTCTGCCAGCTTTACCTAGTTTTTGATTTTTTTTATCGATATTTGATAAAACTCCGATTGTAGCTTTACACTCTTCACGAACCTTGCGTTGTTCTCCTGATGGTAATTTTATGGCGACATAACCATCTGATTTTCCAACTATTTGCGTTGAGGAACCAGCTGATCTAGCAAGTTGAGCACCACATCCCACTTTCAATTCTATATTATGAATATCTATTCCTACAGGAATGTTAGACATTGGCATGCAATTTCCAATCTTGATTTCTGTATTTTCACCCGCAATTATTTTTTCACCTATTTTCAAATCTTTTGGTGCTAAAATATAATTCATTTCTCCATCGTCGTACTTAATTAGTGCGATGTAGGAAGATCTATTTGGATCATGCTCTATCCTTTCAACAGTTCCCGCGATATCTGATTTATTTCTCTTAAAATCAATAATTCTATACTTAGCTTTGTGGCCACCGCCTTTTCTTCTCATAGTAATTCTTCCAGTATTGTTTCTTCCACCTTTTTTTGATAATCCAGCAGTGAGAGATTTAAGTGGTTTTCCAGTCCATAAACCTTTTTTATCGACAAGAGTTAGACCACGTGTGCCTGGTGTATTTGGTCTAAATTTTTTTAAAGCCATTTTATTTATACTCCTGCATTAATATCAATTGTTTGGCCCTCTTCAAGTGTAACAAACGCCTTCTTATAATCAGAACGTTTACCTAAAGAACCTCTAAATGATTTTAATTTCCCTTTAACAATTGTTGTATTAACTTTTTTGACCTTTACTTGAAATATATTCTCAATAGCTAATTTAATTTCCTTTTTAGTGCTCACTTTTTTGACTTGAAAAGTAACTTGATTGTATTCTGCACCAAGGGAAGATTTTTCAGTTACAATTGGTTTAATAATTGTTTTAAAATCCTTAATTGAAGGCATTTAAAATTTCCTCTCTTGTATTATTTTAAGAGCATCCCGACTCATAATTAGTTTTTCGTAAGTTAATAAATCAATGGCATTAAATGCATTTACATTAGTGTATTTCACTGATTTTAGATTTCTTGATGCATAAGCAAAGTTTTGATCCGGCTTATCTCCCTCTAAAATTAACGCCGAACTAACCTTTAGCCGATTAAGACTATTTTGAAGATCTTTAGTTTTGGGTTTATTAAGTTTTAATTCATCAATAAGTATAAGATTTTTAGTTTTGAGTTTGCTAGAAAGTATGTGTTTAAGTGCAAGTTGTTTCTGTTTTTTTGGTAGTTTTTTTGATGTTCTGACTCCCCTTAAATTGTGTGCCATACCACCGCTTCTAAATATATTGGCTTTCTTTGAGCCGTGCCTCGCTCCACCGCTACCTTTTTGTCTTCCAAGTTTTTGCGTGGTACCGACAACTTCAGACCGATTTTTTGTTCTCGCACGAAATTGTTTCTGACTCGCTTCGTTTAATCGAACTAATTCGCCAATAATAGGTAAATTTGACTCGATATTAAAAATCTTCTCGTCAAGATCAATTTTACCTTTAGCCTTGCCATCAAAATTATGTAATTCGATTTGCATAAATATTATTCCTTTTTATCCTTTTGACTGGCCTGTGCAGACTTCGGTTCTATTTCCTTTAAGTCATTTCTTTTTATTGAGTCTTCTAAAATAAGCCATGTTCCTCTTGCCCCTGGTGTAGCTCCTTTGACACACATGATATTCTTTTTTTCATCAACTTTTATAACCTGTAAACTTTGAAGAGTCTTATGGACGTCACCATATTGCCCAGCCATTTTTTTACCCTTGAAAACTTTTCCAGGATCCTGGCATTGTCCTGTTGATCCAGCACTTCTGTGTGAGACAGAAACTCCGTGTGAGGCTCTTAAACCCGAAAAGTTGTGCCGTTTCATAACCCCTGCAAATCCTTTACCCTTTGTATATCCGGAGACATCAATGAATTGGCCTTCTTGAAAGTGGCTTGCTGTTAATTGATCACCACTTTTGAGTTCATCTTCTTTGCTGATTTTAAATTCTTTCAAATATTTGAATGGAGTACTATTTTTTTTATCAAAATAACCTTTTTTAGACTTTTTAATTTTTTTTAGTTTGCCTGTACCTATCACAACTCTATCTAGATCTGAACTATCTTCTCTAATACGTTCAATGACTTGACAATTATCGATATGCAAAACTGTAACTGGAATATTAGTTCCATTTAAAGTATAATAATTACTCATACCTATTTTTTTTGCTATAATTCCTGTTCTCATTTTTATAATTTGATTTCTACATCTACTCCCGAAGCTAAATCTAGTTTCATTAACGCATCAACTGTTTGAGGTGTTGGGTCAACAATTTCTATTAGTCTTTTATGCGTCCTTATCTCAAATTGCTCTCTACTTTTTTTATTAACATGAGGCGAACGTAAAACAGTAAATTTCTCATTATTAGTAGGAAGTGGTATTGGACCTTTTACCATTGCACCAGTTCTTTTAGCGGTATCAACTATTTCAACAGAGGATTTATCAAGTACCCCGTGATCAAAAGCTTTAAGCCTGATTTTTATATTTTGATTATCCATTTAATTATCCTTATGCAAACTTTGCTTTTACCTCATCTTGAACATTCTGAGGAACCTGTTCGTAGTGATCAAAAAACATTGAGTATTGTGCTCTACCTTGAGTCATTGATCTAAGTGTATTCACATATCCAAACATATTGGCAAGAGGAACCATAGAACTAATAGCAGTTGTATTACCTCGTGCCTCACTACCACTCACCTGACCCCTTCTACTACTTAAGTCTCCGATCACATCACCCATAAACTCTTCTGGAGTAACAACCTCTACCCTCATTATGGGCTCCAGAAGTTTAGGGTTTGCTTTTTGACATGCATCCTTAAAAGCCATTCTTCCAGCTATTTCGAAAGCTAGGCTGCTAGAGTCAACATCATGATATTTTCCGTCAATTAAGGTGACTTTATAATCAATGATTGGGAAACCTGCGATAACACCGGTATCTGCAACTCCCTCGATACCTTTTTCAACCCCAGGAATATATTCTTTAGGAATATTTCCACCTTTAATTTTATCATCAAATTGGCGACCTGTTCCTGGTTCACATCCCTCAACAATAATCTTCACTTCAGCGAATTGCCCAGCTCCACCACTTTGTTTCTTATGTGTGTATGTTACCTCGACTTCTTTTGATATAGTTTCTCTATATGCAACCTGCGGAGCTCCCACATTAGCTTCTACATTAAATTCTCTTTTCATTCTATCAACAATGATATCTAGATGTAGCTCTCCCATACCCTTAATTACTGTTTGACCGGATTCTTCATCAGATGTAACTCTGAAAGAAGGGTCTTCTTTTGCAAGTCGTGCTAACGCTTCACCCATTTTCTCTTGATCAGCCTTAGTTTTAGGTTCAACAGCAATCTCAATTACAGGATCAGGAAAATCCATGGACTCTAAAATTATTGGCTTTTGTGGCTCACATAGAGTTTCACCTGTTATTGTATCTTTTAACCCTGCAATCGCTACTATATCACCCGCGTATGCTGTCTTGATGTCTTCCCTGTTATTTGCGTGCATTAATAACATTCGGCCAATACGTTCTTTATCACCTTTCACAGAGTTTAATATTGTTGAACCTGCTTCAAGTTTACCTGAGTATATTCTTGTAAAAGTAAGCGATCCAACAAATGGATCATTTGCTACTTTGAATGCTAGAGCTGAAAAAGGCTCATCATCTGAAGCTTTCCTTGTTTCCTCTTCGTCTTTTCCAGGTATATTACCAGTAGCTTGCTGAACTTCACTTGGATCTGGCATAAAATTAACAATAGCATCAAGCAATGGTTGAACGCCTTTATTCTTAAAAGCACTTCCTGTTAATACAGGAACGAATTCAAAATTTATCGTTCCTTTTCTGATACATTTAATAAGAGTTTCTTCATCAGGTTCAACACCATCTAAATACTTTTCAAGAATTTCCTCGTCTTGTTCAACAGCCATTTCTACCATTTCTGAACGGTATTTTTCAGCTGCCTCTTTTAGTTCCTCAGGTATCTCAGAATACTCATACTTTGCACCTAAATCCTCATTAGCCCACACAATTGCTTTATTTTTTATTAGGTCTATCACGCCCTTGAGATCTGACTCACTACCGTAGGGTATTTGTAATACTAAAGCGTTAGCTTGAAGTCGGTCTTTAATCATATCAAGACATTTATAAAAATCTGCACCAGTGCGATCCATTTTATTTATAAAGCACATTCTTGGTACGTTGTATCTGTTCGCTTGTCTCCAAACTGTTTCTGTTTGAGGTTCAACCCCTGCTACACCATCAAATACTGCAACAGCTCCATCAAGAACTCTTAACGACCTTTCCACTTCTATTGTAAAGTCGACGTGTCCAGGTGTATCGATAATATTAATTCTATGATCATTCCAAAAACAAGTGGTAGCAGCAGATGTAATGGTAATTCCTCGCTCCTGTTCTTGTTCCATCCAGTCCATAGTCGCAGCTCCGTCATGAACCTCGCCAATTTTATGACTTTTTCCAGTGTAATACAAAATTCTTTCTGTAGTAGTAGTCTTTCCTGCATCAATATGAGCCATGATACCAATATTTCGATATTTTTTTAGGGGATACTCTCTTGTCATAATTACCACCTAAAATGAGCAAATGCTTTGTTTGCCTCTGCCATTTTGTGAGTATCCTCTCTTTTTTTTATTGCAGAACCTTTATTTCCAGCTGCATCCATTAGTTCTGAACTTAACTTGTCAGTTAAGCTTTTTTCTTTTCTATTTCTAACCGCACTAACTATCCATCTGATTGCTAAAGCTTGCGATCTATTACTCTTTACCTCAACTGGCACCTGATAAGTTGCCCCGCCTACCCTTCTTGATCTTACTTCAACAAGAGGTCGAACGTTTTCAATTGCTTTATTAAAAATATTCATCGGAGGCTCCCCTGTTTTGTTTTGTATATCAGAAAATGACTTATTGATTATTGACTCTGCAACAGTTTTTTTACCATCTAGCATTATTGCATTTGTGAATTTACTTAATACTGTACTACCGTGAACCGGATCAGGAAGGACTTTTCTTATCTGAGCTTTTCTTCTTCTTGACATTTTATTTTGGTTTCTTTGCTCCGTATAATGAGCGACGTTGTTTTCGCTCGCTCACACCTTGTGTATCTAAAACACCTCTTACTGTATGGTACCGAACTCCAGGAAGATCTTTGACACGACCACCCCTAATTAATATCACTGAATGCTCCTGAAGATTGTGACCTTCTCCACCTATGTAGCTTGTCACTTCAAATCCATTGGTTAATCTTACTCTTGCGACCTTTCTCAAAGCAGAGTTAGGTTTTTTAGGAGTTGTTGTATAAACTCTTGTACATACGCCTCTCTTCTGAGGATTTGCTTTCAAAGCGGGAACCTTATTTCTCTTTTGAACTTTGGTTCTAGGTTTCCGTATCAGCTGACTTATAGTCGGCATAAATTATCTCCAGTTTAAATAACTAAAAATTGTTAACTATTAAAAAAAATCAAATAAAAAGTAGCGTTTAGACTTCTCTACCGCCTACTATTTAAGAATGCCGAATAATACTTAATAGTTTAGCCTGGTCAACTAAATTTATTATGAATTTTCTTGAATTTCTGCAGTTTCCTGTTCTTTTTTTGCTTGCATTGCCTCAATTTCTATTTTTGCGTCTTTATCAAGCATTTTAGCCTTATTTTCAATCTGGTTAAAGGTTCGACCTGTTCCTGCAGGTATTAATCTTCCAACAATTACGTTCTCTTTGAGCCCTTCAAGCCTATCTGTTTTTCCTTTGATTGATGCATCAGTGAGAATTCTTGTCGTTTCTTGAAATGAAGCGGCAGATATAAACGATCTTGTTTGAAGTGATGCTTTTGTTATACCTAGTAGCACTGGTTTTGCATTTGCAGGTTTTTTTCCTTCACTTAAAAGCTGTTCGTTTGTTGTTAAATATTCGAAACGATCAATTTCTTCACCTTTGATAAATGAACTATCTCCAATCTCGGTTATATGGAATTTTTGTAACATTTGCCTGCATAATACCTCTATATGTTTATCATTTATAAGCACACCTTGTAGTCGGTATACATCTTGAACTTCATTTATTAGATAATCAGCTAATGCTTCGATACCTAAAATTTCTAAGATATCATGCGGATCAGGATTGCCATCAAGCAGATAATCACCTTTTTCAATAGTCTCACCCTCCTGGTAAGCAATATGTTTACCTTTTGGAATTAGTACCTCGACTGGATCTTCACCATTTTCAGGAGTGATAATCACTTTTTGTTTTCCTCTTATATCTTTACCAAAAGAAATTACTCCTGATGTCTCTGAAATAATTGCATGATCTTTTGGTTTTCTCGCCTCAAAAAGTTCAGCTACGCGTGGGAGACCTCCTGTAATATCTTTTGTTTTGGATGCCGCCTTAGGTGTTCTTGCAAGTACATCCCCAGCATGAACCTCTGATCCATCAGCAACAGATAGAATTGAGTCAGGTGGTAAGAAATATCTAGCTTCATTTCCATTAGCTAAAAGTATCACCTCACCATTTTTATCTCTCAATGTTATTCTTGGTTTTAATTCGGCACCTTTTGAATCTGATTTCCAGTCTTTAACTTTTGTATAAGTTAATCCTGTCTTTTCTTCAGTTTCTTCGACAAGAGAAATACCCTCTTCCATATCTACATAATTTGCAGTACCTGATTTTTCAGAAATGACTGGGTTAGTAAATGGATCCCACTCGCATATTTTTGTTCCGCTGGTTACTTTAGAATTCTCTTTAACTAAAATTTTCGTACCATATGGGACTTTGTAGTTTGCAAGCTCTCTTCCATTTTCATCTTGAATAGCTAATTGGCAATTCCTACCCATCACAATGAGGTCATTAGTGCTATCCTCAACAGTATTTTTATTTAGAATTTTAAATATTCCGTCCGTGTTAATTTCAATAAATGATTGGTCATTAATTTGAGCTGCACCTCCAATATGAAAAGTTCTCATTGTAAGTTGAGTACCTGGTTCTCCGATAGATTGAGCTGCAATCATTCCAACCGCCTCACCTTCATTAACTAAAAAACCTCTCGCAAGATCACGGCCATAACATTTAACACACATGCCTCTTTTACTGTCGCAAGTAAGTGGTGATCTAATGTATACACTTTGTATTCCCGCCGTTTCAATTCTTTCAGCAAGACTTTCATCAACATAATCGTCTTTTTTAGCAATGCTTTCACCCGAAATTGGATGATTAATATCTTGCTGCAAAAACCTTCCAAGAACTCTATCTGCGATTGAAATAATTACTTCTCCACCTTCAACTACATCTGTTATCCAAACACCATTTTCAGTTCCACAATCATTTTCTGAAATGGTGCAATCCTGAGCAACATCACACAGCCTTCGAGTTAAATAACCTGAGTTTGCAGTTTTTAGTGCAGTATCAGCAAGTCCTTTTCGAGCTCCGTGTGTTGAATTGAAATATTCCAGGACATTAAGACCCTCTTTAAAATTTGATATAATTGGAGTTTCAATAATATCTCCTGAAGGTTTCGCCATTAATCCTCTCATACCTGATAATTGTTTCATCTGAGCAGCAGAACCACGCGCACCTGAGTTTGCCATCATATATATTGAGTTAATTGGTTTTTCTCTTTTAGTTACTTCATCAAATTTCTTTGATGAAATTTCATTCATCATTTCTTGAGCAACTCGATCAGTACATTTTGCCCACGCATCTATTACTTTATTATATTTTTCTCTATTAGTAATTAAGCCATCATTATATTGTTTTTCATATTTCTCTATTTGTCCTGCAGTTTCATCTACGAGTTTTTCCTTCGTCTCTGGAATGATCATATCGTCTTTACCAAATGATATTCCTGCCTTGTAAGCATAGTGAAAACCGAGAGCCATTAATTGGTCTGCAAAAATAACCGTATCTTTCTGTCCACAATATCTATAAACCGTGTCTATTAGATTAGAAATTTCCTTTTTACTTAATAATCTATTTACAAGTTTCGGGTCTAGATCTTTATGCTGAGGAATTAAATTCCACAGTAACATTCGCCCTGGTGTTGTTTCGATTCTTTTTAGTTTTTTATTACCTTCACTATCAATAAAATTAATCCTTGCGTGAACTTTTGCGTGAACAGTAGTAGTTTTGTTTTCAAGTGCCTGCTGAATCTCAAAAATATCTTTAAAAGTTGATCCTTGCCCAGGTTCATTTTCTTTTTCTTGAGATAAATAATAAATGCCAAGTACAATATCCTGACTTGGAACAATTACTGGTTTTCCATTTGCAGGGTTTAAAATATTATTTGTAGACATCATTAATACTCTTGCTTCAAGCTGTGCTTCTAAACTAAGAGGTACGTGAACCGCCATTTGATCGCCATCAAAGTCTGCATTGAACGCTGTGCATACTAATGGGTGCAGCTGGATTGCTTTACCCTCGATCAAAACTGGCTCGAAAGCTTGAACACCTAGCCTGTGCAGTGTTGGAGCTCTATTTAAGATTATTGGATGTTCTCTAATTACTCTATCTAAAACGTCCCAGACCTCTGGGCGTTCTTTCTCAACCATTTTTTTAGCTTGTTTGAGCGTAGTAGCGAGACCTAATGACTCTAACCTAGCATAAATAAATGGCTTAAATAATTCTATTGCCATTTTTTTTGGCAATCCACATTGATGAAGTTTTAATTCAGGACCTACAACAATCACTGATCTTCCAGAGTAATCAACTCTTTTACCTAGAAGGTTTTGTCTAAATCTGCCTTGCTTACCTTTAAGCATCTCTGCAAGAGATTTTAAAGGTCTTTTATTTGTTCCGGTAATTACTCTTCCTCTTCTTCCATTGTCAAATAAAGCATCAACTGACTCCTGCAACATTCTTTTTTCATTTCTGATAATGATATCGGGCGCTCTTAATTCAATTAAACGTGACAGTCGATTATTTCGATTAATAACTCTTCTATATAGATCATTCAAATCTGAGGATGCAAATCTTCCACCATCAAGTGGGACAAGTGGTCTAAGCTCTGGTGGTATTACCGGTACTGATGTTAATATCATCCATTCTGGCCTATTACCTGAAGAAATGAACGCTTCAAAAATTTTGATTCGTTTTACAAGCTTTTCAGAAAGAGCAACAGCTTTAGTTTCTGACAATTTTGAGTGAAGTAACTTAAGTTCAGGCTCTAATTCAATTCTTTCTAATACTTTTCTAACTGCCTCAGCTCCTATTCCTGCAGAAAAAGAGTCTTCTCCATATTCTTCTTTTGCCTTTTCTAATTCTTCTTCATCAAGTAATTGATTTTGTATTAAAGGAGTTAACCCAGGTTCTGTAACCATAAACTTTTCAAAATAAAGAACCTTTTCTAGGTCCTTCAATTTCATATCCATCATGAGTGCAATTCGACTAGGTAAAGACTTTAGAAACCAGATATGAGCAACAGGAGCTGCTAATTGAATGTGACCCATTCTTTCTCTTCTTACATCTTTCTTTGTAACCTCAACGCCACACTTTTCACAAATAATACCTTTAAATTTCATTCTTTTGTATTTTCCACAAAGACACTCGTAGTCTTTAATTGGTCCAAAAATTCTAGCACAAAATAATCCATCTCTTTCTGGCTTGAATGTTCTATAATTAATTGTTTCAGGTTTTTTTATTTCTCCATATGACCACGATAGAATTCTCTCCGGACTTGCAATTGAAATTTTTACCTGATTAAAATCATCCCTTGAAGCTGCGGGATTAAATATATTCATTAATGACTGACTCATAATTTATCCTAATTTAAATTTGAAAGTTCAATATTTAGACCAAGTGATCTTATTTCCTTGATTAATACGTTGAATGACTCAGGAGTGCCTGATTGAAATACATCCTCACCCCTAATAATTGTTTCGTAAACCTTTGTTCTTCCAGCAACATCGTCTGACTTAACAGTTAATATTTCTTGAAGAGTATAAGCCGCGCCATAGGCCTCAAGTGCCCATACCTCCATTTCACCAAATCTTTGCCCGCCAAACTGAGCTTTACCTCCCAGTGGTTGTTGAGTGACAAGACTGTAAGGCCCAATTGATCTAGCATGAATTTTGTCATCAACTAAATGATGCAGCTTAAGCATATAGATATAACCAACAGTAACTTTTCTCTCAAATTTTTCTCCAGTAAGGCCATCCCACAGTTGTGTCTGACCACTTTTATCAAAGCCGGCCTCCTCAAGCATCTCAGATATCTCAGATTCAGATGCACCATCAAAAACCGGTGTCTTTATAGGAACTCCACTAGCTATATTCATAGCTAACTCTCTTTGTTCATCCTTATTGAGTGAGGAAATTTCACTTTTATATTGATGTTTCCCATAAACTTTTTCAAGAGACTGGCCAATCACCGAGTGATCATTTGATGTTTTATACTGTGCAAGAGATTTGTTAATAATTTCTCCAATACCCGCACATGCCCAGCCTAAATGTGTTTCTAAAATCTGGCCTACATTCATTCGACTAGGCACTCCTAGAGGATTAAGTACAATATCAACTGTTCTTCCATCCTCTAAATAAGGCATATCCTCAACTGGCGCTATTTTACTGATCACTCCTTTATTGCCATGTCTGCCAGCCATTTTATCACCAGGTTGTAATTTTCTCTTAACTGCCACAAAAACTTTGACCATTTTCATTACACCCGGTAAGAGCTCATCACCTCTTTGTACTTTATCAACTTTATTATCAAAACGTGTTTGAATTGCAGCTCTTGCAATATCATATTGTTTTTTTAAGTTATCAATTTCAATTTGTTCATTTTGATTCTGAAGTTTAATTTTCCATAAAGTATCTAACTTTATGGATGATAAAATAGATAGTTCATAGTTGCTTTGCTTTTCAATTTCTTCAGGAGAATCAGAAATTTGTTTTCCTTCAATCAACGACCCTAGCCTTTCTCTAATATTTCTGTTTAGAATTCCTAATTCAGCCTCCCTATCGTTAGCTAATTTTTCAATTTCATCTCTTTCAATAGATAAAGCTCTATCGTCTTTCTCAATTCCATATCTATTAAATACTTTCACATCAACAACTATGCCGCTTGATCCTGGAGGTAGTCTCAATGAAGTATCTTTTACATCTGTTGCTTTTTCTCCAAAAATTGCTCTCAATAATTTTTCTTCGGGTGTAACAGGGCTCTCTCCTTTAGGAGTAACCTTTCCTACTAAAATATCACCTGGGTTTACGTCAGCTCCCACGTATACAATTCCAGCTTCGTCAAGATTGCCCAACATTTCATCTCCTGCATTAGGTATATCTCTCGTTATTTCCTCTGAACCTAATTTAGTATCCCTTGACATAACCTCAAACTCTTCGATATGTATGGATGTAAATTTGTCTTCTTGGACAATTTTTTCTGAAATCAATATTGAATCTTCAAAGTTGTAACCTCTCCATGGCATGAAAGCTACTACAACATTTCGACCTAAACCAAGTTCTCCAAAATGAGTAGATGGGCCATCAGCAATAATGTCACCTTTTGCAACTTTATCACCAACCTTGACAAGAGGTCTCTGATTAATACAAGTACTCTGATTCGATCTTTGAAATTTTTGAAGTGTGTATATATCCACTCCAGATTCAGTTGTTTTAATTTTTTCAGTAACCCTTACAACGATCCTTTTTCCATCAATTTTATCAACAATTCCATCTCGATTTGCCACAATGGTTACACCTGAGTCAACTGCAACAACTTTTTCAACGCCTGTTCCAACAAGTGGAGACTCTGCCTGAATAAGTGGAACAGCCTGCCTCATCATATTCGATCCCATTAATGCTCTGTTCGCATCATCATTCTCAAGAAATGGGATCAATGAAGCTGCACATGAAACTACCTGCTTAGGTGATACATCCATGTAGTCAATGTCTTCAGGTACAGTCATAACAAAATCACCATCTCTCCTGCAAGAAACTAATTTTGTAACAAAACTACCTTTATCATCCAATTCACTGTTTGCCTGTGCTATTGTAAAGTTTGCTTCTTCCATAGCTGGGAGGTATTCTACATCATTGGTAACCTTACCTTTATTTACTCTTCTATAAGGACTTTCAATAAAGCCGTATTGATTAACTCGAGCGTGAGATGCAAGGCTATTGATTAAACCAATATTTGGACCTTCAGGAGTTTCGATTGGACAGATACGTCCATAATGAGTTGGGTGAACATCCCTTACCTCAAAACCAGCTCTTTCCCTGCTAAGGCCTCCAGGACCAAGAGCAGATAATCTTCTTTTGTGAGTTATTTCAGCCAAAGGGTTAGTTTGATCCATAAATTGTGACAACTGTGATGTTCCAAAAAACTCTTTAAGAGAGGCTACAAGTGGTTTAGCGTTAATGATATCTTGCGGAGTTGCAGCATCAACTTCAAGAGAATTCATTCTTTCTTTAATCGATCTCTCCATTCTAATTAGTCCCATCCTAAATTGGTTTTCAACTAATTCCCCAACAGATCTAACTCTTCTATTTCCTAAATGATCGATATCATCAACTTCACCTTTACCTGTTCTCAAATCCATTACAGTTTTAATTACCTCAATCACATCTTCGCTTCGTAGCACAGTAACTGTATCTGGACAGTCCAAATTAAGACGATAGTTCATCTTGACTCGTCCTACATCAGAAAGATCATACTTTTCTGATTTAAAAAATAATGAATTAAATACTTCAAAGGCAGTCTCAAGATTGGGTGGCTCTCCGGGTCTTAAAACTTTATAAATTTCTACAACTGACTCTTCGGGACTTAAATTTTTATCAACCCTGAGAGTGTCACGAATAAACGAGCCAATATTAATACCATCAATTTCTAAAACAGGTATTTTTGAAATTTTTAATTCTTTTATTCTTTCAATTGTTTCGGAAGTTATTTCGTCAGAAGACTCAAAATAAATCTCACCAGTTTTTTCATTAATAATATCATCGGCAATAAATTTACCGATTAAATCATCATCCTCTAAAAGAAGATTTTTTAGACCGTCGTTAAAAAGTTTTTTAGCAATAGCCGGGTTAATTTTTGTACCTTGCTTTACTACTACCTTACCATTAGAAGCATTAATGAGACTTTTTTGCAATTTTCCAGTTTTAATATTTTTGGGATTAAAATTCACTTTCCATCTATTGTCTTTCGAATTTAAAGAGTATATTTCTGTGTTGTAAAAAATTGACAATACTTCATCTCGTTTTATGCCCATTGCCATTAGAAATGAAGTAATTGGAATTTTCTTTTTTCTATCAATTCTGCAATGAATAATATCTTTGTGATCAAATTCTATATCAAGCCATGATCCCCTGTATGGAATCACTCTTGCACCGAATAGTAACTTTCCACTTGAATGCGTTTTACCATTGTCGTGATCAAAAAATACTCCTGGACTTCTATGCATTTGACTCACTACTACTCTTTCCGTACCATTGGTAATGAACGTTCCCTTTTGAGTCATCAAAGGCAAATCACATAAATATATTTCTTGTTCTTTGATATCTTTTACAGTTCTTGACTCTGTTTCTTCATCAATATCAAAAACAATAAGTCTTAATTTGACATTTAATGGAGCGGCAAAGGTTTTATCTCTTTGACGACATTCATCTACATCAAACTTTGGCGACTGAAAATCATATTCAATGTATTCTATTCTTGCTGAGCCAGAGAAGTCCTCAAGAGGGAAAACGCTCTTAAAAACTTTTTGAAGACCTTTGTCGGGTCTTTCTGAAGGATTTGAACCTTCAAGTAAAAATTCTTCATAGGATTTTTTTTGGATTTCAATTAGATTGGGGAATTTAGAGACTTCTTTTAATTTACCAAAATTTTTACGAACTCTTTTTCGTTCAGTAAAGGATAATGTATTAGCCATTAATGTATATTCGCTCTTTACTAATAGTTTGAGTTACAAACTATTAAGTTAAAATTTTTAAAAAGTTATTTAAGTTCAACAGTTGCGCCAGCAGCTTCTAACTTTTCTTTGAAACCGTTAGCTTCGTCTTTTGATACACCAGTTTTTAATTCTTTTGGAGCCCCCTCAACTAGATCTTTTGCTTCCTTCAAACCTAATCCTGTTATAGTTCTTACTTCTTTAATGACATTAATTTTTTTGTCACCAGCAGCAGCTAATACAATTGTAAACTCATCCTTCTCTTCGACCGCAGCTTCACCAGCAGGCGCAGCACCAGCGGCAGCAACTGCAACGGGCGCAGCAGCAGATACTCCCCACTTTTCTTCAAGCATTTTTGATAATTCAGCAGCTTCTATTACTGTCAAATCAGATAATTGATCTACTATTTGTTGGAGGTCAGCCATGTTTATTCCCTTTCTTAATTAAATACTAGTTAGAACTATACGCTTTAAATACTCTTGCCAGATCACCTGATGGAGCAGTTAAAATTGAAGCAATTTTCTGCGCAGGTGTACTTATCAAACCTATTAATTGTGCCCTTATTTCCTCGAGAGATGGCAATTTAGATAATATTTCAATTTTTTCAATAGTTAATATTTCATTATCCATAATTCCACCAAGAATTACTAAGTTATTGTTATTTCTGGAAAAATTTGAAATAAGTTTAGTTAACTGTACTGGATCGTTTGAGTAGGCAATTGCAGTAGGTCCGTCAAAAAAGCCAGATAACTCTGATTTGTCAGTTCCTTCTAATGCCAATTTTGTTAATTTATTTTTAGTTACTTTAATATTACAACCTGAATTAAATGATTGGACTCTTAAATCAGTCATTTCCGTCATAGACATTCCTCTATAATGAAAAACAAGCACCAGGCTGTATTCACTAAGAATTGTTTTAATGTTTTGAATGAATATTTCCTTTTGCTCTCTTTTCATATCTAAACTCCAAATGACCCCGTATTAATATCAATTCCAGGTCCCATCGTTGGACTAATAGAAACTTTTTTAACAAATTCTCCTTTAATGCCAGATGGCCGCTCTTTAGTAATTGTTTCAACAAAATATTTCACATTATTTAGTATTTCATCTTTTTGAAAGTCTGATTTTGCTATGCCAGCTTGAATTAGAGTATCACTATTTTTGTATTCAATTTCTCCTGCTTTAGCATCTTCAACTGCTTTTTTAAGATCATTTGTGACACTTCCAAGTTTTGGATTAGGCATTAAATTTCTTGGTCCAAGAACTTTACCTAATTTACCGACTTTAGGCATCATGTCGGGAGTAGAAATACATCGATCAAAATCTATAAACCCACCTTCAACTTTTTCAACTAATTCATCGGCTCCTACAATATCTGCACCAGCAGCTTTAGCCTCTTGTTGTTTATCATCTGAAGCAAAAACACATACCTTAACCTTTTTGCCCAGGCCTTTTGGAAGTTGAAGCTTTCCACGTACATTCTGCTCGCCATTCTTAGGATCAATATTTAAATTCATACAAATATCAATTGTCTCATTAAATTTACAAGTGGATGCTTTAATTGCAAGATCAACAGCATCTTCCAAGCTGTACGATTTTGAAAAATCATTATCTGCAATAATTTTCTTTATTCTTTTACTCATTAACCTGATACCTCAATACCCATAGATTTTGCTGAGCCAATAATTATTTTTACACCTTGTTCAACAGTATTTGCATTTAAATCTTTTAATTTTTTTTCAGCAATCTCTTCACATTGCTTCATTGAAATTGAAGTAATAATATCTCTGCCAGGTTCTTTTGATCCCTTTTTTAATTTTAAAGCTTCTTTAATAAAGAAAGATGCTGGGGGAAGTTTGATATCCATTGTAAAGCTTTTGTCAGTGAAGTACGTTACGACAACTGGCAACATTACACCTGGCTGCTCACTTTTACTTTTATCATTAAACATCTTACAGAAATCCATAATATTAATACCTCTTTGTCCTAAAGCAGGACCCACAGGAGGAGATGGATTTGCTTGTCCAGCTGGTACTTGTAGTTTCAATGTGCCTTCAATTTCTTTTGCCATTTATGCTTTCTCTACTTGCGTATATTCTAATTCTACAGGTGTTGATCTCCCAAAAATAGATACAGAAACTTTCACTCTTGCTCTTTCTTCATCTATCTCTTCGACCAATCCATTAAATGACGCGAAAGGTCCATCGCTCACACGCACCTCTTCACCAACCTCAAATGTAATGGATGGTTTTGGACTAGTTACACCTTCTTCAATATCTTGTAAAATCTTATTTATTTCACTTTCAGGTACAGCTGACGGCTTTCCTTGTGTATGTCCTAAAAAGCCACTTACTTTTGGAAGTGCTTTAACCATGTGATAGGTTTCATCAGTCATTTCCATTTTAGCAAGTACATATCCAGGAAAAAATTTACGTTCAGCATTCCTTTTTTTTCCTTTTTTTACCTCAACAACTTCCTCAGTAGGAACTATGATTTCACTGAAAGCATTTTCAATATTTTTTGTTTTTGCTTTCTCAGATATTGCAGCAGCAACTTTTTTTTCAAACCCTGAATATGCGTGAACAATATACCATTTATGTGTCATGCTTATACTGCCAGTCCTATCAATTTATCAAGGCCAAAGCTAAAGATCTGGTCTATGATTAAAAAAAATACTGCTGCGAAAGCAGTTATAATTACTACCATTACAGAACCCGTGAGTGTTTCTCTTGAGGTTGGCCATGTAACTTTACTGCCTTCTCTTCGAACTTCCTGAATAAACTTAAATGGTTTCATAACTTTTACCTTATTTGGCAGGAGCGAAGGGACTCGAACCCCCAACCCCCGGTTTTGGAGACCGGTGCTCTACCAGTTGAGCTACACTCCTCCAGTTAAGAGATAATCTCTGTTACTACACCAGACCCAACTGTACGACCACCCTCTCTGATCGCAAATCGGACACCTTTATCCATCGCAATTGGTGCAATTAACTCAATTTCCATTGCAATATTATCTCCAGGCATAACCATCTCAGTTCCGTCAGGCAACTTACACACACCCGTTACGTCAGTAGTTCTAAAGTAAAACTGAGGACGATAATTGGTAAAGAAAGGAGTATGTCTACCGCCCTCTTCTTTTTTCAAAACGTAAGCCTCACATTTAAATTTAGTGTGTGGAGTTATGGTGCCAACATGAGCTAAGACTTGACCTCGTTCGACTTGTTCACGCTCAATACCTCTTAGTAATGCGCCAATATTATCTCCGGCCTCACCTGTATCTAGTAATTTCCTAAACATCTCAACACCAGTACAAGTAGTCTTTTGTGTTTCTTTTATACCAACTATTTCAAGTTCCTCCCCAACCTTTACAATTCCACTCTCTACTCGACCAGTGCAAACTGTACCACGCCCTGAAATTGAGAATACATCTTCAATTGGCATAAGGAATGGCTTATCCTTATCACGCTCAGGTTGAGGTATGTGCTCATCAACAGCTTTCATAAGTTCAGTAATTGAATTTTTTCCGATTTCATCATCTCTGCTTTCAACAGCAGCGAGTGCAGAACCTTTAACGATTGGAGTTGTATCACCAGGAAACTCATATTCATTTAAGATATCTCTGATCTCAACTTCGACTAATTCTAATAATTCAGCATCATCGACCTGATCTACTTTATTAAGATACACAACGATTGCTGGGACACCGACCTGTCTCGCAAGAAGAATATGTTCTCTTGTTTGTGGCATCGGTCCATCTGCTGCATTTACAACAAGAATTGCCCCGTCCATTTGGGCAGCACCTGTAATCATGTTTTTTACATAGTCAGCGTGACCTGGGCAGTCTACGTGAGCGTAATGCCTTGCATCTGTAGTGTACTCAACGTGCGCAGTTGAAATTGTAATACCACGTTCTTTTTCTTCAGGTGCTTTATCGATTGCGTCATACGCAGTAAATTCTGCTCCGCCGGACTCTGATAACACTTTTGTTATTGCTGCAGTCAAAGTAGTTTTACCATGATCCACATGACCGATAGTTCCAACGTTACAGTGTGGTTTACTACGATCGAATTTTTCTTTAGCCATTTTTTTTATTCCTCTCAATTTTTAGTCATCGTTGCTTTGGAGCGGGTGAAGGGAATCGAACCCTCGTAATCAGCTTGGAAGGCTGGAGCTTTACCACTAAGCTACACCCGCTTATTCCTTCAAGCTACCCTAAGGTACCTTAGTGTGGTGGAGGGGGTTGGATTCGAACCAACGTAAGCATAGCTAACGGGTTTACAGCCCGTCCCCTTTAACCACTCGGGCACCCCTCCCGAGAAAGTTATCAAACATCTCAAGATAAGTTTCCCTAGACTCGAGTCTATAGAACCTTAAGGGGTGTCTTATATTTAAAAAAATAGCCTAAATCAACAAATATTAATATTTTTAATTCGAATTTCGTTATAATTGATAAATTGAATCGTTAATGAGCAAGAGAAGAAAAAAACTCCCTAAAAAAAGGCAAAATTCAGACTACTGGATATACGGTCATCATGCAGTTGTAGGAGCTCTATCAAACAAAAATAGACATAAATATGAAATAAACTTTACACCTGAAGCAGAAAGAAAGCTAAGAAAAGAAGTCACTTTAGATAACTATTCAATACATACAAAAATAAAAACTAGGGAAGAAATTGATTCTTTACTGAAAGGGGTTTCAAATCATCAAGGAATTTGTATACGAGTTGATAAAATTCAAACTCAAGACCTTAAAGAATTCATAAAGCAGTTTAATGATAAAAATTCCATAATTGTTTTATTAGACCAGCTAGAGGATCCCCAAAATGTTGGTGCGATATTCAGGTCTGCTTTAGCCTTTAATATTGATGGCATAATATTAACTGATAATAATTCTGTTACCGAAAATCCATTTTTAGTCAAAACAGCATCTGGTGCAATTGATAAAGTACCATTCACTAAAATAAAAAATATAAGTTCTTGTATTAAAACCCTTAAAGAAAATGGATATTGGATTTATGGATTAGACATGAATACAAATAATAATTTACATGAAATAAATTTTTCTGAAAAAATTGTAATTATTTTAGGTTCTGAGGGCAGAGGTATGAGGAATATTACATCTTCTCTTTGTGATGAGAATGTAAAAATTCAAATAAATAATGAACTAGAAAGTTTGAATGTATCTAATGCTGCTGCCGTGATGTTTTACTATTTGTCGCAACTAAACTAAAAAGCGAGAGCAATCATTGCAATCACAAGAATGAAGAAAATAACGAGATAAGCTAGAGCTATTTGTCCTCCAATAAATTCTAGAAATTTTTTCACAGAACTATCTTACAAATAATTATAGACAAATAAAAGTTATAAATTTAAAAGTTTTAGCTATCATGTGCCCCTATAGCTCAATTGGTAGAGCAATTGATTTGTAATCAATAGGTTCGCGGTTCAAGTCCGTGTGGGGGCACCACTAAATACTCAAATATTCTCTAATTTTATTTTTATATTTCGAAGTTAATAAATTATTTTAAAAATCAATTATGGAAAATCCTGAAGTAATAAAAATAATTGAAAATCTTAAAGGTTGCAGACCTTACGAAGAAAAAAGGGCAGCAAA
>CACFYZ010000008.1 GCA_902570675.1 uncultured Pelagibacteraceae bacterium
CTTTTTTTTATTTCTGTTTTATTTAGCTCTGCCCTAAAAGTATCTAGATGTTTAACAAGATCATTCTCAAGGTTTATTAATAATTTGTTTGGTTTTCTGCTAGTTATGAAAGTAAATTTTTTACTATAAACAATTTTTAAACCTTGTATCTTAAATCTACTATGTTGTGCTGCTATATGGCTAATAACATCATAAAAATTTTTTGTTTTAACATTTCTTTTAAGTCTAAATGGTGCCTTTAATGTTGCGTGAAACCCATACTTTGCAGGCTGTTCACAATAGTCTTTAAGTTCATCAAAGAATGTAAAACCTCTACTAATAAAATATTTTTGACGTCTTGTTAGTGATATTTTTTTCTTTTTATTGATATCTCTACCTAAAAGATTTTTTCCGAAGTTTTCTAAACTCGAGTTTTTTTTAGGCAAAAAGTAAATTGCCACTCTTTTGTAATTAGTCATAATACTTTAACAATAATCTAATAAATTAGTAATATCTTGTTAAATAAATATGAATGAATTTGTAATAAAAAATGCCCATATTGTTTGTCCGGACGAGTCTTTTATGGGCCATGTTTACATTGCAAACGGTATAATAAAGGATTTAAGTAAAGGAAATTATACAGGAAATTCTGCTTTCGATTTAAACAAGGATTTCTTAATTCCTGGTTTAATCGAACTTCATACAGATAATATCGAAAGACATTTAACACCCAGGCCAAAAGTAGAATGGCCAATTATAAACGCATTGCTAGCTCATGATAGAGAATTGTCTTCCGTCGGTATAACCACGGTATTTGATGCACTTAGAGTTGGATCGATACCAAAAGGGAACCTTCAAGGTGAATATAAAAAATATGCTAAAGTAACAGCTGACCAAATTTCAACTTTAAAAAAAAATAAACTTTTTAAAATTGACCATTATATTCACTTGCGTGCAGAAACCGCATCTGAAACGTTAGCAAATGAACTTGATGAGTTTGATGAATCAAGCAACGTTAAAATGATAAGCATTATGGACCATACACCGGGACAAAGACAATTTAGAAATACAGATAAATATAAGGAATATTTAGCGGGTAAATATCAACTATCTGATGAAGAAATGGAAAATCACTTCTCTAAATTAAAAGCACTGCAGTCAAAAAATAGTGAAATACATATAAAGAAAATATCTGAAGCACAAATGAGATTTCAATGTGTTCTTGCGAGTCATGATGACACTACTATAGAAGATGTATTAAGTTCAAAAAATCTAGGAGTTTCAATAGCAGAATTTCCAACCACAATCGAAGCAGCAAAAGAGTCGCAAAAAGAAGACATGAAAATTATCATGGGTTCGCCAAATTTAATGAGAGGTGGGTCACATTCTGGAAATATTTCAGCTCAAGAACTCATAGACGAAAATTGCCTTGATATTTTTAGCTCTGACTATATCCCGTCATCCCTACTTTCTTCAGCTGTCAAATGGGGTTTAGAGTCCGGTAATATGCCAAAAGCAATTGCCTCTATTTCAAGAAACCCAGCAATAGCTACACAGCTTCTAGACCGAGGTAGTATACAGTGCGGCATGAAGGCGGACCTAGTTAGTTTCAGTATTTATAACAATTTACCAATAGTAAAAAAAGTATGGGTATCTGGACAAGCGATATAATTAATCGTAAAATCGAAGAATAAAATATGCAATTAAGAGTCCAATTAATTGCATAAAAATAAACATTAACACGTGCTGTGGATCTATACCGGTAAATGTGTTGGTGAATGATCTACTGATCGTGACAGCTGGATTGGCAAATGACGTTGAAGATGTGAACCAATAAGCCCCAGTTATATATAAAGCCACCGCTATTGCTGGATCTCTTTTTGCCTTTAGTGTGAGCACAATTGTAATTAATAAGCCTATTGTTGCAACCACTTCAGAGACATGAATATTAATTCCTGTTCTTTCTTTAGTTGAAAATTCAATAAATAAATCGTCAAAAATATAATTTGCTAAAATGACTCCAGAAGTGCCACCCACTAGTTGAAAAATGATAAATAATATCATCGTTACGTTATTAATATCTGATTTAAATCTAAAATAAAGTGTAACAACTGGATTAAAATGAGCTCCAGATATAGGTCCAAATATTGATATTATCACGTAAAGCATGGCTCCTGTTGCTATTGCATTAGCAAGCAATACAACACCTTCATTTGTAGGAGATAGAGTTTCGGCCATTATCCCTGATCCTACTACCGAGAAAACAAGTAAGAGTGTACCCAGATATTCAGAAAGTATTTTTTGAGGCATTTTATTTTAGCAAGTTTTCTTTTATTAATTGATCAATATAATCAAATGTTGATCTAAAAAATTTTTTGTGATCGTCTTCGTTTAAATTCTGTTTAACAGGGTCTTCAATATTGAAATGAAATGTTTTTGGAGCACCCGGCCAGATCGGACATGTTTCTTTAGCGGCATTTCCACACACAGTAACGACATAATCCATAGAGGGAGAGTTGGGCTCACCAAATACGTCCCAACTTTTACTATAGAGTTTCTCTGTTGGTATTTTCATATCATCTAATAAATCGAGTGTTTTAGGATTTATTATTCCTGAAGGTGTGCTACCAGCGCTATAGCCTTTCAGACTTTCACTATATTTATAATTGGTAATTGCCTCAGCTATAATGCTTCTGGCTGAATTTTGCGTACATAAATATAAAACATTTTTAATGCTCATATGCCCAGTGAATATCCAGCCGATCTAATTGTTCTAATTGGGTCGTATTCAAATCCTTCGTTTAATGCTTTTCTTAATCTTCTGATATGAACATCAACTGTTCTAGGCTCGACATATGGACTTGTAGTCCATACATAATCTAATAATTGTTGTCTTGAAAATACTTTACCTTGATTTTCCATTAAAAAACGCAATAAATTAAATTCCGTAGGTCCAAGACTTATTTCTGTTTTATCCCTGGTGACACGATGCGTTGAAACATCTAATTGAATTCCCTTATACGTAAGAACTTCATTATAAAAAATAGGTCTTAAGCGTTTAAGTACTGCTTTAATTCTTGCTACTAACTCATTGACTGAAAATGGTTTTGTTATGTAATCATCGATTTCAGTTTCAAATGCTCTTAATTTATCTTCTTCTTCTCCTTTAGCTGTGAGCATTATTAAAGGAATATTTTTCGTAGATTTATCTTTACGAACACGCCTGCACAATTCTAATCCAGAAATATTTGGGAGCATCCAATCCACGATTATGAGATCGTATTTAATATCACCAAATATACTATCCAATGCGCTATCGCCATCAAAGCATACGTCTACGTCAAATCCACTAGCTCTTAAATTGTATTTTAATAATTCAACTATTGAGACTTCATCCTCAATTACAAGGATTTTAGGTTTCATTACACCTTTTCCCACTTAATTCTTTTTTCCGACTTACGTTCTAAGGCTTCACCAGTTGTAATGAAGTGAATGTCTTCAGCGATATTTTGAACATAATCTCCTATTCTCTCTATGTTTTTAGCAATCGACAATAAGTGTGAACAGCCTGTAATTGTATCTGGGTCTTCTGCCATCGTCTTAAGAAGATCCCTGTAAATTGATAAATACAATTCATCAATATCGCCGTCTAAATCCCAAGCATTAATTGCTAGCGTATCTGATTTTTGAACGAAGGCATCTAAAACATTTTTTATCATACTTTGAACGTTCTCACCCATATTGACAATTTCTGAAACCGGCGTGTCGGGCATATTTATTTTTACATTTGCAACTCTTTTAGCAATATTGGTAGCGTGATCACCCATTCTCTCGAGATCGTTTGCAATGCTTAGTGCCGAAAGTACGGTTCTTAAATCATTAGCAAGCGGTTGCCTCATTGCAATTATTTTGTATGTTAAAGCATCAATTTCCTTTTCTAAGGCATCTATTTTATTATCATCTCTTAAAATTTCTTCTGCAAAAGCAGTATCTTTATCACCCAAAGCAACAAGAGAATTGTGAAGCTGTGTTTCAACCAATCCTCCCATTTTAATTAATGTACTATTAATTAAATCTAATTGCTCATCATAAGATGAAACTATGTGTTCACTCATTAACCAAACCTCCCTGTTATATAATCTTGCGTTCTCTGATCTGATGGATTTGAAAAGATTGTTTCAGTCTTATCAACTTCAACTAATTTACCTAAATGAAAAAAACCTGTCCTTGATGAAACTCTAGCGGCTTGTTGCATCGAGTGTGTAACAATAATTATTGTATATTCTGTTTTAAGATCTCCCATTAATTCTTCAATTCTAGCCGTAGCAATTGGGTCTAAAGCTGAACAAGGCTCATCCATTAGAATAATATCTGGATTTACGGATATAGCTCTTGCAATACACAATCTTTGTTGCTGTCCACCCGAGAGGCCTGTTCCCGCATCGTATAATCTATCTTTAACCTCATCAAAGAGAGCCGCTTTTTTTAGACTGTTAACAACAATTTCTTCTAAATCAGATTTATGTTCTGCTATTCCATGTATTCTTGGACCATAAGCTACATTTTCAAAAATAGATTTTGGAAAGGGGTTCGGCTTTTGGAAAACCATACCCACACGTTCTCTTAGTTGTTCAACTTGCATGTCTGGTGCATAAATATCGTTGCCATCGATTTCTATTTTTCCTTGTACTTTGCATATATCAATAACATCGTTCATTCTATTTAAGCATCTAATAAAGGTTGATTTACCACATCCAGATGGACCTATTAAAGCGGTGACTTGTTTTTCTTCCATGTACATAGAAACATCGAAGAGTGCCTGTTTCTCTCCATAATGAACATTTAAGTTGTCCGCTTTTATTTTTATATTTTTCATATTCTATTTTACCATTTTGTTTCAAATTTTCTTCTAATTAATACTGCAGCTAAATTCATTAGAATTAAAAATCCAAGTAACATCATAATTGTAGCTGAAGTTTTTTCAACATAACCTCTTTCTGCGCTTTCTGACCATAAATAAACCTGAACTGGCAACGAGGCTGACGCATCAAGCGGCGTTTGTGGAACATCTACAACAAATGCCACCATACCAATTAATAATAATGGCGCAGTTTCTCCAAGTGCTTGAGCAAGACCTATAATTGTACCTGTTAATGCACCAGGCATTGCTACAGGAACTACATGATGCATTACTGCTTGCATTTTGGTTGCTCCGACTGCTAATGCTCCTTCTCTTATTGATGGCGGCACCGCCCTTAATGAGGCTCTAGTTGCAATAATTATTGTTGGTAGGGTCATTAAAGATAAGACTATGCCTCCAACCAGAGGTGTTGACCTTGGCAATCCAAATGTATTTAAAATAATACCAAGCCCCAATAAGCCAAATACAATAGAAGGTACCGCTGCTAAATTATTAATATTAATTTCAATAAAATCGGTAACTCTATTTTTTGATGCAAATTCCTCAAGATAAATAGCTGCAAAAATTCCAATAGGAAAAGACAAAATCAAAACTACCAAAATTGTGAATAAAGAACCTACTATTGAACCTCCTACTCCTGCCAGTTCAGGTTCTCGGCTGTCACCCCTCATTAAAAATGGTAGATTGAATTCATAGCTGACAAGCCCCCTATCTACAAGGTCATCAAAAAATAAAAGTTGAATATCTTTAATTCTTCTTTTGTCTTCATCTAAGTCCCTTGGGTAGTTTCCTTTATTAACCTGATCTACATCGTCGGAGGCAGTTAAATATATTGTTTCTGTTTCATTTATATTTGACTTATTCGATTTTAAAAATTCTCTTATTTCTTGCTCAAATTCAATACTGAATAATCGTATCAACATTTTCTTATCTTTTTTCTCTTCAATATCTGGGAAAAGTCCATAAATAGCCTTTTTGGAAAAAGAATACATTGACAGGTTGTTAATATCCTCTGAACTCATTTCAGAAAATTGTGTCGTGTCTTCAATAAGATTTAAAAAAGGTACATCTACCTGGATAACAGTTCTATAAAATGCTGAATAGCCAGATGAAAATATATTTAGAAATAAAATAAGCACCCATGCAAGCGCAAAGCTCATTGCACCAATACAATAAATCCTAAATCTTTTCTCTGAATTGAGCCTTTTATTTAAACTATTTATTCTTTGTTCTATTCTATCAGTCATATCTCTCCGTATATTTTTTTACGACCTGTAAAGCTATAAAATTTAGAGCCAAAGTAACAACGAACAAGGTTAAACCCAAAGCAAAAGCTGACTGTGTTTTTGGGCTATCAAATTCTTGATCACCGATTAAAATAACAACAATCTGAGTAGTAATTGTAGTTGCCGCATCAAGCGGATTAGCTGTTAATTTTGCATTTAATCCTGCAGCCATAACAACAATCATTGTCTCCCCAATCGCTCTTGAGACAGCTAATAGAAATGAACCGACAATACCTGGCAACGCAGCTGGCAATAATACTTTAACAATTGTTTCCCTTTTGGTTGCTCCCATGGCATAAGAGCCTTCTCTTAAACTTTGAGGTACAGATTTTATTACATCATCAGAAAGTGATGAAATAAATGGTATTATCATTATTCCCATAACAAATCCCGCAGCTAGAGCGCTTTCAGAAGAGACAGTTAGTCCAGCACCCTGACCGATATCTCTCACTAAAGGCGCGACAGTTAACGCTGCAAAAAATCCGTATACAACCGTTGGGATACCAGCAAGAATTTCAATAATTGGCTTAGCCCAATCTCTGACTTTTGGAGAAGCATATTCAGACATATAAATGGCTGTGAGTAAGCCAACTGGGACTGAAACACACATTGCAATTAATGCAATAAGAAATGTTCCAGCAAATAATGGAACAGCGCCAAATGCATTGGCCAAGTCTCTTGTATCAAGATCTCCAGCTTCTCTAACAAAAACTCTTTGAGGACTCCAATTCAATCCAAATAAAAAATCGGTTATTGGAACTTGAGAAAAAAAACGCAACGTTTCATATAATAAGGAAAAAATTATTCCAACAGTGGTCATTATAGCGACAAGTGAGCATGTAAAATACAAGACTAGTAAAAATTTTTCGACAATCTTTCTAGAATTAAGTTTGTGATTAATATTGAATACTGAGTAAAGTACAAGTAAGCCTGAAAACCCAAGAACTGTAACATAAGTTAAATTTTCAATCGTCTTATTAATATAATTTAATTTATTTACGGCGCCATCTATGAGAATAGTATTTTCATCAAAAAGTTTTATGCCCAATGCAGTGTTTTCGATTTGGGTAAATAATAAACTTAGTTCTGTTTCTGTATAGCTGCCAAGTGCTATGAAATCACTTAATACATATTGCTCAATAAAAAATGATTTAAACGAAGTAATCATCAACAGTATCAATAACGCCGGCACAACAGCCCATAGAGCTACGTAGTACCCATAATAATGACTAAGTGATTTAAGATTTTTTTGATTTGAAGTCCTAAGATTTTTTGCTCTAAAATTTCCTAGAAAATAGCTGGTGATACCAATTAGAATAATTAAAGAAATTAATATAAATCCCATACTTCACCATAATGCTTATTCAACAACTGAGACAAGCATAACTTGCCTCAGTTGTGGATTAATCAAGTCTTTTAGTCTAGATCGAGTGTTTCTAAGTTAGCAACTCTTGATCTTATATCAGATGCATCACCATCAGATAATGCAACTAAGCCGATATCAGTTAGATATCCATCTTCGCCCATTGCATCAGGACTTGTGAAAGCTTCAAGAAACTCTTCAATTCCAGGCACAACACCTACGTGAGCTTTTTTCACGTAAAACTGTAATGGTCGTGCAATTGGGTAAGAATAATCCTGGATACCGGCAAGCGTTGGCTGAATTCCAGTGATTGAAGCAGATTTAATTTTATCTTCGTTAGCTAGAAGATAGCTGTAACCAAAGTAACCAAATCTTTCTGGATCCTCTGATAATTTTTGAACTATTAAAGTATCGTTTTCACCAGCTTCAATAACTCTTCCATCTTCTCGCACTACTGCACATTTTTTCTTTGCCTTTTCACCGGCATTTTCCCAAAGTGTGTATGCGCCTGCTGCTTTGCAACCTTTTTTCATAATAAGTGAATTCCAAGCATCTCTTGTACCAGATGTCGGCGGTGCAACTAGGATTTCAATTTTATGATCAGGTAATGAAGCATCAATGTCAGACCATTTTTCATATGGGTTATCAATTAAATTTCCAGCAATGACATTACCCTCGCCATCTTTTGCAACATTAGCGGGTACTTTTTCTGCAATTGCTAAAAATAAATGCTCTTGCGTAAAGTCTGCATCGGCAGCATCTAAGCTATGAGCAAGCGTCAAGCCGTCATTACCAATTGTAATTTCAATTATATCAGTAACGCCATTTTTAGCGCATAATGCCTTTTCTTTACTTTTAATTTTACGAGACGCATTGGTAATATCGGGGTGATCGGTACCAACTCCAGCACAGAATAATTTCATTCCACCGCCCGTACCAGTACTCTCAATCACTGGTGTATTAAATCCAGTCTTACCAAATCTCTCAGCAACTACGGTTGCATAAGGGTATACAGTCGACGAACCAACGATTTTTATAGTATCTCTAGCTTGAGAACTGAATGTAAAAATTGATGAAGCGAAAACTGCAATAATCATTATTTTGATTAATCTCATTATTTTCTCCATTAAGGTTTAGAATCGTCAATAAATTATTTTGACTTGGTTACATGTTTATAACAGTTTTATTACAGTTTTATGAATGTCAGTTTATTGTTGATAGTTTAAATAACTGTTTTTATTAAGATATTTAAAGGGAAGATAAATTAATGTGAATATAATAACTGTTAACACAGCCAAATAAGGAATGTGCAGTGGAGGAGATGGAAATATATCTAAAAGTGTGTTCGCGGCAGGCGTTATCATTAAATACCAATAATTTACACCTTTAAAGAATTGAGAAATATAAATATTTAGTCCATAAATTATAGGTAATAAACAAACGGCAAACAAAAGAACTCGTAAAACTGACCACCAGGTTAATTGAACCTTCGTACATACACAGGCATATATTACACAAAGCAGTAATAAACCATGACCGAAATAATAAGTAATATACTCTGCATCAGGAAATGAGAAATCCAAATCTGGTGTAATGATTGCAAGGAAATTTCCACTTAATCCAAAAAAATAACCCACTTCGAAAAAAAATTTAATCTTTGTATACACATATAATCCCATTGATATTGCAGCTATATGGCAAATGTGCAATGGCAATACTTCGTAAATAGAATGATCATAAAATATCACTCGATAAAATGGCTTTATTATCTCATGAGAAATTAATATAAAACCAATTAACAAAAAAATTGATCTAGTTAAATTTTTATTATTTATAAATCGAACAAAGAAAGGAAATAAAATTGAAATAGTCACAATTGTGAAAATTGTTGCCAAATGATGATAACCAAACAAAACAAATTGAGTCGCCATATCTTATTTTAACCAAGATTTGTTAAACTATTATTGCACCTTATGAAATGGGTGCAATAGGCAATTCTACTGAAAATGTACTGCCTTGATTTATTTCACTTTTTATATCTAAATGTCCTCTGTGCTTATTTAAAATATGTTTAACGATGGTTAACCCTAAACCCGTTCCACCGATTTCTTTTGATCTTGCTGCATCTACACGGTAAAAACGTTCAGTTAATCTTGCTAGATGTTTAGGATGAATGCCTTCGCTTTCATCTTTAACGCTGATTTTTGATACAAGTTGTGGAAATAGCTTTTTATTATCACTATAATCAGTTTGCTTTTTGATTTTTTCTGCCAATATATCTATTGAGCTGTTTAGTTTTCCATATTTAATCGAATTATCTATAATATTTGTAAAGACCTGTACCAACTCATCTTCATTTCCCAATACAAATAAACCCTCACTAAGTTGATGGTTGACTCTTATTATAATATTCTTTGTCAATGCGTATTCTTTAAGACTTTCAGCCACATTATCTATTGTTTTCAATAAATTAACTTTTTTGGTTGGATGAATATGCTCATCAGACTCTATTTTAGATACGACAATTAAATCATCTATCAGTCTTTTCATGCGAATTGTTTCTTTATCCATAATACCAAGAAACTTAGACATAGATTTTTGATCATCTTTTGCTGGACCTCTTATAGTCTCCAAAAAACCCATGATTGTAGCAAGAGGTGTTTTTAGCTCATGACTTACGTTTGCAATGAAAGAAGAGCGTACTCTTTCAATATTTTTTAAAGGAGTTATATTTTTCATGAGAATAACATAATTGTCTCTTGTGTTAGTTAATTGGAGATGATTTTTCTCATAACTAATCTCCACATTGTAAAAATTTGTTGATCTAGGTGATAAACTTCCGTACTCACTATTATATTCAATTATTTCTGTTTCTTTATTTTTATATACATTTTCTAATGCCTCTAAAACTATTGGGCTTCTAATTAAGTTTGTTATATTTTGACCAGTATAATTATTTTCAAATAAATCTATTGAATGGGAATTTTGAAAAACAATTTTTTGATCGGAATCAAGAACGATTATTGCATCTTCTAGCTTATTAAGAATAAAACTGATATTTTCCATTGATTAAACAAATATAATCTTTTGTGATAATTTTTTGTGCTTTGAAAGCATTAAAATAAATTTATTAAATCTACTGTTTAAAAGTTCTGAATAGTTTTTTGGGATAGAAAATATCAAATTTGAATCTTTTACATAAATACTGATATTGCTGTAATTAAAATTAGATAATTTTCCAATTTCATATACAATTCTTAAGAATAATCCAAGCTCAATACTGCTTAATAATTTATTTTTATTTATAACTTTTCTATAATCTTTTATCTCATTAAGATCTATTCCATTGTGAAAAACATAAATAACAGTAGCGAGTGTAACTCTGTCAGAATGGCTAAACTTTAATATTTCTGATTTTAATATTTGTTTAAATACAAACAATCCCCTCTCGTCACGAGCTATACTGTCTCCCGTTGATAAATAACTTATAGAGGATACTCTTATTCTTTTATTTAAATAGGATTTTCTTTTAAAAAAATTATTTGTGAATAATTTAATATTCTCATAATTTAAGGCACTATGATTTAATTCGTTAGAAATTGCAGCAACTTTTAATGATTGATATTCAAGCGGATCGCTATTTGAGCTTAAGCTTAATTTATTAGAAATATAACCTTCTCTGATAGCTGTGTATGAAATAACTACTTGCTTAGCAGAGGCCTTATTTATTATTTCCATCGCGACCTTGGCTGCGTATCGTATAAATGGTGTTTTATCTTTTGTAATTAATGAATATTGTTGCAAATCCTTTTTTTTAAAATTTGAAACTTCTTCAAGCATTGATACAAAGTTGTCAAAATCAGGTTTGAAATGATGAATGACTTTGAGAGGATAGCTGTACTTATCAAAATATAATTTAACTAAAGCTCTCCACGTGCCGCCTGTAAGGATTACCCTTTTAAACTTATTTTCATTAAGCCATTCAGTATGCCGTAGAGAGTTTTTGAATTTTTCTATTATTTTTTTATTTTTAGTTTTTGCTCTGTGAACACCTAGAGGCAAAGACAATGTATTCATTATTTCTTTCTTTTTAACTTCTGCGAGTTCTAAGCTGCCACCGCCGAGATCGGCAACGAGACCACTTGATTTTTTTAGGCCAACAATACACCCCATGGCAGAAAATTTTGCTTCTTCATCGCCAGTTAATACATGTATTTTCTTTTTAAAAATATTTTCTACATCAGCAACAAATGATTCTCTATTTTTAGCAACACGGACAGCTTCTGTTGCAAAAATTTCAAAATTTTTAATATTTGATGAGTCTATCAATTCCTTTATATAATAGAACGCATTCATTGCTCTTTTTATAGAGTCTTTATTAAGCTTATTGTTTTTAATTAGATCTTTACCTAACCCACATGAAATTTTTTTATTAAAAATAGCTATCTGATTATACCTAAAGTTTTCAAAAATTTGAAAACGAACTGTATCAGAGCCAATATCGATTATTGCAATACGTTCGTCTTTAAAAAATAATTTTTTTTTGGGGATTAAATTATTCATAATGCATCAGAGAGAGTAGTTTCTTAGGCTTTCTATTTCCTTTTAATTTTCCTCTACCTGACAAACTTGGATTTGACATGAAGTATTTATGTGCATTAAACGTCTTACCTTTTTGTTTAACTCTTTTGTATGTACCATCATCGTTCATTATCCACGTTTGCTCATTATCTAGGAAATTGGCAACCATTATTTGATTCAGTATTTGCTCATGGACAGTGGAGTTCTTTATGGGGGTTAATATTTCAACTCTTCTATCCAGATTTCTAGGCATAAGATCAGCTGATCCAATTAAAACGGTGTTGTTTTTTGATGGTATATTAGATTCGTTTGCAAAACAGAAGATTCTAGCATGCTCTAAATATCGGCCAATGATACTTTTAACAACAATATTTTCAGAAAGTTTTTTAACTCCTGGTCTTAAGCAGCAAATTCCTCTAATGAATAATTCAATTTTTACTCCCGCTGCAGAAGCCTCATAAAGCTTGGAGATCATTTGAGGGTCAACCAAAGAGTTCATTTTAAGCCAGATACCAGATGGTTTACTTTTCTTTGCATTTTTAATTTCATTATCAATCATTGCATTAATTTGATTTCGCATTGCGGGTGGAGAGAGCACTATATCATTTAATTTCATTGGAGAAGCATACCCAGTCATGTAATTAAAGATTCTTTCAATATCTTTGCAGATTTTTTCATCTGCCGTAAATAATGACAGGTCTTCATAAGTTTTAGCATTTTTTGGATGATAGTTTCCTGTGCCTACATGTACATAGCTTTTTAATTTGCCTGCTTCTCTTCTGATAATTAGACTTGCCTTTGCATGCGTTTTCAATTGAGCGAAACCATATACAATTTGAACTCCTGATTTCTCCATTTGATTGGCTAGAGCTAAATTAGATTCCTCATCAAATCTTGCTTTGATTTCAACAACAGCTGTAACACTCTTGCCGTTATCTGCTGCTTTTGTGAGGGCTTTTATAATAGGACTATCAGCAGTGGTTCTGTAAATCGTTTGTTTAATAGCTACTACTTTTGGATCTATAGCAGCCTGATTTAAATAATCAACTACAACATCAAAAGTTTCATATGGATGATGGACAACAAAATCTTTTGATCTGATGGCAGCAAAACAATTATTATCAAATTGCTTTAACCTTTCAACAGGTCTTGATATGAAATTTTTAAATTTTAATTTTGGTCTATTTAAATTATGAATCTGCGATAAATCTTGTAAACCAACATGCTTTGATAGAGCAATGACTTGCGCATCTTTAAGATTCAAATTTTTTTTTAAAAAGTTTTTCTTTTTAGATGATATGTTTTTTAAAATTTCTAGCCTTACTATTTCCCCTCTTTTTCTTTTTGTTAAAGCTTTTTCAAAATATTTAATAACATCTTCATCATCCTCATATTCGTAATCGATATCACTGTCTCTTATAACTCTGAATATTGCACTATCCAACAATTTAGAATTTGGGAATAGATCTTTAAAAAAATATCTAATAATATCTTCAACAAATAAATAGTATTCTTTTTTACCTTCTTGAATAAACACAAGTCTGTTTAATGCTCGCGGAATAATGATTACCGAATTAAACGGTTTATTTGAACCTCCTGCCACTAAACTCAATGAAATACACAGTCCTTCATTTGGAATAAATGGAAATGGATGCACTGGGTCAATTGAAATTGGCGTTAATATAGGCAGTATTTCTTCATTAAAAAGTTTCTTTAGATTTTTTCTCAATCTTATATTTAATTTATTAGGCGTAATATGAATTATTTTTTCTGCATTTAATTCTCTAACAAGCTTTCTAAAAGAAACATCCTGACTCTTAAATATTTTTGCAGATGCATTTTGTGCTGCTTTTAATTGCTGATGTCCAGTCATGCCGTCATGGCTTATTTTGTTTGGATTATTTTCTATTTCATCCAAAAGACTTGGTATTCTTACCATATAAAATTCGTCCAGATTACTTGCAGAAATTGAGAGAAAATTAACTCTTTCGATTAACGGCACTTTAGCATCATTAGCCTCATCTAAAACTCTTTGGTTAAAAAGAAGCCATGATAATTCTCTGTTTAAGAACTTATTGTCTGAATTTGTATTTTTTCTTATCATTATTAAAGTGATGAAGCATTTATATCTATTGAGACACGCTAAATCAAGTTGGGATGATCCTAGTTTAACTGATTTTGAGAGACCTCTTTCAAAAAGAGGAAAAAACAATTGTAATAAAATTGAAACATTTCTTTCACAAAAAAAAATAATACCTGATATTTCCTATGTTTCATCTGCAAGAAGAACTGTCGACACATTTAATTTAGTTCTTGGAAAAACACTAAGGACAAGCTCGAAGATTGTTTTTAGCAAGAAATTATATTTATGTGACGAAATCTACCTTTTTGACTTAATCAAAAACACTGAAAATAATTATTCAAATCTTTTAATTGTTAATCATGAACCAACAATTCGAAATTTAACAATTGATTTAAGTGCGCCCTCTCAAGATGAGAAATATTTAAATATTAAAAATAAATTTCCTACAGGAAGTCTTGCAATACTCAAATCTGATTTAAAAGATTGGAGTGAATTAAAATATAATTCATTTAAAGTTACAGATTTTGTTCGACCTAGATTCTTATAGATTATATTGATGCAGCGTAATCAATTATGCCATTTTTGAATTTTTATTAATACATCGTTATCGGAGGATGATTTTATCCAATTATTAATTTTTTATTTCAAATTCATTAAGATGATTACTGTATAAAAAAATTTTTTTGAAGTGTTGTTATTTTGCAACGCGTGATACAGTTTGATGTGACAAAAACAGCTTAGAAACCTCATGCCAATCAAATTTTTTACTATAATTTATACAATCTGTACGACTCACTTTTTTCGCCTTATCAATTGAATTAATTAAATTATGATCAAGACAATTATGTTTAAAATTATCAAAAACATCAATTGGACCTGGAACAGGATATGCGGCCACGGGAAGTCCACTGGCGAGAGCCTCAATCATGACCATTCCAAACGTATCTGTTTTACTTGGAAATACAAAAATATCTGAAGATGCATAGTACTGGGCCAGTTCACTTCCTTTCTTCACTCCTACAAAAACTGCATCAGTATATTTTTTTTCTAGTTTTTTCTTAGAGGGTCCATCACCTACAAGTAATTTTGTACCTTTTAAATTTAATTTAAGAAAATCCTCTAGCGATTTTTCCTTAGATATTCTTCCTACATATAAATAAATTGGTTTTTCTAATTTGAGATCAATCTTTTTTTTCGGATGAAAGGCTTCAATATCAACACCCCTGGACCATTTAACTGTTCTTTTAATTCCATGTGAATTAAGTTCATCTATAATTGAATTAGAAGATACCATTACTGCGCTAGAATTTTTGTGAAACCATTTCAAAATTTTATATGTAAAAGATACAGGTATCTTAGCTATCGTGTTTATATATTCAGGAAATTTTGTACAATACGAGGTTGTAAACGCATAATTATTCTTTGAACAATAATTCCTAACCGCTAAGCCAATAGGTCCCTCTGTAGCAACGTGTATAAAGTCAGGCTTAAACTTCTCAATGATCACGCCAATTTTGAACCAATGATTAATCGCAAGTTTTATTTCAGGATAAATAATCAGTGGAATTGTAATAAATTGATCTGGAGTTATGTACCTAACCTCATGTCCTTGACTTGTAAGTTTATTACCAAGTGTTTGATAAGTTCTAACAACACCATTTATTTGAGGGAGCCATGCGTCTGATGCGATGAGTATTTTCAATTAACTTAGTACCTTTACGGAGTCCTTATGTTTGTTGATAATTTCATACTTTTCAGCGATATCTTTCCAGAAAAGAATTTCCATTGATCCATCAAAATTTTCTATCATAAAGGAGCAACTTTCTACCCAGTCCCCATCATTATAGTAATGAACTCCATTTATTATTCGATGTGAAGCATGATGAATATGTCCACAAATAACTCCTTTTAGATCTTTCTTTTTTGCATAACCTGCAACTATTTCTTCGTACTTATTAATATAAGAAACAGCATTTTTTACTTTTAATTTCAGATACTTTGAAAGCGACCAATATTTCAAACCAAACAATAATCTTAACTGATTAAATCTTCTATTTAGCCATAACGCTAAATCGTATGCGCTAGCGCCAAGATGGGCTAACCATGGTGCGATATTGATAATTGAGTCAAATTTGTCTCCATGCAGTATAAGATATTCAGATCCATCTACTGTCTTATGTTTGATTTCATTAACTACTCTAATTTCGCCTAGTGTTATTGGCACAAATTTTCTAACAAGCTCATCATGATTTCCTGATACATAAAACACTTTAGTTCCATGTCGTGCTTTTCTTAGAATTTTTTGTATTACATCACTGTGACTTTGTGGCCAGTACCATCTATTTTTAAGTCGCCACCCATCTATAATATCTCCAACTAAGTATAGGTAATCTGATCTGGTATTTTTTAAAAAATCAAGCAACTGTTCAGCTTGACAACCTTTTGACCCTAAATGAATATCTGAAATAAATATGGAACGATATTTTAAGAGAGGAATAACATTATTTTTTTCGTTGACCATAAATTTGGTAAAAAAGAATCAATTTTCATTACATTATCAATAATCTATGAAAGATTTGTTAAGCCATACGTTCTAGAAATATGTCATAAAATTTTAATATTCTTGTAATTTTTATGACAAAATTAAAAATTATTATTTGACCATTGAGTAACTAGACAGAAGACTGAACTTCCTCATTAATCCTCCACTATTCCAAATATAAATGGGGAAGTTCTTCTCTTATTTCCATTAAGGTAATTTGTATATTGGGATCATTATAAGAAAAAAGAGGAAAAATCAGGATTTTATAAAAAAAGACCCGTCCAAGTATAAATTGAACGGGCCCTTAATTTATGAATTGGGTTTGTAAAATTAACTTAAAACCAAAGAACATTTGAGCCTGATCGTTGTCCGCTTCTTGAATAAATTATCAAGAAGCCTAACCAAACAAGACCCTGAGAAATCAATGGCATTAAATTATTTGTTCCACCTTCGACTGTCATGGTGATCCATAAAGCACGCATGAATGCAAAGAATGTCAGTACTAACATTGCTCTGAAATAGACTGTACATTGTTCAGGTGTTGCCATCAGTGCAATTATATTACCAATCGCAAGAGCCACATAAATGATGCCAATTTGTCTCATCCAAAAATAGCCTGATTCACCTTGTTGAGCAAAATCTCCACCAAGTCTCGCAATAAAAGCTTCAGCCGTGTTTGCATAGAAAAACATCAGTGCATATATTAAGGCGACCAATGAAATTAGAAGTAGTAACGTTATCGTTGCTGTATCATTTTGTTTTATCATATTGTCCCCCTTAAAAATTTGCTTGGTTTCTTAGAAAGATTACCCATGTACCTATAAAGTTCAGTGTAATGGTTCCAGCTAGTAAAGGATTACCTCCACCTGTGCCACCACTTGCTAATAAGTAATTAATCGCTAAAACAAACCAGATTGTTGAAATTACAGTACCAACAACAACCATCGTCATGCTCAGACCTGCTCGCAATTGATACAAAAGAGTTATTACCCATGCAACTGACAAAAATGGCATAACTAAAGAAAAGTGTTGGGCTCTTTCCGACATAACTAGAAATTCTGTATTATTTATAAGGTTTCCAGGATCGACAGCGAATATTATTATATTCAGTGATTGACCAATTAGTCCTAACCACAAGAATACTTTAGTTGGGTTATCGCTTACCCCCCACATTTGATCGGCTTTTGGTATCGAAAACGGACTTCCAAAACCAGATCTCGAACGCGCAATTAAGAGCGCAGCTAAACTTACTGAGACCATGACAATACCAACATAGTTTCCACTGTCTTGGGCTATCGGTACTTGCCAAATCAAGTTTAAAATAAACAGTGGGATAGCATAAGCAAAAAAGGCTCTATCCAATCCTCTGTATCCCATATATATAATTCCCGCAATAAACCCGAGGTTGAACATACCGAGCCAAATCGTGAATACAGTAATTGTTCCTACATCATATTCTGCTCCAGTAGCGTATCGAGTCATCGTAAAGCTGGGATCAAAAAACATCAAAAAACCGTAGAAAGCACCTATGAGAAAAACGATACCCATTGTGATGTCTACGACCATGTCGTTAGCTTTAAACATATTAATTCCTTTATTTCTAATTAAGTGACTAAGTATGATATTTATTTCATATAAGAAAAAGTTAAAAATTCATTAAAAATGAACTAATTTTTATAACTTGTAGACTTAAAATGATGTATGGTATTTTTATTATCCTATTAATAGTTAAAGCGAATTATTAAAATATTATTATATGCAATTGATTCAGTTAATAATTGATGGAGTAGCTTCAGGCTGCATATATGGACTAGTCGCTTTGGGCTTTGTTTTAATCTACAAGGCAACAGAGACAATTAATTTTGCACAGGGTGATATTTTGATGCTTGGGGCTTTTGTAGCCTACTCATTAATTGGAATTATGGGCATGGATTATCTCACTGGATTTGCTCTAACAGTTCTTATAATTGCTGCTTTTGGGTTTTTTCTTGATGCAGTTGTAATTCGTCAAATAATTGGACAGCCAGCCTTTGCAACCGTAATGCTTACAATTGGACTTGGCTTCATCTTTAGAGGTTTTGCATCAATTTACTGGGGAACGGATATATTTTCGTTCAGTACACCCTTTTCAGGAAAAATCACTGAGTTTAATGGTCTTATTATTTCATATGTCAATCTCTCAATTATTGGCGGTACAGCTATATTAATGTCAGTTCTCTTTTTATTTTTTAATTTTTCAAAAATTGGTGTTGCCATGAGAGCTTCATCAGAAAATCAATTAGCGGCGTACTATATGGGTATACCTGTAAAATTTATATTCTCTCTAATTTGGTCAATTTCTGCTGGCGTTGCTGCCGTTGCAGGAGTGTTACTGGCCCCTATTACCCTGGTTGATACCTCGATCTCACTAATTGGATTGAAAGCTTTTGCTGCAGCTGTACTGGGCGGCTTCGGATCAATCCCGGGAGCCATTGTTGGTGGAATCATAATTGGAATTGTTGAACAATTGTGCGGCACGTATGAGAATTATTTATTTGAAGGTATCAGAGAAATTTCTGCATACTTAGTCTTGATATTAACGCTCATTATTTATCCGCGAGGCTTATTCTCTGATAAAGCGGAGGTCAAAAAAGTATAATGCGATTTATTTTTAAAACTAAATATTCACAAGACATAAATATTGCTCGACATGCCGGTGATAAATTTTGGTATTCATTACTTATTTTGGTGATGGCTATGATGCCTTTATTTTTGGATGATTTTTATCTGGGTGAAATCTCTTATATCTGCATTTTATCAATAGCTGGTATAGGTTTAATGATCCTCTCAGGATATACAGGGTTAGCTTCATTAGGACATGCAGCGTTCCTCGGAATTGGCGCTTACACGCATGCCTTTCTTCTGACAAATGGTGTACCTTTTCTTGTGTCAATTCCCATCGTTATCGCAGTTTCTTTTTTAGTTGGTGCAGTAATTGGCATACCTATCTTGCGTTTGACGGGCATGTATTTAGCAATTGCAACATTAGCTCTGGGCTTCATTGCTGAACATGTATTTATAAAATGGGAGCACGTTACTGGTGGAAACAGAGGAATGCCAGTGCCTCAACCAGAAATTATGGGAATAAGTTTTTATAACAGTATTTTCTTTTATTACGTCTGCTTAATTTTCCTCATTGTCTCCATGTTTGCTGCTATTAATATTTTGCGATCACCTACTGGTAGGGCCTTTGTCGCTATACGTGATAGTGAAATTGCAGCGCAAAGTCTTGGAGTAAATTTAGGATTGTACAAAGCACTATCGTTTGCTGTATCTGGTGCTTTTACCGGTTTAGCGGGTGCTCTATTAGCTCATTACATCGGATATCTAGCTCCTGATATTTTTAATATTTTTTTATCGCTGACTCTACTTTTATTGATTGTCGTTGGTGGCATGGGCAGTCTTCATGGAACAGTTTTTGGAGCAATTTTTGTTGGCTTTCTTCCACAACTAATTGCAATTTGTAGAGACTATCTTCCAAGCTCTATTGGTTCACAGCCTGGCTTAGAACCAATGCTGTTTGGAATAATTTTGGTATTTTTTATCTTGTATGAACCATTGGGTATTTATGGAAGATGGGTCAAAATAAAACTGTTTTTTGAATTATTTCCTACTTACAAACGTCAAACATTTAAAAAACAAAAAGTATTTACTAAATCAGATAGAGTATAATGAGTTTATTCGAAGTAAAAAATGTAACAGTATCATTTGGAGGTGTAAAAGCGCTTAACGATGTTTCATTTTCTGTAAACAAAGGGGAAATATTTACAATAATTGGTCCTAATGGTGCAGGTAAATCAACTTTGTTTAATGTTATCAGCCGTATCTACGAGCCAAGTAAAGGTCAAATTTATTTTAATGAAGAGAATATATCTAAAACAAAACCACACAATATTTCTCGTCTCGGTATCGCTCGTACATTTCAAAATTTAGAACTTTTCGAAAATGCTACTGTGTTGCAAAATCTCTTATTGGGTCGCCATATTTTTAAAAAAACAAATTTACTTTCTGAAGTTTTTTTTACACCTAAATCTCGACAACAAGAGCATGAATATAGATTGAAAGTAGAAGAAGTTATCGATTTTTTAGATTTACAACATTACAGAGATACTCTCATTAATGGTCTGCCCTATGGCGTTCGTAAAAATGTTGAGTTGGCACGTGCTCTCTGTACTGATCCACAATTACTTTTACTTGATGAACCTTCGTCAGGGTTGACAAATGAAGAAACCATCGACTTGGGTTTTTGGATGAAAGATATACAGTCTATTTTAGGTATTACGATAATTATGATTGAACACGACATGAGCTTCGTTAATAAAGTCTCAGATCGAATTCTTGCACTTAACTACGGCGAAATACTTGCAACTGGTCTTCCTGATGAAATTAAGAACAATGCCGATGTGAAGCAAG
The DNA here is from genome assembly GCA_902570675.1 of uncultured Pelagibacteraceae bacterium. GTDB lineage: Bacteria > Pseudomonadota > Alphaproteobacteria > Pelagibacterales > AG-422-B15 > CACNXQ01. The sequence goes on from CACFYZ010000008.1 coordinate 21,208, forward strand.
CTTATATGGGGGAGTAAATTCCTCTAACCCATTGAATAGACTCAACTTTTAACCCCCACTTTTTGAGTCTTTTTTGAATTCATGTTAAAAAACAATAACTTATAAAATTAGTCGTTCCTAATTCGCACCTTTACGTCAAAAAAAATAAATACAACACAGGGGGGGTTTGTAAGCATAATTGCTTATTTGCGTACCTAGTATAAGATTTTGAAATGAGAAATATTTTAATTATTTTAGTATCTGTTTTATTTATTTCTGCTTGTAGTCCAACGGGGGGTTCACTTAGTTCAAATAGTTCTGTTACTGACCCTCTTTCATTAGGTTTTAATACTAAAATGCAAAATCTGAATTTAGGAATGAGCGTGTCATCTGTAAAACAAATTCTTGGTTCACCAGATGGAATGAAATCGCAAGGTTCATATTCAACACTATCTTATAATCATAGACTTATATCAGGTTGGGCTTGGGACAGAGCAGATTATCATATTGTTTTTAAAGATGGTCGACTTACTGAATATGGAATGGGTGAAGTAAGAGTTAAAGAAGTTTCAGGAGTGCAAGTCCTATACATATTTTAAAGATTAACTATGGATCCTCCTTTCAAATTTTATGCAATCGTCGGGTTAATAGCTTTTATTATTTATTACTTAATAAAAAAACGGGCTAGAGAAAAGATGGAATGGAAAGAAGGCGCTGGATTTGTTCTTGGTTATATGTTTGTAGGCGGAGTTGTTCTAGCAATAATAATTTATCTATATTTTGGTGTATTATGGGTGAGATCTTAATATTTAAAATGAAACACCTACTCTCCATATTAATCTTGTTATAAATAAAGTTATTTATATGAAATTTTGTAAATTAATAATCACAATTATTTTTATTCTCTATTCTGGTCCTAGTCAGGCTAGCAAATGGGATATTTTTTCTAATCCAAATGAAGAAGTTCTGAAATGCTTTAAAAGTAATGGTTTAGAAGAAAGTGAAATCAAATTCTTAGAAAACGGTCGACCAGACGAAAAACCATTAAGAAAAAAAGCAAAAGAGGTTATTCAATCATGTAAAAAAATATGGAAGAAAAATGGAAATAATGTTGCTAGCAGTGAACAAGATCCTCAGATTTTTAAAACCTCCCCTTTTGGTAAAGATCTGCAATTATTAGTATATGAAGCTAATAAAATTCAGGAAGGAACATTTTTACTAGTTGTCCCTCAAAAAAATTCACACGGTCGAGTAGTGGAAATTACTAATAATGCTGAAATCGTTTGGCAATACAATGGGGATAGCTCATTTGGAAGATTAGATGATGCTAAATTCACAAATAAAAACACAATTTTAATCGCCGCTGAAAAAGGGGTTTATGAGATAGATAGAGAAGGCAAAGTAATTTGGTCTTACAAAACTAAAGTAAGTCATGATGTTGATAAGTTATCGAACGAAAATGTCCTTATAAATTACGCATGGGGTCCTAAAGGAAGTAAAAAAATCATCGAAGTTGATAACAATAAAAACGTTGTGTGGAGTTGGGATGGCATGAAGACTCATAACATTGCTCCATTTGCAGATGCATATGCGTCGGATTCAAAAACTACTGGTTCAGGTAAAACTTGGATACACAATAATGGTGTGACTGCGCTTGCAGATGATACTTTTTTAATCTCCATGCGTGATTTTCAAGAAATTATTTGGATTAATAGAGAGGCTGAGATAATAAAAAAATATATTTTTAATTGTAACAAGAAAAAAAGAGCTCTTTTGACCTCTGGAGAGATAAGAGGATGCAATCCTCACGAGCCTCAACAGCTTCAAAATGGCAATATAGTAGTTGGTTTAAGGAACCCTGATAGAGCTATTGAGTTTAATCCTGAGACAGATAAAATCGTTTGGCAATGGCGAGCCCCTAAGAGTAAGGCATACGGAACAATAAGGGACGTTGATAAATTGAAAAATGGTAATTTTATGGTTGTTACTGGAAGTCATTTACTTGAAATAAACTCAAATGGAGAAGTTGTTTTAGATATTGGTGCAAAAGAGTCTTTAAGCCAAGATCATAGAATACTTTACAAAGCTCAGAAAATTTATCCTGATGGCACTTTTTCACATGATTAATACTTTGTGAGATTAATTAAATTATTTTGAGTTGCGAAAGAGAGTATTGGTCGTTTCTAATTCGTTCGCGTACTATCCTATACGACCCTGTACAAGACTGTACGTCTATGAATGCAAGTATAGATAATTTTGTTGCTATACCTCTGTTCGACGTCGTATGCTAATGTATGAGTCAGGCGTACATGGGTGAGTAAATTCTTCTAACCTATTGAAAAGAATAGCAATTACCGTTTATCTGCAGCCATAAAACAAGGAAGAACACTTCTTGAGTCTCTGTACAATCCCTCAAGTGGATATGTGGCTGCTAAATCAGCACCATTATAACTAGATATACATTGAGTGTTGGTTAATCTATCGTATCGAATAATTTGGTTCATTTGTTCAGTAAACTCATACCTAAACATATCGATGAATGTAAAAATACCTAAAATGATGGTTGCACAGACTGCTATGATTGAAATATCAACAATTGTCCTCAGCATTATCAGTTTTCTGAGCATATTCATCATTAGTAAAGTAAATACGATTCTTAAATTGAAAGTAATATTTGGCAGCATCTAAAAGGGTTTCGTGCCAAATGCAAAACTAACTAAAAGCACATATAAATACAGAAGAAGTATCGTCTTTTTATAATTATATCATTGTGTTATGGTTGTTTCTTTATGCAATAATTAACCAATATGGGCAAATAATAATGCAAGATAAAAATGCATCTAGTAATGCAGGAAAATTTTTTGATATAAAGTTTATCAAATCAGATGGAAACCTCTACATATACGAAGTTACATTTCCGAAAGAATCCACGAGCCCACTAGAGCTAGTTCAAGGGGGGATGATAGACTCCGCGCTTGATGAAGCAACTTCGTGGACTGTTCATAAAGCGTTTGAGAGCAAAAAATTGCCTTTTACTACTGACCATCACGTTCTCTTTCACAGACCAATTAAAATCGGCAAAGCTACGATTAAATCAGAAATCATTAAAAAAGGATCTACGGTAACAACCGTTGAAGGCAAATTATATGACCAAGATAACAATCTAGTTGCAACCATGTTGCATACAGCCTTACCAACTGATCCAATTAAACTTAAATAGTCAAAATGATAAAAAACATCCAAACAGGAATGATTAATATCCAATAACCATACATCCACATCATCCCGACTACACCACCCCAATCCGACTGATCAAATGATAATTTTCTCTCTTGAAAAGATTTTTGTAATTCACCAAATACTTTATTGCTGTTTAAATCGAAAACTTGCTGCTTAATATTATCATCTTTATTTATTCGATTAGTAATAGATTTTAAATGAAAAACTTGCCATGGTAAATACAGTGCTCCGAAAATTAAATTAAGAATGAGTAACGTATAATGACCACTTGTTAAATCTAATGAGAAAAGGATTGCACTTGCAATTGCGTTGCATAAAAAAATTATAAACCATCCTAATTCTTCATAAAAATATAGGCGTTCATATTTAATTAAAATTGCTCCCCAACAAAAAAACTGGGATACAATAACCTGAGCCAACATAATCCATGAGAAAATATCAACAATTAAAAACTGATCTGCATTTATAATCCTGATGACTTGACTGAACGCATAGATATAGACAACTTCGACAACGGTAACAACAAAGCGTGTGATAAATACTGAAGAAAAGATCGAGTCGAGTATCACTGCTTTAGAAGCATAATTAACTGGAAAAAGACATCGATACGCTGAAACGACAAGTAATATTTGAGTGGGGATCATTATAAAGGGATCAACACCATTATTGACGTAGGTCAGTGTCAAAAAAAATAAAATTAAATTTGAAAAGACTCCTATCCGTAAAAAAAGTAATAATGATTTGTACATACTTTTATTTTATTGTCTGAGACTATATTTACCAGGATTTACTGCAGACAAAATTAAAAGACCCGCAATAATGCCTGTATTCTTGACAAAGTTTTGAAGCTCGTGGCGTTGTTCAATTGACTCGCTCATATTCCAAAAATCATGCATATAAAAATTTATAATAATTGTTAGCAGCACTAAAATAAAAGCAGCTATTCGAGAGTGCATACCGATTAAAATTAAAATCGAACATATAAATTGAATAATGATCGTCAATATTAATGCTAAATGGGTCAAAGGCACATCATGTTCAATCATGTATTGTAATGTTAAATTATAAGTAAAGATTTTTAGTAATGCGCCAAAAATTAAAAAATATACAGCTATGATTATTCTTCCTATAAAAAGATTTATGTCACTGTACTTATTCATTAAAATTTAAATACTTTTCACATTGAGGAGGAGCATCACTTAAATAACTAAACCCTTCTTTCCAAATATAACCAGCCTCAAGACAACAAGAAAGCATTTCCTTATTAATGTTATGAAACTTATGACACATATCAATTAATGGCAGACGTTGGATATAATTAAATATTTCAATGCCAAATATTACGCCTGAACTTACAAGCAAAAATATCAATCCAATTGATACCGTTAGACGTCTGTAAGACTTTATCAGTTGATTGAAAAAAATGAAAAATATTAACGGTAGTATAAAAAAAAGTACCACTAGAACCGCTTTGGAGTAACTTGGAATGATATGTGTAATATTTAATTCATTAATTGTGTAGTAATTATAATACGGCACATAGGTAATGTACGCTGCGAAAATTAACCAAAAAATTAAAGATGCATTTCTAACATTAAAAAGTGATTTAGGTGAGCTGAGTCTGAGTGAATAAATAGGTAATAAATTAAATATTAGTACTTTAATAATAAGTATTACGTAAAACATTTATTTTTTCACAAGTTTCCATATACCACTATCATCATCATCTATTATAACAAAAATTTCACCAGCATTATTTCGGTCCACATCTCTTAAACGACCCATTTTTTCAATCAATATGGTTTCGTTGGCTGCTTTTTCTCCATCAAATTCTAAGCTGATCAATTGCTGTGCTTTCAAACTGGTTACGAGTATTTTATTTTCTAATTCAGGAAATAAATCACGGTCATAAAATACCATATCACTGACTGCAATTGAGGGGATCCAACGATATATAGGTCTTAATAAGCCAGGTTTCCATTCACTGCCGTCACCGATAATGGAACCATCATAGTCAATACCTCCCCAAGCCACATCCATCCAGCCATAATTACTACCCGGTACAACTTTACCAAAAAAATCACCACCTCTTGGGCCATGGTTAGTTATATAAATTTCATTGTCATCAGGATTGAGGGCCATTCCTTGAGGATTTCTCAAGCCAATCTGATAGACCTCAGGAAGCCAATCATCTTGTTGAGCAAATGGATTATCTTTAGGTGAACTGCCATCAAAATTAATCCGTATAATTTTACCAATATGATTTGAGGGATCCTGTGCAACACTGCCTTGTGCTCGCTCGCCAACACTCGCATATAATAAATTATCTTTTATCATGAGTCGCGATCCCCAATGTATATTGTCCCATAGTGGGGGTTCCGATTGAAAAATATTTTCGATTGTTTTGAACTTATTGCCATCAATTACACCTCTTGCAATTGATGTGCTCGTTTGATCGTTGTCACGTAATTCTGTATAACTGACAAATATTTCCTTATTGTGATACAAAATATCTAACATCCCAGCTTGCCAGTGTGGTGAGACAACTTTTAAATCATGTTCATAATTAATTATTTCTTGAGTGCGAATATTAATTTTTAATATTTCACCTGTCTTTTGTGTTAAGAATAATTCATCATCATTGATGAAACTCATACCCCATGGTTTAGTCAAACCTGAAATTACTTTTTCAAGTTCATAGTCTGAAGCAAATGCACTCGAAGAAAAGATTAAAAAGAATGATAAAATATATTTCATAAATCTAATTTAAACGATTAACAGCGAACTCTTCTAATTGTTCTTTGGTGACAAAAGAAAGGGCGTTTAAATGACAACTCTCTAGATAAACTCTTGGGGCTACTCCCGCATCATAAGCTTCTTTCCATCGTAAAGCACAAAGGCACCAGCGATCACCTTCTTTTAATCCAGGAAAATTAAATTCTGGTCTGGGCGTTGATAAATCATTTCCCTTAGACTTACTAAATATCAGAAAATCCTCAGTAATCTCAGCACACACAACATGACTTCCAAAATCATGTTCATCAGTGTTGCAAAAACCATCCCGAAAGTAGCCTGTCACTGGATCATGACAGCAAGCTTCAATCTTATCTCCAAATATATTTATTACTTCTTCTTTACTCATTAAAATATTATTTATGCCAAAAGATAGATATTACCAATGATAAATAGTGGAATTTGAAGACCAAAATTTGTTAAAATCGCTCGATCGGAGGTCATATAACCAACAGTGGTCCAACCAATAGCTCCTGTGCCGTGAATAAAAATATTTAACGGATAAATATTTAAATTTGTGAGCAAAATACCAACCAGAATAAAACAAGTACTGGCCCACTTTATTTTATTAACCATACGTCAATCCTTTCATCATAATTATCTAAAAAATCTACTTGCTTTAGCAAGCATCATAAAGTCTAATGTTTCAACTATTTTAACCTACTAGAGATAATAAAATTATGATTAAAACAAAAATTACTGAACTTTTTGAGATAGAGCATCCAATCGTACAAGGTGGAATGCATTACGTGGGCTTTGCTGAAATGGCGGCAGCTGTATCAAATGCGGGTGGCCTTGGTATTATAACAGGTTTAACCCAGCCTTCTCCAAAAGATTTAGCTAATGAAATAGGTCGTTGTCATGAAATGACTGATAAGCCTTTCGGTGTGAACCTAACTTTCTTACCGGGTTTTGCAAATCCTGATTATCCTGGATATATCAAATCAATTGTTGACGGTGGTGTAAAAATAGTTGAAACAGCTGGACGGAGTCCTGAAAAATTTATGCCACTACTAAAAGAAGCGGGCATTAAAGTCATACATAAATGTACTTCAGTGAGACATTCCCTGAAAGCAGAAAAGATTGGTTGTGATGCAGCCAGTGTTGACGGATTTGAATGTGGCGGTCACCCAGGAGAAGACGATATTCCGAACATGATCTTGTTGCCACGGGCCGCAGAAGAATTATCTATTCCATTTATTGCCTCAGGCGGAATGGGTAATGGTCAACAATTAGTTGCGGCGATGGCGATGGGTGCAGAAGGTATCAACATGGGAACACGTTTTATTGCTACTAAAGAAGCGCCAGTTCATGAAAATGTAAAACAGGCATTGGTAAATGCCAGTGAATTAGATACCGAGCTGATTATGCGTCCACTAAGAAATACAGAACGTGTTTTAAAAAATGAAGCAGTAAACAGAATACTTGAAAAAGAAAAAACTCTTGGGGACAATGTTCAAATACAAGACATTTTTGGTGAAGTAGCTGGAGTTTATCCTAAAATTATGCAAGAAGGCACAATGGATGCAGGCGCTTGGAGCTGTGGTATGGTTGCCGGACTAATTCATGATGTTCCAACCTGTAAAGAATTGATTGATCGAATCATACAAGAAGCTGAAGATATAATTAACCGACAAACAGCTTTAATTAAAACAGCTTAATTTGTCATAAATTTATAACAAGTAATAAAAGTTTTAAGATAAAGTGTAAACGATTTAAGAATAACTTATAAAAATTACTCTGACTTTTTATTTAATAAGTATTTTTAAATTTATTTAATTAATCGTTTATAAATATTAGTATTGATTATTAATAGTTATTTGAGTTGAAATTTACCTAATTATAAGAGTATGAATAGAGCTCTTACGCAAGAAAATATTGTTAAAACAATTGAAAACTCTCTGGACTTTTATGAATTTGAACTTTCAATACCCTTAACGATGTTTATGTTCCAATCTCCTTTACACTGGAATATTATGACAATTATTGCTTTAGCTTCATTTAAAGAAAATAATTCGACTTCATTTCAAGACATTTGTAAAAAAATAAATTCTAAAGTCGGTTCAAAATCATCAATTCAAACCATCATTGAAAATGGTATTCTTAGAGGATTCATAGATAAGAAAGAAAATTCAAGCGATAGACGAATAAAAAATCTAACTTTGTCGCACAAAGCAAAAGATGATTATATCAAATGGTTAGAGTTAGATGCAGAAACCTATAAACCTATTTTATAATTTTTTTCCTTGTCCCAGGTGCTGGAGGTGTTTCTGCTCCACCAGCAAAACATTGTGCAAAGGACATCCATTCTTTTGAAATCATACCAATTAAATTTAAGTTCACATCCTTAATGTTTCTAACTTGTGTTACAACTTGACAAAATTCTTCGGCTTTTCCCTCAATTCTATTTTCATTATCAGAATTATTGAATTCCCAAATGTCTCCTGATGGTGCTGTTAGTTTTAAAAAAGGAGCTTCTGAAGGTATCGGTTTTTTATTTACTGTATAACTCCATTTAAAAGTGTTATTGCCAATGATAACTATGTTTTTAATTCTGTCTTGATTAACGCGGTCTACGCCAAGTGAGTCATAAAGCTCCTGTGCATGAGCCCACGTTTCCATATGACGAGCACTAATTGAAGATCGTGCACTCATGTCAGGCCCCATCCATTTCACTCTTTTTTTAGGGTCAGCAACTGAGAAACGAGGAGTCATTTCTTCATAAAATTCTCGCCACATTTCAAGAAGTTTCGTTCCCTTTACACCCTTAGTTACGGTCTCTTCAAATTGATTCATAGTTGAACCCTGACCGAGCATTTCTAGTGCTTTATTGGAAAAGGAATTCCATTCCTCACCATCTTTTAATGACACATCAGCTGCATAATTCCATACGTGCAGATGACCCAGTACATTGTTAAATGTCCACCCTTTGAACTGTGTTTTTTCGTCAAAATCCTTATCTGACAAGGTAGACAGCAACTGGTAAACAGCATGGCATTCGTCTCTAAAGTCAAAAGCCTGAGGAAGAGATGACACTGTATTCATTTGGTCCATGCTGGTTTTCTTTTTTCAATGAAAGACGAAATGCCCTCCCGACCTTCATCACTTAACATTCTTTCAGCAAATCCTTTTGCTGCAAAATTAACTAATTCTTTACGATCTAAATGTCGTGTTGCTAGAACAATTTCTTTAGTTACCGCGTTTGCTACTGGCGCACATTTTAGCACGCCCTTTTTAATCTCTGCTTCAATAGATTGCAGTTCATCTTGGTCTTTCGCGAGATAATCAGCTAATCCCATCTCGAAAGCTTCTTTTCCAGTAAAACGAGTAGCTGCGAGCATTATCCGTCTTGCTTTTGCAAGACCAATACGTTGCACAACAAACGGGGCTATTTGAGCAGGGGGTATGCCTAGCGTTGTCTCTGTTAAAGCAAATTTACATTCCTCAGTTACAACAACGATATCTCCTGTACAGAGTAAACCTAATCCACCAGCCATTGCCGCACCCTCAGCGAGCATCAAAACAGGTTTTGGATAAGAATTAATCATATCAAAAAATAAACCTGTCATCTCACTCGCTGTTTGAACATCTTTAAATCCCTGATCTCCCCCTTGAAAACCAGACTTAAATGATTTTAAGTCGCCACCAGCACAAAAAATTCCTCCCTCACCTGTCATTGTTACGCCTCTTACCGTGTGATCATCTTTGAACAAGTCTAAAATATTTTTTATATCTGTTGTTAACTCCTCTGTCAGGGCATTGCGTTTTTCAGGTTGATTAAATGATATCGTCAACCACTCATCGTTAATACTGCAAATGCATGCTGTTGTCTTTGGTAAGGCTGTCATATATTTAAACTCTCTAACTCCTCTAAAGCATCATAATTATAAATATTCTGAGTTCTCCGCATAGCTATATTTGTTCTATCTAATAAATAATTTCTTACTTTTTGGAGAACGCGACTGTTAATATGATTTAGATAGCCTTGAACTTTAGATGATTTTTTAATCCCATTTGCTCTTTTCACTCTTAATTGATCAAAATACATCTTAACTTTGTCGATATTATTTATTTTTGCAATTAGATTACCCAATATATATGAGTCTTCAATTGCCATTGACCCCCCTTGGCCTAAAAACGGCATCATTGGGTGAGCAGAGTCCCCAATCAGTATAATGTTGTTTTTTGAATATGAATTAAGTGTTGGCCTGTCATAAATGCCCCAACGATACACTTTTTGAGATGATTTGAGGAGTTGATGGATAAAATCACCGTATTCAGATAAATCACTCAGGAGCTCTTCTTTAGTTCCTTCTTCACGCCAGCTATCACTATTGATTTTATTGTTTCTTAATATTCCTACAAAACTAGTTTCGAGTTTTTTATTGATTGGATAGCACACTATGTGACTATTTTTACCAAGATAAATATTAATACGCTTACTATCTGATGATCCTATGCCCCGCCAAGCTGTGTATCCAGAGAACTTCGGCAAATCGGATATAAAATATTTTGTTCTTATAAGTGACTTAATACCATCAGCGCCAATAATAGTATCTGAAATAACTGACGCTTCATTCTCAAAGGTTATTTTGTTCTCACTAATCTCACGTAATTCGTGTGAGAATTCAATTTCTCCACCGAGAGATATAAATCTATTATATAATATTTTTACAAGTGTATGTCTGTTAGTAGTGAGGACTTGTCCTATTTTCTTCATTTCAATCTTCTTGATAATCTCACCATCACTTTTTCGCCACACTACATCAATTGGCATGCAAGATTCTTCTAAAAGATTTTCTAATATTCCAATTTCTTTAAAAATCTTGGTGGTATTCGGTGATAAAGATATGCCTGCACCGTGTACACTTAAGCTTTCAGATTTTTCATAGATCTTACAGTGCCTACCATTAATTTTTGCTACACAGCCAAGCATAAGACCAGCAATACCGCCCCCAATAATGCTTAAATTTTCAGTCATACTATTTCTGTGAAAAGAATTAATTCTTTTTCTGCTGAAATTGTAAATTCATTCTCCATGCACTTATTACTAATCCCTTTAGTAAATGTATCAAGAGTTTCATTTTTAAGCTCATATTGTAATCCAGATGATGAAATTTTATTATTAGTATCTAAAGAGATCATCGATACACGCATATTTTTTTTTGCTTTAATTGTTTTTCTTTCATTAATAAACATAATTCGAAAGTAATTGGAAATTAGTTCAATATTTAATTTTTTGGAATATTGATAAGCAATTAATATATTGGCAAGATTATGATCATCCGCTTGACCAGTGGCTCCTAATACAACTATCTCATTAATTTTCTCTTCAAGACAAAACTCGAATGCTTTTTCTAAATCAGTTTTATTTTGATTATCTAATTTTATAATTTGAACACTATTATTTGCATTATTGATGTTGGCAGTATCCAAATCACCTAATATGATTTTTGGCTTAATACCTAATTTTTCTATTAATTTTTGATTTGTATCTACACAAATTATCTCTGGATTATTACTTAGAATGTTATTGCAATATTCATTGTTTGGAAATTCTCCATTTGCAATAAGTACGGTGTAGTTAGTCAATGCTTATTTTTTTAATAGTTAATTGGGCCTGAAATAACTTCAAACCTTTCATTTTGCACTTGAAAGAAATAGGAAATATTACTGCCTTGTCGTTTTCCAGGGTCAAATGTTACAGAACTTAATTTTAGTGGATCTTCATAATCTTTTAATGTTTCCATTGCTTTTACCAAATTATTCACTGTTAAATCTTTACCAGCACGTTTTATGGCTTCAACGACGATATCCGCAAATATATAGCCATATATGGCTCCAGTATTAGGGTCATAATCATAGTCGGACCTAAACTGATCCCACCATATTTTTTCTTTTGCGTTAGCGGTATCATAGTAAGGAAATACGAGTGAGTTCAAACAATAAAGACCATTCATAACACCGTTCGGTTGCTCTGCTACTACAGTGTAATAACTTGCTGATGTGGTTACAAAATCCACATCAGTCCAATTGATTTCTTTCGCCTTCATAAAAGGTAAAATTGTTGTGCGCACAATTGTACCCATGGCTACAAGATCGCATCCAGCGTTGTATAATTTTTTTATTTGTGCTGTAAAGTCTGTGTCCGTTGGTTTAGCTGACGCACTTTCAACCAATTTCATATTCATAGCCGCTAATTGATCATTTGCTGCATCCACAATTTCTTGACCAAAATCAGTGTCTTCATAAAGAACGCAAACAGCGTTTCGATTGTTGGTTTCGACCAGGTATTTAATCCCCGTTCTTATTTGATCGTAATACGTTGATCCAGATGTAAATTTAAGTCTATGAAATGGATCGAACATTGATCTTGCGGCTGTCAACGGAAAAAGGTTGGGTACATTTAGATTTAATTGATCAGTTAACACTGCGTTATTCATGGGAGTGCCCAATGATCCTAACATAAACGCTACTTTATCTTTTCTTAAAAGTTTATTAGCAGCCTGTACTGCTCGTGGAACAGTATATTGGTGATCTTCAACTATGAACTTGATTGTTCTTCCATGCGCTCCACCTGAATTGTTAAATTCCTGAAAACGCATGTTTGCACCATCAACACTTTGCTTGCCAATCATTGAAGCAGGACCACTAATATCCGTATGCATTCCGATCAGTATTTCTTCATCCGAAATACCTTGATCAGCGTAGAGATATAGGCTTAGGGTGAATATTAATAAAACACTACAAGCTATTAATTTCATTAGCTTAATAGGTATATTCTTTTTCATCTATTTGAATAAACCGACCATCTTGAACTTCAAATAAAAATGCTGCATTTGCCCCTAGGTGCTTGTCTGGTCCCCAGGATAATACTGATTTTCCAAACAAGCTTTGATAATCTTTGATGCTCTCTAGAGACTCTATAAAGCTATCTGTGGTTAGATCTCTTCCAGCTATCTCTAGTGCTTTTGCTGTTATATCAACATACATATAACCATATGCAGAGCCTATATTCGGTGTCTTTCCATAGATAGCTTCATATTTATCAATCCAGTCACAAATAAACGGCGTACATGTCACTCTGTTAGGACTGTCAAATTGTGCAAAAGTATAAAAACCATCTGTTACACCATCAGGCTGACTTGCAATCACAGGATGAAAACTGGCAACCTGTCCAAAAAATAGTGCATCCCAGCTAAGCTGCCTTGCCTTTGTGTAACCAAGTATTGTATCTTTTACGATTGTTCCCATAGCTACCGCATCACATTCAGCATTTTTTAATTTAGTAATTTGAGCGGTCAAATCAGTATCAGTGGGTTTATTCGTTGCCTTCTCATGAAGTTCTTTTCCCATTACCTCCAGTTGATCAACGGTTGCTTCATAGGTTTCTTGTCCAAAATCATTATCTTGATAAAGGACACAAATTTTTTCTTTACCTTTTTCCTCAATTGCCCATTTTACACCTGCTCTGACTTGATCGTAATAACTTGAAAGAGCTCCAAACTTCAAACGATGTAATGGATCAGTCATCGATCTTGCTGAAGAGAGAGGAAATAAATTAGGTATATCTTTTTTTTCTTGCGCTTCAAAAACAGCATTATTCATTGGAGTACCCAAACTAGCTACCATTAAAAATATTTTATCCTTATTCAGTAATTTGTTTGCTGCTTGAACTGCTCTTGGTACTTGATACTGATGATCCTCAGCAATAATTTTTAAATTTCTCCCATGAATTCCACCTGCATCATTTATTTCATTAATTCTCATTTGAGCACCTTCAACAGAATATTTGCCGAAAGAAGACACAGGTCCGCTAATATCGGTGTGCATTCCAAGAATTATCTCATTATCTGTAACGCCTTGAGACGTCGGTTGTTCACTGCAACTAACAAAAATAAACGTTAAAAGTACTAGTGATAGAGTTAATTTGTATAGTTTTTTCATGGTCTTCCTCATATTTTCAAAAGTAAAATCTTAATGTGTCAGCTAGTAAAATCAAGCAGATTGATACATGTTTTCTATGATATTGCTGTATTTTTGATTAATAAACTTACGTTTAAGCTTCATGGTAGGTGTTAATTCATCATCTTCAGCTGTAAGTTGGATATCGATTAATGAGAATTTCTTCACTTGCTCTACTGATGCAAACTTTTTATTTACTTTTGATACCTCACCATCAATTAAATTAACCACTTCCTCAGATTTGCATAAACTTTCAAAATTAGAAAAGGGAATATCATTGTCTTGTGCGTATTTCATTACGTTCTCTTCATCAATCATAATTAAGCAAGATAAAAATTTTCTTTTATCGCCAATAACAACTGCATCAGATACAAATGGACTAAATTTTAATTCATTTTCTATTTCTGAAGGTGATATATTCTTACCACCTGCTGTTATAATTATATCTTTTTTTCGATCTGTAATTTTGATATTCCCATAGTTGTCCATTTCACCAACATCACCAGTATGTAGCCAACCATCAATTAATGTTTCCTTAGTTTGTTCAGGTTTATTTAAGTAACCACAAAAAACGCCAGGTCCTTTGAACAGTATTTCGCCATCGTTAGCTATCCTTACTTCTGACTGGTTAACGGCTCTACCTACATGACCTAATTTAATTTCTCTTGAATAAAATGCTGTTCCAACACCAGCCGTTTCTGTCATTCCCCATCCTTCTCTCATATCAATACCAAGAGATAAATACCAATTTATTAATTCGGGTGAAATTGGAGCCGCACCACTGAGTGCATAACGACACTTACTAAGTCCTAATAACTTTTTTATATTTGTTAAAACAAAGAAGTTACATAACCAAAAAGATATTTTTAATGTTATTGGTGGTTCCTTTCCCTCAATAAAATATTCTTTATATTTTGCACCTGTTTTAATTGATACGTCATAAAAATATCTTCCAATGAATGTCGCGTCTTTCATCAATATGGTAATTGAAGAATAAAATTTTTCCCAGATTCTTGGCACAGCAATAAATACAGTTGGCGAAACTTCTCTTATATTTTCAGGAACAGTATCTATACTCTCGGCAAAATTAACAACAGCTCCAGATTTAAGTGGAAATATTACTGAAACTGATCTTTCAAGAATATGGCATAATGGCAAAAACGATAATTGCTCTTCGTTTTCCATAGGCTCAAAAATTTCAAGACCAGTATTTACTGAATACAGTAAATTATTATGGTTTATCATAGCACCTTTTGATGGTCCTGTTGTTCCCGACGTATATACAAGAATTGCGATATCCTCAGAATTTACATTTTGCATTAGATCGTTCCATAGATTGGGTTGCTCTAAATCAATTTTTTCACCAATCTCAATCAATTGATCATAGCTAATAACCTGATCATCCTTATAATTGTGCAGGCCTTCCATGTCATAAACAATGATTTTTTCAAGCGTAGGGCAATCGTTTCTTACTTCAAGTATCTTATCAAGTTGTTCTTCATTCTCAGCGAAGTAAAATTTGGTACTGCTATCATTCACAAGATATTTAACTTGGGAAGCCGAGTCCGTTGTATATACACCACTCGATACACCACCAGCACCAATAATTCCCATATCTGTATATAACCACTCTGGATTACCCTCGCTTGCAATTGAAACAACCTCTCCTTTTTTTAAACCTAAACTATGTAAGGCTAGCCCTGTCTTTTTAGCGTTCTCCCCATATTGTTTCCATGTAACCTCTTGCCAGATGCCTAGATGTTTTTCCCTCATTGCCACTTTGTTTGATCGGGCTTGAACAGTATTCCAGAATAATTGTGGAATAGATTTTATCTCCACATTTTTTTCTTCTTCCATCGTCGTTCCCCTCTTATACCTTCATCTTGTTGTCCAAGATAAAATTCTTTTATATCATCTTTTTCTAATAACTCTTTACTGTCGCCTTCCATCACAATTCTTCCAAGCTCTAATACATAACCAAAATCTGAATTATTTAATGCAATATTTGCGTTTTGTTCAACCAGCAAAATTGTTGTTTTTAATTCCTTATTAATACGAATTATAATTTCAAAAATTTCTTTCACAAGTTTTGGAGATAAACCAAGAGAGGGTTCGTCAAGTAACATTATATCAGGCTTACTCATTAATGCGCGACTTATGCAAAGCATTTGTTGTTCACCCCCAGACAATAATCCTGCTGGCTGGTTTTTTCTTTCTTTTAATATTGGAAAATAATCATACACTTGATCTATATCCTTTTGAATATCACCTCTGTTATTGCGGGTATAAGCTCCCATTTGTAAATTTTCAAGAACTGAACAATATGGAAAGACTTCTCGTCCTTCTGGCGCATGACTCATTCCCATACGAAGTATTTTGTCAGGATCTTTTTTTTGAATTTCTTCAGAATTTAAAAATACTTTTCCTTTTCTTGGATCGATAGCACCTGAAATTGTTTTTAAAATTGTTGTTTTACCTGCTCCATTTGATCCTAATATTGTTACGATGGATCCCTGAGCTACCTGAAAACTGATACCTCTAATAGCCATAATTGGCCCATAATAGGTTTCAATATTTTCAACACTTAATAGAGGTTTCGACATCAGCTTTATATTATCTCAATATGACTAAAGATTTAAGTTTTAAAATTTCTATTTTTACTCAACGAGGTTTTTTGGAACAGGAATGAGTTGATCTAAAAGTATTTGTGCATAAGCTTTACCTTGCGGATCATTTCGTAAACTTGCTGGACCACCGCCTCCTAAGACGTCGTGCAAAACAAAATTTAGCGAATTTGAACCTGGTAAGAAAAATCTTTCAACGTTTCCTTCAAGAAAATGCGCAAAACATTTTTTTATTAAGTCTTCAGTTAAAAAATTACAAATTGCAGGATAAAACTTTGGATCTCTTGCAATTATGCCAATATTTGCTTTATTGCCTTTATCTCCACTTCTTCCGTAAGCAATCTTTATTAAAGGCAAGTCTACAAAGACTGTTTCTTTAGAGTCAAATTCAGGTGCAACAGTTTTTATTGTAGTTAAAGTTTCTGACTTTTCTGGAATATCGTCTTTGAAGTCTTTTTTTTCTTCACCGTTGTCAATACATATGCTGAGATTATTTTTATCAATTAAAAATGAGAATAATCTTATAATTGGAGATGGCTTAGGTCTACCTCCTACAAATCCTGAGAGACCGGGCGGTGTTGCCAATCCAAGACCAACAGACTCTTTTAAAACGATACCTACCGCTCTAATATCTTGATGCTTCGCGGCGAATTTTAAAACAACTTCTCTATTATCTGTATTTGGCCGCTTATCACTGTACTGACTATTGTCTCCAATTATTTCAATGCTTGTTTCATCAAAATCAGGGATGTTCATCATCCGCATTATCATTTTCGAGCGATCAAAAATAGCATTTCCATACGTTCTTGCTTTTTTTGCAGCATCAACCCCCACGAACGAACAGACATGTCCAGCCCTAAACCCATCAGCAAAAGTTGCGCATACTTTATATTCAGTAGTTGCTGGGTAGCCTTTAACTCCAGACACACTTACTATATTTTTTTCTTTTTCCCTAATTTTAACATTTGAAAAATCACAAACTACGTCTGGTAATATATATGCCTGTGGATCTCCGATTTCGTATAGCATTTGTTCTGCTACTGTACCAAAATTAACAATTCCAGAAGAATTGTTAGATTTTTCACAATCAAATTCCCCGTTTTGATCGACCTCTACAATTGGATATCCAATATTGTGTAAATCATTTGCAACTAATTCCCAATCCGTAAAATTTCCACCAGTACTTTGTGTCCCACATTCAATGATATGGCCCGCAAGACTACCTCCAGCTAATTTATCGTACTCATTTGAGGTCCATCCGAAAGAATGAATACAGGCCGCTAATGTCACAGCGCTATCAACACTCCTTCCTGTTATAACAATATCAGCTCCATCATCTAGAGCTTTTGCAATTGGAAATGCTCCCAAATAAGCGTTTATGCTTGCAATTTTATCTTTTTGAGGAAAAGGTTCATTTGAATACATTTCTTTTATCTCTGAAAAATTATCTATTTGACCCATTAAGTCATCGCCAAGAACAACTGACACCTTGAGATCAATTTTTAATTCATTCAATAAAAGACGGATTGCCTCAGCACAGGCCTCAGGATTAACTCCACCAGCATTACTTATAACCTTGATCTTTTGGTCTGCAATTTGTCTTAAATTAAGCTTAAGTACACTTGAAACAAAGTCTAATGCGTATCCTTTTTCTGGATCTTTTGCCCTAGCTCGTGCCAAGATCGACATAGTAATTTCTGCTAAATAATCGTAAACGATAAAATCAAGATTATTTCCATTTAATAATTGTGGTGTTGCAATTACTGAATCACCCCAAAAACCACTTGCGCCACCAATTCTGATTTTCTTTGACATTTGAACAATTATATATTTTTTTATGAATATAATAAAAAAATAAATTAACACCTTTATGGGCTTTGTAAAATCAATTAATAGCGCATTCATTAAATGCTTTGACTTTAAAAGTAGAGCATCTCGATCCGAGTTTTGGTACTTTTATTTGTTCACTACGATAGTTGGATTTATTGGGATTCAACTAGACCAATTATTTAATCTTCAAATTATGGGTATAGAATTGAACACTTCGTCTGAGACATTGATGTTAGGGCCAATGTATATTTTTTTATATTTTTTATTTATGATTCCAAGTGTCGCTTTATACGTAAGAAGGTTACATGATACTAACCGTTCAGGATGGTGGCTTTTAATTATATTAATTCCATTCATTGGCATAATTACAATTATATTTTTTCTATGCCTTAAAGGTACAGATACGAAAAATGATTTTGGCGAAATATCAAAATAAGAATTAAATTTTTTTATACGTCAAACGTTAGTGTTTGATATTTACTTCGATAATATATTAACGGTTCCTTATCACTGTGAATCTTCAAATCTTGTACTTCACCAATCACTAAGACATGATCTGCGATATCAATTTGTTGAAAAACAGTTAACTCAATGTGAGCTAGAGTATCATTTAAAATTATATTTTTTTTATCCGAGATATCGTGACCAACTTTACTAACTTTATCCGGATCTTTTGTAGCAAAGAGTTTTGATACATCTTCTTGATCACGTGATAAAAAGTTAATGATAAATGATCCATTTTTTAAAAAATCAACATGATCAGTTTCTGTTTTGTATATGTTAAAGATGATTAATGGTGGCTTTAAGCTAAGCGATGAGAAAGAATTAATAGTGAATCCACTTGAATGTGAGGTTGCAACAGCAACACCCGTTGCAAAGGAACCAAAGGCTTTTTTTAACTCTGTTTCATTAAATTCCATGTAAATAAGATTTTAATTCTTCGGAACTAAACTATTACTGATCTAAGTAAAGAAATATATCCAGTTTTAGTTTCCAACCTATTTTGATAATTGTTTTTTAACATCATTTTATGAGCTTCCTTTAGTTTATAACAAGGGACGAACATAAATAAGTGATGCTCTAGATGATAGTTTACAAAGTAAGGAGCAACCAGGGCTCTTTCAAATATATTTGCATAAGTTGTTCTAGCATTGTTGAAGTCGTCACAATCATCTGTAACACCAGCATGTTCTGCTATATTTCTAATTCTTAAAAAAAGCTGAAAAAATGTGAATAATGGTAAAAGCCAAAAACTAAAGTAGTAGTACCATTCACCTACAATGGTAAATGTTATGAAAATTAGGATATTTGATATTAGTATCCCGTAAAGTGTGTCTTTATTCTGAAATCCAGAAATTCTTTTACCATCATCTTTCGTGACATCTGAGCTCATTAATGTTTTAAAAATGAGCTGGTATCTTTGAGTTATGCCACTTATTCCAAACACATCTCTCAACACCTTTCTATAAAAGCTCTGACGAGTTACAGGAAAAGGTTTTGACAGACTTAGATCAGGATCATCTTTTGTTTGGGTATGACGATGATGAGATAAATGATAATGACGGTAGCCATAAGTATCTGACCAGACAGGAAACGCACAGAGCCACTGAGAAACTCTATTGTTTGTTTTGGTATTATTTGTTATTAGGCCGTGTGCACCTTCGTGCATTAATATTGCAAGTCCTAATTGTCGTCCAGCAATTAAAATAACAGATAAAGCAAACGTAATTACATTTGGAAATACTGTGTACACAATAAGACATCCAATTATTACAAACCAGGCGTGAGCAACTAACATCAGTCCTTTGGTGTCACTCTTAGCTCTTAAATACTTTACTTCATCCTCAGACAAAATATCAGTTGGCTTTAAAATTGGAGTAAATTTTTTTTCCATCGTTAATATATATATAATTTTTTTATTAATTTAAAACCAATTAGAAATAGCTAATTATTACATGTATTTAGCGTTATTATTAAATTGTAAGACTATCTATTAATTATAATAAATAACATGTTTTTGCCTCTTAGATACCTTACAATTTAAAAAAAAAGGAGAATTCTATGAAAAAAATTTTAAAAATCTCAATGATCATTGTGTCACTTTTGGGTTTCTCGGTTACGTATTCTAAAGCGTTTGTTATGGATGTTTGGGAATTAAAAGGTGCTGACCCAGCTGCTGTTTCAGAAGCAACATTAGCTTTTAAAGAAAAGGCAATGGCAGGAGGAGCTAAATATACAGCTTTTAGATCATCGACAAAAATTAGAGGGGATGATGTACTTGATACAGTATTTGTTCATGCTTACTATGAAAATTTTGAAGATCAAATGGCAACGCAGGCATTAATTGGACAAAATCCTGATTGGTTTGCAAGTACATTTGGGGATATGGATTTCTCAGATGTTGATAATACAACTTTTGCCAATGATGAACCAACTGGTGAAGCTGCTGCTGGACAAACAGTTGCTTATGCTTTTGTTGAAGTTACAAGTGGCATAAATTTTGTTTTAAATTTTCCTCAAATGCAACAAATGATGAGAGATGCAGGAGCTCCTGTACAAGTATCAGCAATGACTTGTTCATTGTGTGGTGAAAATGTTCTACCAACAAATGGTATGATATATTTCTCTTCTGCTAATCCAACTGATATGGGAAAAGGATTAGATATATTTGCGAGCCCTGAAATGCAAAGATGGGTGTTTGCGAATATAAGTCCACATGGCAATATCACTGATGCTGGTGTGCTTGTTTTTAACAATTAATCACCAAAATTTAGCCGTCTTACATTAGGCGGCTAAGTTATCAGATAGTCTCTTTTATCTGGAACTGTCTTTTTATTTTTAGATAACTGTAATTGAAATACCACTAACGTTGATTCTTCAAAAGATGCCTGGGAACTAGATAGGTAGAAATCCCACATACGACAAAATTTTTCATCATAGATTTCTTTCACTCTATCTATATTTTCATAGAAATTGTATCTCCAACGCTTAAGTGTTTCTGCATAATGAAACTTTAAGATTTGAATATCTGTCATTGAAAGTCCAGATTTTTCTACACGCGATACTGTCTCGCTAAGTGCGGGAATATATCCACCTGGAAATATGTACTTGTCAATCCATGGATCAGTTGTCCCCGGTTCATTTAATCTTCCAATTGTGTGAATTAACGCAACCCCATTATCATTTAAGAGATCGAAAACTTTATTAAAAAACTCCTGATAATGAGCTGTTCCAACATGCTCAAACATACCGACAGATACAATTCGATCATATTTTTCATTTACGTTCCTATAATCCTGAAGCCTGTATTCAACTTTATCTAGTTTTTCTCTTATTTTTCTTTGTTCAGCATAAGCTATTTGTTCTTCAGATAGTGTTACACCCACTACATTTGCATCTGATTTTTTATAAATGTGGGCTGCCATTCCGCCC
>CACFYZ010000009.1 GCA_902570675.1 uncultured Pelagibacteraceae bacterium
ATCACAAACATATATTAGATTATAATTCAATCAGCGCACTTAATTCTTATTATGGAGAGTATATTGAACAATTAACACGTTGGAATATTAGCGATAATAATTTTCCTGATCCAAGATATCTTTATGACGACTTTATAAATTCTCTTAATTATTGGTATAATTTCTTAAAATATTTTGATATTACTGAAATATATATCTATGAAGACCCTCACCGCGCATATGATTTATTAGTTTATGCGTTAGCAAAGTTTTTAAAAATAAACATTTTTATATTTTCTGACTTAAATACTGGATACAGAACATTTATAAAGCAAAATATATATGATAATTTACTTGATGTTAAAGGCAATTTCCCATTTGCAAACAGAGAAATATCTAATGAACTAAAGTATAATCATTTTAAATCACAGTTCGCTCATAAAAATTTTATTGAAAAAATATATGATTTAATAATAAGAATACCAAAAGTTTTTAAGTATCATGATACATATATTTATTCCAATAGAGTGGCTTTTATTAAAATCAATCCATTTAGATTTGTTATGTGGAAAATCAGAAGATATATAAAAACTATTAATTATAAACTTTATTTTAATAAGTATGCAAAGTCTTTTTCAGTATCTGATGAGGATATTGTATTCTTTTTACATTACGAGCCCGAACGTACTTCTAATCCTGTTTCTGGAGTGGGCAGAAATCAGTTATACTGTATTAAAATGTTAAGAAAATCTTTCCCTCAAAAAAAGATATATATTAAAGAACATCCTACTCAATTACATCTAAAAAACTCACATCAAAATCGACAATATCGGGATAGAAAATTTATAGATCAACTTCTATTAATTTCTGACGGTATAGTATCTAAAATTTCAAACGACTCTAAATTTATCGTGGCAACTTTAAACGGAACTGCAGGGTTAGAATACTCTCTTAAAGGTCATAATGTTATTTGTTTTGGTAATCCCTGGTATAGTTTTTTGCAAAATGTATATAGTATAAAAAGTAGTATAGAATTAAAGAATATAAAATTTAGTCACAATAATCCCCATGAAATCAATAAAGAACTTAATAATATTTTATACACTAAATCTGTCAAAGGAAGCATATCTAATAAATTCGAAAAAGTTGGTGATAATGACGAGTATGCTCGCGATGATACTGAGCTTTTGAATTATATTAAATGGTATTTTGATATACCTTAAAGTTTAGATAAATTCATAAAAGCAATAAAGCAATACGAACATAAATGTTAAAATTTTATAATAATTTTTTAGTTAAGTTTAAGACAAAATTAAAAAAATTTAGAAAATTTAATGCTTTAAATCATATAGATAAAAAAATGTTAGATTATATAAATTTTTCCAATGGTTTTTTTATAGAGTGTGGAGCAAATGATGGGATTAATCAATCTAATACATGGTATTTTGAAAAGTATTTAAACTGGCATGGGCTGCTAATTGAACCTTTAGAAGATAAATTTGTAGAATTAAAAAAGAATAGAGGTGATCGTAATTATTTTTATAATGTTGCCTTATCAGATAGCATAGATAAAAAATCATTACTGATTTTAGATAATAATTTAGAGTCTAAAGTTGTTGATAAAGCAAATAATGAAAAGAATATTTCAAAATTCAAAAGTTCAACTCTAACAAAAATTTTAGAGGAAATCGCTGCACCTAAATTAATTGATTTTTTTTCATTAGACGTAGAAGGGTTTGAAGAACACGTAATTAAAGGGATAGATTTTAAGATATATAAGTTTAAGTTTTTATTAGTTGAAACTAAAAATGAGAGAGTGATTAAATTTTTAAAAGATAATAATTATGAGTTTGTGAAGAAAATGAGTCATCATGACTATCTTTTTAAATTTAAAGAGGGACTTTAATTTCAAGTATATTAATTGTATACTTTAGATAGGTATTATTTCTAACAGGATTAATGAATAAATTAAAATATGAATCTGGCTCCAATAATACTTTTTGTTTATAATCGTAAATGGCATACAAAAGAAACTATAAATGCTCTAAAAAAAAATCACTTATCATCTAAAAGTGAATTATTTATTTATTCAGATGGACCAAAAAATAAAAAAGATTTGGATAAAGTTAATGAGGTAAGACAATACTTAGAAACAATTCAAGGTTTTAAAAAAGTAACCATCATTAAAAAAGAAAAAAATCAAGGCTTAGCTACTTCAATTATATCAGGGGTAACAGAAATAATTAACAAATATGGAAAAGTTATTGTTCTCGAAGACGATTTAGTCACAAGTCCATACTTTTTGAATTTTATGAATAAAGCGCTTGATTATTTCGAAGATAATGAAAAAGTTTGGCATATTTCAGGATGGAGTATCCCCATAGATCTAAATAATGAAAGTGATGTTTATTTGTATCGAGTTATGAACTGCTGGGGATGGGCTACCTGGTCAAAACACTGGAAGTATTTTGAAAAAAACACTAGCAAACTTTTAGATCAATTTTCTACGAATGATATAAAACTCTTCAATCTTGACGGTACGTACAACAATTTTTGGAAACAAGTAGTTTTAAACCATAAAAATAAATTAGAAACTTGGGCAATATTTTGGTACGCAGTTATCTTTAAAAATAATGGCTTATGTTTAAATCCATGTAAAAGTTTTGTAAGAAATATAGGTTTTGATGGCAGTGGGAATCATACATTTGATACAAATTATGATGATAATATTAAGTTAAATAACAAAGAGCTTATTAATTTTGATATTGAGATTAAAGAAGACAGCCTTGTTATTAATCAAATAAAAAATTATTATAAAAATACAAATAATAATTTTTTATCAGTGTTATTCGATAGAGTAAAAATATTTTGGTCTCGTAAGTAGAAATTATTAAATTAATTGAATTTAAAAAAAAATAGATAAATAATGTTAGTTTACCCTTTTCCTAATAAAACCTTATCCACTTTATCATTACTTATCATTCCCATAGCTATATCTATAATTTATATCAGCTCGTTTGAATTTAATTTCTATTTATATTTATTTTTAGTTGTATCAATTTTCTTACTGCTTTTTACAAAACATAATATCAAGGCATGGTTCTGGCTATCTTTATTTTTGATAATTTATTCATTTCCCCACTTCACAGAATATTATTTCTTTGAAGGTAATAACATGATTACTGCGAAAAAATATAATTATATAATTAATGAAAGTACATATAATTTAGAAGCGATCAGATTGTTATTAAGCTTTATTTTAAGTTTGGTTTTAGGCAGTAATTTATTTAGTTTATTTAATGTTAGGTTAAAAATTGAGGAATCCAAAAAAAAATTACTAATCAATATTAGACCTAAAATGAGTATATATAAAAAAATTATCTTATTCTCATTAATGTTTTTTTTGGCAATTTACTCAATATCAGTAATTGATTTCTCAGTTCAGAGTCAGGGTTATAGTTTAGGGGGATTTAATATTTTATTTGGAGTATGCTATATATTACACTTTTTTCTTCTCTATCAATTTCTTAATATTAAAGATAGATACAAATATTTCATTTTAATTCTAGTATTATATTCAATTATACTTGGATTCTTTGGTGTTCGCCAGGTTCTATTCTGGTTATTTGTTTCACTATTAATAGCATATTTTTTTAAGTCATATATTGCAAATAAAAAAATTAACTGGATAAGGATCTTTTTTTATTTATCTCTAGTTACAGTTTTTTTCGCTATAATTTTAGCCTTCAGAAATCAAAAATTGCTAGATGCAACAGTTTTATCAAGAACAGGTGAAATGATTTTTTTTGGATTACGCGCTGAAACAAATTATACGTTTTATAACATGTTTTCATCAATTCATGTAAGTGAAAATGAAGATTTATTTTTTATGAAAAGCTTTAGAGATACCTTGTATTATCTTATACCTAGGCCAATTCTTCCGAATAAATATGAATTTATAACTCTATATCAATTTATTAAAAGTCATGACCTTAGTCCATTTGGATCTTCATTTTATCTAGGAGAATTAAAACTTACTCTAAGATATGATGTTCTTATCTTACTATTTGGATTAATAATTAGCTTTGCTTCTGAATTTTTTTTGTTGCACACTTTAAAGAAAAAGGACATTTTACTTTTGACTTTGTATATATCCTTTCTTGTGATGGTTTTTATCTATCCTATAAGAGGTCCAATTGGAGGAGGGGTTAAAGTTTTCATACAATATAATTTAATATTTTATATCTTTTTAAAATACCGATTTATTATTAAGTAAATAATTTATAGTTAATACTAATTATGAAAATAAATATAATTACAGCAACCTATAATAGAGAAGATACGATTGAAAGAGCGCTTACAAGTGTAAAGAAACAAACTTATCAAAATATACAAAGTATTATTATAGATGGTGCATCTACAGATAATACAATCAATTTAGTCAATTCTCTAATAAGTCAAAATGATATCTTAATATCTGAACCTGATAGTGGCACTTATGATGCGCTTAATAAAGGAATTCAAATATCAAAAGGAGATGTAATTGCCTTTCTACATTCAGATGATTTTTATAGTGACACAAATGTAGTTAGTCGTGTTATGAAATTTTTTTTAAACAATGAAATTGACATTGTTTACGGAGATGTGTCATTTTTTAAAAAAAATAAAATAGAAAAACCAATTAGAACTTATAGGTCTGACCAACTTTCAAAGAAAAATTTAGCGCGTGGAAAAATGCCTGCTCATCCCGCAATGTTTATTAAACGTGAAGTTTATGAAAAAGTTGGTCTTTTCAATACTAGCTATACTATTGCCGGAGACTATGAATTCTTATGTAGATTGATCATGAACTACGAAGTTAAAACAATATATTTGCCTGAAATTTTAGTCAAAATGCAAATTGGAGGACGCAGTACTCAAGGTATAAAAAGTAAATATATTTTAAATAAGGAAACTTATAGAGCTATTACGAGTAACGGGATCCAAACAAATATTTTTTTGTTTCTATCTAAATATTTTTCAAAGATTAGACAATTAATATAAATTTAAATAAAAGCTAACATATTTATAAATATGGCAATAACTTAAAACTTTAATATTTATTTTGCGTACCTATTTCTTAATAATAAAAAGATAATAAAAAAAGTTATAAATAATACTAATGAGGCTAAGGAACTCATAATTAAGAAACTTAGGTATCCAATTAAAAATAATATCAGATTTAATGTAGTGATAAAAAAATTAGTGAATAAAATAGATTTTGTTTTATGAAATATTATGTGATGTAGATGATCTTGCCCTGCCTTGAAAGGGTTTTGATTATTTCGTAATCGAATGATATTAATCGAGAGAAATTCATATACATAGATAACTATTGTCCATGCAAGTAGGATTGGATGTATTAACTCTCTATTTGCAAGATATATTAAAAAAAATGATATTATAAAGCCAAGTAGTAAGCTGCCACTATCTCCTAGAAACATTTTAGGCAATTTTAGAAAAGAAAAATTAAAAAATAGAAAAATACAAATCGGTATTAAAAGAACTAATAGAAATGATTGAAATTCCTGATCTGAAATTAAAAAATATAGAATACCTAATACAGAAATAGATGTGAGACTTAAAGTACCATCAAGACCATCAAAATAATTAAAAGCATTAATCAAAAATAATGAACAAAGTATAGTTAAAGGTATTGAGAAAGAACCAACATCTAATATAAAATAGTTATAATCTCCTAATTGCCTTAAAGCTAAATTTTCAAAAACACATAAATAAAGTATTGGGAATAATTGAAGAATTAACTTATTGCCGACATTTAAATGAAATTTATCGTCAATTAAACCTATTATAGACATCAAAAATGCCATTGATATGATAAGGCTTAAATTTTCATTAGAGATTTCAAATAATAAATTTGCAATAATTAATGAAGTAGAGACTCCAATACCGCCAGTAAAAGCAGTGGCATAATAATGTATCTTTCTGTTATCAGGTAAATCGACTAAATTTAATTTGTACGAAATTTTTGAGCATAAAAAAAATAGAATAAAACTTAATAATGCATAAATTATTATTGAAAGGATCATTAAGTTTTTTTAATACCTTGTTTAATAATAATAATAATAATCAAAATGTTTAAACCATTTTTGTTTCTTAAATTTATTACAAATTATCGCTAATTTAACTTCATAAAAATACTTAAATTTTTAAAATTTATTTTTTTTTAAGATTTAAATTAAACAATATCTTTATAGCTGTCATTCTGATATTTATAATATATTTCTAATTATTCTAGATAAAATATGAATATAAGTATTAATATCGCTTCAATATTATTTTATTTAATACCATTAGCACTTTTGTCAGGTCCTTTTTTACCTGACCTTTTCCTTTCAACGATTTCTATAATATTTTTAATTAATGTTTTATATTACAGACAATATTTTTACTTTAAAAGTTACTTTTTTATATTATTTGTTTTATTTTATATTTATATAGTTGCAAATTCTATTTTTTCTGATTATCGATTACTATCTCTTCATTCTTCATTATTTTATTTTAGGTTCGGATTGTTTGCTTTAGCAACATGGTATTTGATAGAAAATAATAAACATTTCATTAATTATTTTGGTCAAATACTGCTCTTAACAATACTATTAGCTTTAGTAGGTGGATTTTTTCAATATTTTACTGGAGTAAATTTTTTAGGTATTTCGTCTGAAATGCAATCTAGGTTGACTCTAACATTTGATGATAAATTAATTATTGGTGGATATATTGCAAGATTGTTACCACTCCTAGTTGCAATAATTTTAATTGGGTCAAGTAAATTAAAATATAAATATATTATTATTAGTGTTTTATTCGTTTTCTCAGATGTTCTTATTTATTTGTCTGGTGAACGTACAGCACTGGTACTAATTACTATTTTAACATTATTTTTACTAGCTACTATGTCTCAGTTAAAGTTGCTTAGGATTTTAAGTATTATATTGTCAATCGGTTTAATTGTGGGAATATCAATTTATAATCCTGAAACAAAAAAAAGAGTTGTTGACTTAACGATAGAACAAAATTATCAGGAAGAAAGTGTGAAAAAATTCTATTATTTTTCACCTGTACACGACTCATTAGCAAGAACTTCAATAAATATATTTAGAGATAACCTAGTCTTTGGCAGTGGACCTAATACATTCAGAGAAATGTGTAGTAGATCAGACTATAGAATTGATAAGCATTCATGTTCAACTCATCCTCATAACATATATCTACAGCTAGCATCTGAAACTGGAATAATAGGTTTATTACCAATTTTATTAATTATTTTTTATTTAGTTTATATTATATCAAAGCATCTTTATTCAATTATTACTTCTAAAGAAAAAAAGTTTTTATCTGACTATCAATTATGCCTTATCTCATGCTTTGTTTTAACAATGTGGCCTTTATTACCAACCCAAGATTTCTTTAATAATTGGATAAATGTAATTTTTTATATACCGATTGGATTTTATTTATCATCCATTTATAGTAACAACTATGGTAAATAAAAGTCGCTTAATAGAAACAAACTATATAGTTAAACATTCAAAGATTCATGGTACTGGCATTTATGCTTATTCAGAAATAAAAAAAGGCACAAAAATAATTGAGTATGTGGGTGAAAAAATCTCCAAAAAAGAGGGTGATCGAAGATCAGAAGCACGAATAAAAAAGTATTTAAATTCAAAGAAAACTGGCTCAGTATACATATTTGAATTAAATTCAAGATACGATGTTGATGGATCAAAAAAATACAATAAAGCAAGATACATAAACCATTCCTGCAATCCTAACTGTGAAGTTGATATTATTAGCGGAAAAATCTGGATAATTGCTATAAAAAACATTAAAAAAAATATTGAATTAACTTATGATTATGGATATGAATTCGATAAAACAGATTTTGAAGATCACAAATGTTTGTGTGGTTCAAATAATTGTATTGGATACATTATCGCAAAGGATGATTGGCCTAAACTTAAACGGTTTCTTAGTAAGAAAAATTAATGAATAATCAAAGCGACAATATAATAGAAATAAATTTTTTTAAATTTTTTAAATATTTTTCAAATAATATTTTCTATTTTGTTCGCAATTTTCTTACGATTTCAATTTTATCTATAATAATATTTATCTTATACTTAATTATCAAACCCAATGAATCAGTATACATACAAGGCAATCTTTTAATTCAATCAGAGGAGGTCGCAAATAATATCGATCAAAAATTTTTATTTAATGCAGAGATATTTACCAAAGCTATAAATGAAAGTGGTCTTGGTGACAAGATTACAGTGGATAAGAAATTTATGAATTCTTTTGAGCTTGTTCCTGGACATACGGGTATGAACAAACTTATAAATCATTATATGGAACAAGATTTTGATCTTCTTGTTAAACAATTGAAACATAAACGAGAAAATATTGATAAGCTTTTAAATGAAATGATACAAGCTAGTTCGCAATATTTAATAATAACTGCAGATGTAAACAATCTTAATCTTGATGATATAGAGATTAAATTATTTATTAAGAATTTGGTTGACTCAATGAATGTATTTTTGAGAAAAGAATATGATTCAAGTAACATCGGGTTAAAATTTATTGGACCAATAAAAATCGATTCACCTATTTCCTCACTTGATGTTAACCACATAAACTCTAGATTAAACTTGCTCAATAGTTACATTAGTATTCTGAACTTAAACTACAAAAGTTTTGCGCCTGAGATAAATTTAGACGACCTATCTAATGATTTGGATGATGTGAATGATGTATTTAATTATATAATACAAGAAAATGATTTGTATGTTGATTTGGTAGGACAAAAACTTGATCTTGAAATTGAGTCATTTGAAAAATTATTATTAGCCAATTCAGAGAGACTATCTGTAATGGGTCTGAGCTCAACTAATCAAACAACTTTCGGAACGGCCTCTGGTACAGGTAATATAAGCTATGACTCAACTTTTTTAGATACAATTTTAGACTTAGGAAATCGGGCATCAGGAGCGGAAGATAGAAATATTGTTCTTCAGAAAGCAGCTGATCTCAATGCACAAATCGTTGATCTTCAGAGACGTAAATCGGAATTGACTGTCAAGTACCAACTTGGCTTGACACAAGAAGAAGCAATGACTTTTCTGACAAATATGCTCGATCAAACTGCTGAGCAAATTAATCAGTACATCTTAAGTGTTCAAAGTGGATTAAGAATGAATGAGCCAGTTAAACTAGTCTCATTGTTAACATCAAATGCAGCATCTTTAACAGAAATAATGCTAAGACCAATAATAATAATATTTATATTTTCAATATTAATATCACTTATAATCTCTTCTTTCGATTTTAGTCGGCAATCTAATACAAACTATTAATCTTAAAAATCTTATATTTTTTTAAAATTATGGTTTAGACCTTTTTTGTTAAGTATGTCAATTTGCTTTTGCCTCATAACAGAGCCCTCTTTTTGTTTTTTTGTACGTTCATTATAGCAATATGAACAATGAACTCCTTTTAAATATTTTTTTGATTTTGCATCTTTTTTAGTTAAAGGTCGTCTGCATCCATAACACTGAATATAATTACCGCAAATAAAATTTTTTTTTATTGATACCCTATTATCAAACACAAAGCATTCGCCTTTCCAAGCACTTTTTAATTCGAGATCTTTGTAACTATTAAAATAATTTAGAATTCCTCCTTCCAATTGATATATTTTTTTATAACCTAGCGAAAAGAGATATGCTGAGGCTTTTTCACATCTTATACCACCTGTACAATACATAGCTATTTTTTGATTTTTGTTTATTTTTAATTTTACAAACTTCTTTGGAAACTCTCTAAACGAATTTGTGTTGGGATGGATTGAGTTACCAAATTTACCAATTGGTATCTCGTATATATTCCTTGTATCAATTAATTTTACATCTTTTCTTCTAATAAATTTTTCCCAACTTTTTGGATTTATATAATTACCAGCGTAATCAGAAACATTTATATTTTTTACACCTAAAGAAACAATTTCTCTTTTTATTCTTATTTTTATCCTATTAAACGGTAAAAAATTTATATTGTTTATCTTGAGTGAAATTTTTCTTATTTTTAAAATTTTTTTTACAAACTTCAAAGATTTTTCAATTTCATTTTTCTTCCCAGAAATGGTACCATTACATCCTTCTTTTGCAATTATAATTGTGCCTCTAATAAGTTTATCACAAATAAAAGTTTCTAATGTTTTTTTAATACTTTTTAAATTTTCAATTTTTTTAAATCGATAAAATGACGCTATTGTGTATTCTTCTCGATTAATCATTTTTTGCTAATTTATATGTTTCAAACTTTAAATAGTTTATTAATTTGTTTCGATCATCTATTGATTTTATTTTATTAAATTCAATAATTTCGCCAATATATATAATTATCTCTTTGCCAATTTTTTTTCGAGTTTCGTGAATATATGAAGAATATTTTAATGTTTGATTTTTTAATTTATCCGCAAATATATTGAATAATAAACCGTTTTTTCCGTCAAAATATATTGGTAACACGTTGGTTTTTGTTTGTTGAATTATTTTTGCTGTGAATAATTTCCAATCATCATTAATTAGTGCTGTCTCAGGATTTTTAGCATTAGAGACCCCACCTGACGGAAATATTATAAGTAGACCTTTTTCAATAAGATGTTTTTTAGCTTTTTTTGTTGTATCGATATTTTTCTTTATAGAATTTTTATCTTTTTCTTTAAATTCAATTGGAAGAATAAATTGATCTAGTTCAGGAAGTAATTTCAAGGTTTCATGAGTAATAATTTTAAAATCAGAACGAACATTTGAAGCTAAAGAACATAATATTAATCCATCAATTATTCCAAAGGGATGATTTGCTATAATTAGTAAAGGACCTTCAGCTGGAATTGATGAAAATTTTTTTGATTTATTAATAATTTTGATATCCATTGACTCAAGAATCCCTGACCAAAAAAATGTTGGATCATGGTTTTTTTTTGAAAAATTTTCATAAATTTTTTCTAACTTTTTCTTTCCGGTTAAATTTTCAATTGTTTTAATTATAAGTCTCTGCGCAAAATTATGTTCTAATTTGGAAGCATATGAAAAACTAACTTTTTTCATACTAATACTCTACAGGTATTGGATCTAAGCTTCTCCAAAAATACCAAGTAGCAACAGACCTCCAAGGCTTCCATTTCTGAGATATTTTTACTGCATATTCTTTTGAAATTGGATATTCAAGATTGTAGCAAATACATATTCCTTTTAATAGACCCAAATCATCTTCGGGAAAAACATCTGGTCTACATAAATTAAATATAAGAAACATTTGTGCAGTCCATCTTCCTATACCTTTTACTTTAATTAGTTTATCTATTATTTCATTGTCTGTAGCTGATTTTGATTTTAAAATTTGAAGTTCTTTACTTATGAATGCAGAAGCTAACGATCTAAGATATTTAATTTTTTGTCTCGAGAGACCACAGGATTTCAAAGACATATAATGCATAGATAATGTGTTATTAGGAGTAACAGATTCAATTTTTTTTTCAAACCTGTTCCATACTGCTTGTGCAGCCTTAACTGAAATTTGCTGACCAACAATTGCCCTAGCCAAGGTATAATATGGGTCCGACTTAGTAAATAAAAAATCTCTTGGATATGATTTGATGATTTTACCAAGCCGTGCATCTTTTTTTATTAATTGAGCTTTTGCTTTTTCCCAAAAATGAGGTTTTTTCATTGTTTGTGTATTATAATTTTGTATTGACATATATATTGTAAATTGTTTTATTTCCATTCTAAATAAAATAATGGAGAAATAAATATGGCTGACGTAGCAAGTTTACTAGCTGAATTCCAAAAAGGTATTGAAGGAAAAGATACTGGTCTTGGAGCAACAGTTAAATTTGATTTTGAGGGTGCTGGATGCATTTTCTTAGATGGAAAAGCTAATCCAAATACAGTATCTGATGAAGACAAAGATGCTGATTGTACACTCTCAATGTCTCTTGAAACTTTTGAGCAAATGAGATCAGGCGAGGTTGATGGCACATCTGCATTTATGCAAGGCAAATTGAAAGTTTCTGGCGATATGTCGATCGCAATGAAATTGCAATCTGTAATGGACGCTTTAGCATAAAAAAATTTATAAATAGATTTTTATAAACCCAGCTAAACTAGCTGGGTTTTTTTTTGTTCAATATTTTTCTTGCATCATCAAAAAGAAATTTGTTTGTACACGCTATTATTTTTCCGCCATTTAAAACTTTTTTATTATCCCAAGTTTTCAATATACCTCCTGCATTCTTTATTATCGGCTCAAGAGCGCGGATATCCCACGGTGATAACCCACTTTCTACAACAATATCCACATGACCATCCGCTAACAGACAATAACTATAGCAATCACCACCCAATCGTGTACTTTTTGCTTTCTTAGATAAACGTTCAAAAGCATTCTGATCACTTTTGACTGTAAAGACGTAGGGTGATGTTGTGTTTAAAATTGCATTTTTTAATTTTTTATTTTTTTTAACTTTTAATAAAGATTTTTTTCCATTCACAAATTTGTAAGCAGTTTTTTTAAATCCTATGTATCTTTCATCAAGTGCAGGTATATCTGCCAAACCTAATATTATTTCGTCCTTTTTGGATAAAGAAATTAATGTTCCCCATAAAGGAACGCCTTGTATATAAGACTTTGTTCCATCAATTGGATCAATACACCATTCAAAATCTGACTTATTTTCAATGCCTAGTTCTTCACCTAGAATCGAGTGATAAGGATACTTATATTTTATAAAGTTATTAATTTTTTTTTGGACAGTAAGGTCTGCAATAGTAACAGGATCAAACTTTGTTTTGCTTTTAGATTTAATATTTAATTTTTTTTTAAAATAAAATAATGAAATTTTGCGTGCTTCATCAGCAAGCTTGTTAGCAAACTTAACAAATTTATCTATATCCGTGCTCACTGAAAAGGTATTTATAATTGTTTAAATTGTTCAATCTTGTATCATATGATTATGATTAAAAAAATTATACTTTTAATATTTTTTACTTTAAATGCATCAATTTCAATTGCTGAATTTGATTTTTTATCTTTAGATATACCAGAAAGACAGCCAATTAAGTCACCAATAACTAAATATGATCCTAATATGAATTCATATCCTGACCCATTTTCTGAAGATGAGATTATTTTTACAATAGACCAAAATAACTACATTTATTATGCGAAAGATTTATTAACACCTGGTCAAAAGGAAATGTTTAAAACTTATCCTGAAACATTTAAAATGCATGTATATGAGTCTAGAAGAAGTTGTGCTGTTCCAAAGGAAGTAACTGAATTAACAATTCAAAATGCCACATTAATAGACCAAGGCGAAGGTATAAAAGGTGTAGTTGGAAGTATTCCATTTCCTGAACCATTTGAAGCTCTCCATCATGTATGGAACCACATATTGCGCTACAGAGGTGTAGAGATATTTGGGGCATCTCCCTTTTATATAATTAATCCAGACGGATCAATTACATATGGCGCTGGTGAGGCGATTGCTAAAAATTATTGGAATCCATTTACTCGTAATGATAAAGGTCTTCAGGGAATGTTAATGACTAAGGTAACTCATCCGCCTCGATTAGCAGATGCGTCGGCACTTGTGATTGAGTCACTAAATGCATTTGCTACACCTCGTAGGGCCTGGGTTTACAATCCAGGCACCCGAAGAGTAAGGAGAGCACCGGATATTGCTTATGATTACAAACCCAGTGCTAGCCAAGGATTAACAACAACAGATCAATTTGACGGATTTAATGGTGCGAAAGATAGATACAATTGGACTAGTAAAGGAGTACAATTAAGACTTATGCCATATAACGCCTATAAATTTCATGAAACACCAATTGAAGAAATACTTACCCCGTATCATGTTAACCAAGATCACTTGAGATACGAACTCGTAAATGTCAATGTTGTGCAAGCAGATCTTAAGAAAGATAAAAGACATATTCTTCCTCATCGAACAATGTATTTTGATCTAGACAGTCATAACATGATAGTGGAAGAAACTTTTGATGATAATGATAATATTATGGCTTACAGAGAATTTCCAATAATTAATTATTATGATCAGCCAATGTGTTTATCCATTCATTCAGCAACTTATGATTTTGCGACAAGACGTTATCAATTACAAAATGTGAGATCAATTGATATACCAAAGATTCAATGGCGCCTTGAAAAACCTCACAATGAAAAAATGTTTACACCAGAAGGTTTAAAAAGATTTGCCCGTTAAATATAGAAGAGAAGGAAATTTTGATATATACGTTAACATTCTTTGGGCACGTAGCTCAGTGGTAGAGCATCACGTTGACATCGTGGGGGTTGTTGGTTCGATCCCAACCGTGCCCACCATAGATAAATAAAACTTGTTGTTTTTTTTTTCTATTTATATAAAAGGTCGCTTAATTATGAAAAAACCTAATAAAATAAGAGAAGCTCGACTTAATAAAAAAAGGTCAAGAAAAAAAAATATACGTAAAGCAAAAGTTAGGCTAAAAAAAATTGAAGAGGCTAACGCGCCTCAACCGGAGCCTCAGCAATGAAAGTAAGAAGTTCTCTCAAAAATCTTAAAACTAGAGACAGAAATAATAAGCTTATCAAAAGAAAAGGTCGCTTGTATGTAATCAACAAGCGTAATCCCCGTATGAAAGCTCGTCAGGGCTAATAATATTTGTCTATTAATTATAAAAAGAGAATTCTTTTTATAGCAGACCATGCATCAAATTATATTCCTGATTCATTAAATAATTTAGGTCTTACCAAAAATCTAATTGATACACACATTTCATTTGACCTTGGTATAAAAGATTTATGCATTAGCTTATCCAAATCATGTAATGCAAAATATATCGTCGGCGACCACTCAAGACTTATAATTGATTTAAATAGAGGCATTTCTGATCCTACTCTGATTCCAGTAATTGTAGATAAAAAAGTCATACCAAGAAACATTAATTTAAGCGACTATGAGAAAAGAAAAAGAGTTTTAAGGATTTACAAAAAATATCATGACGAAATTAGAAAAATTATTAAACGTGATAATATTAACATATTAATTTCTCTACATTCATTCAATCCGATATTTAAAAATAAGAAAAGGAATATTCATTTTGGGATATTATCAAATCAAGACAGAAAACTAAGTGAAGTTATACTTAATGAAATGAGGCGAAAAAAAATAAGCGTTGGTGATAATGAGCCTTACAAGGGTAATCTTATTGGGGATACAATGTATAAACATGGCCTTCAAAATCATATGCATCACTCTTTAATAGAAGTCAGAAACGATTTACTTTCATCCTCAACTAAGATAAATAGAGTTTCTGTACTCTTGAAAGAAATAATAGACGAATCAATAAAAAGAATTTGAAGGCAATGACACAACCTGCACCAAAATGGTTTGAAAAAGCAATTTCTAATAATCCTGAAATACGATCTACTACAATAAAAGGAACTAAAATTGTCTATAACGCTTGGGGTGATAAATCTAAACCGGGGCTGATTTTTATCCATGGAGGTATGGCACATGCCGAATGGTGGAGTTTTATAGCACCATATTTTGCTAAAACTCATAGAGTAATTGCTATGAATTTGGGTGGAATGGGTGATAGCGGATGGAAGAAGAAATACTCAGTCGAGTCGTGGGGCGCAGAAATTGTTGGTGTATGCAAAAAAGAAAAATTAAAAAAACCTATTTTCATTGGGCATAGCCTTGGTGGAATGTGTGGCGTTTACGCAGCCTCCTTGATGAAAAAGAGTCTTTACGGTTTAGTGATAGTCGATACAGCAATTATGCCACCAACAGATAACCCACCCAAGTTTGATCTAAAAGTTAGAGCTAACAATGTTTATAAAAAAATGTCTGATATTATTGATCGTTTTAGGTTAGTGCCCTCTCAGAGTGATGCTTTAGATTACGCTATGAAATTTATAGCTGAAAAATCAATAAAAAAAGTCAGAGGTGGCTGGACATGGAAGTTTGATCCAAGCTATATGAAAATTTTCTCCAGTGATAACTTTGCAGAAAGACAAGCTGTTTTAAGGAAAACTCTTAAAGGTCTAAAGTGCAGAGTGGCGGTATTTAGAGGTGAAAAATCCTCTATATTTCCGGGATTTAGTGCAAAATATATGAATGAACTCATGGATAAAAAGTCCCCTATAATTAATATTCCTGAGGCTCACCATCATATTATGGTTGATCAGCCTTTAGCTCTTGTTTCAGCATTGAGATCATTAATTATTGATTGGGATCATTCAAAGCCATCTAAAGCATTGTAAACTATACACAATTTAGAAAGTTCTATCAGTATTTTAACTTAAAAAAATACTGTTAAATTTTATTTTTAGAAATATATTATCATTTCATCATGGACATATCAGAACAAAAAAAACATATAACTTTTTCGGTAAGCTCATTTTGTGGGGATCAATTGCAGTTGTCGTTGTTCTGGTTTTTATGGCGATTTTTTTAATTTAAAAGAAATTTTATATGCACGCTTATATCTTAAAAGAGAGTGGCCCTGAATTGCGAGTTGCTGCATCTCCAGAAAGTACAAAGAAGATGGTAGAGATGGGTCTCTCTGTAAGTGTACAAACAACCGCTGGTGATAAGTCAAATTTTTCAGATGAAAGTTATGCTGCAAGCGGTGCAGAAATATTTGAGAATACGACAGAAATTACAAATGCAGATATAGTAATAAAAGTAAATAAGCCAACTAATGAAGAAATTTCCTCGATGAAAGATGGTGCCTTATTTATTGGTTCATTAGATCCATACAACAGTAACGAGACTATCAGCAACTTAAAAGAAAAGGGAGTCACTTCATTTGCAATGGAACTTATGCCAAGAATTACACGCGCTCAATCTATGGACATACTTTCTTCACAGTCTAATTTAGCTGGTTATAAAGCTGTAATTGACGCGACGCATCTTTTTAACAAGGCGATGCCTATGATGATGACTGCAGCTGGTACTATTGCACCTGCTAAGGTAATGGTATTTGGCGCTGGAGTTGCCGGATTACAAGCAATTGCGACAGCTAAAAGGCTTGGTGCAATTGTATCTGCTACGGATGTTAGAATGGCTGCAAAAGAACAAGTTGAAAGTTTAGGTGGTAAATTTGTAATGGTTGAAGATAGCGAATCACTAGATGCAGAAACATCTGGAGGTTATGCTAAGGAGATGAGTGATGAATTTAAAGCTAAACAGGCCCAACTTATTTCTGATACTCTTGCGACGCAAGATATAGCTATCTGTACGGCTCTTATTCCAGGAAAAAAAGCTCCTATATTAATTTCAGAAGAACAAGTTAGATCAATGAAATCAGGGTCTATTATAATTGATCTGGCAGCTGAAAGTGGCGGCAATTGTGAGTGTTCTATTGCTGGAGAAATAAAAAATATTAATGGCGTACTTGTCGTTGGTTCAAAAGATATTACTTCGACTATTTCTGAAGATGCTTCTGCATTATTTTCAAAAAATATTCTAAATTTTTTATCATTGCTAATCGATAGCGAGAGTAAAACAATCAATATCGATTGGGAAGATGAAATTATTCAGGGAATACTTGTTACTAAAAACAAAGAAATTGTTCATAAGGAGTTGGTATAATGGAAGCAATTGATCCAAATATATTTAGATTGACCATCTTTGTTTTATCAATTTTTGTAGGATATTATGTCGTTTGGAGTGTAACTCCGGCATTGCATACACCTTTGATGGCTGTCACCAACGCTATTTCTTCTGTTATAATCGTTGGTGGTTTATTTGCACTTGTTGCAAGCTCAGATCAAACATTATTAGGAATATTATCAAAAAGCTTTGGCTTTATCGCTGTGCTCCTTGCAGCAATCAACATTTTTGGTGGTTTTTTAGTCACTCAACGAATGCTGGCAATGTATAAAAAGAAACCCAAAACCAAGGATAAAGAATAATGCATAATCTTGTAGCGGTAGCGTATGTTGTATCAGGCATATTTTTTATTATTGCTTTGAGGGGTTTGTCATCACCAGAGAGTTCTCGACGAGGAAATATTTTTGGGATGCTAGGCATGCTAATAGCTGTATTAGCAACGCTGGTTTCAGTAGATTTCTTCACATCTAATATTCAAACTATAAGCTTAGTTCTTGTTGCAATCATTATTGGCGGATTAATAGGTTCAGTTATTGCCAGAAAAATTGCAATGACAGCGATGCCACAACTTGTTGCCGCCTTCCACAGTTTGGTTGGGTTGGCAGCTGTATTCGTTGCGCTTGCAGCATTTTATGCACCTGAAGCTTTTAATATTGGAACACTCGGTAAAATTAAGACTCTGAGTCTGGTTGAAATGTCAATTGGAGCTGTTATTGGCGCTATTACTTTTTCAGGTTCAATTATAGCCTTTGGTAAGCTACAAGGGATTATGTCTGGCTCACCGATTGTATTTAAGGGTCAACATTTATTAAACCTATTTATTGGCATAATTATTATCGTAGGCATTGTCTATTTTTGTTTTAATCAAGACCAAAATATTTATTTAGCAATTATTGCTCTTTCTTTTTTGATTGGATTTTTAATTATTATTCCGATCGGTGGAGCTGATATGCCAGTTGTTGTCTCAATGCTTAATTCATATTCTGGTTGGGCTGCAGCGGGAATTGGTTTTACTCTTGGAAATACTGCTTTAATAATTACTGGAGCTTTAGTAGGATCATCTGGAGCTATCCTCTCTTATATTATGTGCGCGGCCATGAACAGATCTTTCATAAGCGTCATACTCGGAGGTTTTGGAACAGAAGATGCTGCAATTTCAAAAGATGTTGAACAAAGACCAGTTAAGGAAGGAAGTGCAGATGATGCAGCGTTTATAATGAAGAATGCAGGATCGGTTATAATTGTTCCCGGTTATGGAATGGCCGTTGCACAGGCACAGCATGCACTAAAAGAAATGACTGAAGCATTAAAGGCAAATGGAGTTAAAGTTACTTTTGCAATTCATCCTGTAGCTGGAAGAATGCCGGGACATATGAATGTTTTATTAGCTGAAGCAAATGTTCCTTACGATGAAGTTTTTGAATTAGAAGATATTAATTCTGAATTTTCTCAAGCAGATGTTGCTTTTGTAATTGGAGCTAATGACGTCACCAATCCAATAGCTAAAACTGATCCAGCCTCACCAATTTATGGCATGCCGATTCTTGATGTAGAAAAATCAAGCACAGTTTTATTCGTAAAAAGAGGAAGGGGCCTTGGATACGCTGGCATTGATAATGATTTATTTTATCGCGACAATACCATGATGTTGTTCTCTGATGCTAAAAAGATGGTTGAGGGGATTGTAAAAGCTTTATAGAGTTAGCTATAAATTTTTCTTCTAGCCATTTTTCTTGAGCGCCGAATATTTTCTGCTTTTTCACGAAGTTTTTTTTGACTAGGTTTCTCAAAGTAAGTTCTCATCTTCATTTCTTTAAAAATGCCTTCTCGTTGCATCTTTTTTTTAAGAATACGAAGAGCACCCTCTACATTATTATCTTTTACACTTACTTCTACGATTGTCTTACCCTCCTTAAGAGCACCAAAATTTGAGAGCTTTTAACACTTGCTTAGATTATTGTCTAGTAAAAATAAACTGATATGACTCATGAAATAAAATTGAT
The DNA here is from genome assembly GCA_902570675.1 of uncultured Pelagibacteraceae bacterium. Lineage (GTDB taxonomy): Bacteria > Pseudomonadota > Alphaproteobacteria > Pelagibacterales > AG-422-B15 > CACNXQ01. The sequence goes on from CACFYZ010000009.1 coordinate 19,744, forward strand.
GTGGCCCATTTTTCGACCTTTCTTTATTCTTTTCTTTCCATACTTGTATTGTTTACTTCTTTTAAAGGATCGATATTTTTTTTGAGAGCTTATATGACCAATTTTAATTATTTCGCTTCCGACTAAATTTCTCATTAATCCTTTTTTTAAAATACTTGGTTTAATAATAATACGGCCAGTAATTGATTTTATATGTAGATCAAATTGACTGATATTTGCATTATCTAATGTTATGTGACCAGAATTATGAACTCTTGGAGCTATTTCATTTACGTAGATTTTATTATTGTCATCTAAAAAAAATTCAATTGTCAGTAATCCAATATAATTAAGTTTATTAATAATTTTTTTTGATACTTTTATTAATTGGTTGTTTATTTCTTTTTCTACTTGTGAAGGAGAAATTGTTTCAAACAAAATATGATTCTTATGTATATTTTCAAATGGAGAATAAAAATAAGTATTTTTTTTTACATCTCTTGCACATATTACTGATAATTCTTTTTTGAAATTTATTATCTGTTCAATAACACATGGCTGATGGTCCAGGCTTTTCCATATATTTTTAAGTTCAGAAATATTTTTAATTTTATATTGTCCTTTTCCATCGTATCCAAATCGACATGTTTTGAGTATTACTGGAAAACTAATTTTCTTTTGAAAATTTTCAATATTTGAGGTTTTTTTTAAAAAAAATAATCCTGCGTGATTAATTTTATTTTTTGAAAAAAATTTTTTTTCTTTTTCACGGTCTTGGCTTATTTCTAGTGCTTTAATAGGAGGGTATATATCAATTGTTTTATTAATTTTTTTTAAAGTTTTAATAGCAACATTCTCAAATTCATACGTTAACAGGTCAACTGAAGCTTTAAATTTATCTAATTTTTCATAATCTTCAAAAGACCCATAAAAAATTTTCTTAGCGTATCTTTTCGCTGGTGCATCTTTTGTATCTGAGTAGATGTGAACATTTAAACCTATTTTTTTACATGATTGCGCAAGAAACATCCCTAATTGCCCGCCACCAATGATTCCTATAGTCGAAATTTTTGAAACCATTATTTTGGTTTCTTTTTAACTGTCTTAGTTTGTTTAGAGCGCCAATAAGAATATCTCTTTTTAAGTTTAGGATCTTGATCACTTAGAATCGATATTGCAAACAATGCTGCATTTTTAGCACCAGCCTCTCCTACAGCAAGAGTGCCGACAGGTATACCAGCTGGCATTTGAGCAATCGACAGTAAACTATCTAAACCGTTTAAATTTTTAGTATTTATTGGAACCCCAAGAACTGGAAGATTTGATATAGCAGCAGCCATGCCCGGTAAATGTGCTGCGCCCCCAGCACCAGCAATTATCACCCTAATCCCTCTTGTTTCAGCATTTTCTGCATATTCATATAGTCTCTTTGGCGTTCTATGAGCAGAGATTATTTTTGTTTCATGCTTAATTTTGAACAATTTTAATATTTTTGATGCTTGCTTCATTGTTGGCCAATCAGATTGACTGCCCATTATGATACTTACCAATGTGGGGTTTTTCATTTTAGTATTTATTAATTATCTAGAGCTGTAATCTCAGATTCATTTGCGTTAGAAACTTGCTCATTCATTTCTTGTAATTTTAATTTCTCTTCTTTTTCCTTTTTCTTCTCAGCTCTTTTTATTGATCTCTCTGCTTTTGCAAGCGCTTCATCAAGCTCAATTTGCCTACAAAGTCCAAGACCAATTGGATCTTGCGGTCTAATATTTGCCATGTTCCAATGAGTTCTTTTTCTGATTGCATCAATTGTATTCTTAGTACTTCCCACTAATCTTGCGACTTGAGAGTCTTTTAATTCAGGGTGATTTCTTATAAGCCAATAAACTGCATCAGGTCTGTCCTGTCTCTTTGAAAGAGGTGTATATTTCTTTTTCTTTTTTGATTGTTCAGTTTTCTCCGAAATTTCATTTTCAATAATTTTTAGTGATTCATCTTCATTATTTGTACATCTATCTATTTCATCTTTTGATAACTGACCACTAGTAATAGGATTAAGTCCTTTAATGCCAATACCAACTTCACCGTCAGCTATGCCTTTGATTTCGAGTTCATGCATACCGCAGAAATCACCTATCTGCCTGAATGAGAGTGAGGTATTATCAACAAGCCATATTGCAGTGGCTTTTGGCATTAATGGTAATTTTGCTGTCTTCATATTAATAAAGAGCCTCTTATATGTTAATTTTTCTTTTTTTAAAAGGATATCCTAAAATTTAAGCAGTAATTTACCAATATTCCTATTATTTTCCATGTATTGATGTGCTTTTTGAACATTACTGAAATCAAATCTTTGGTCAATGTGCAATTTAATATTTTTACTTTCTATTAATGGCCAGACATGTTTTTTAAGATTATCAGCAATATTTTTTTTTTCTTCATTACTCCTTATTCTTAATGTTGAACCAGAAATTGTCAATCGCTTCAACATAATTGGCAATAAGTTTACCTCAACCTTTGATCCCTTTAAATATGCAATATTAAGAAGCCTGCCTAGTCTTGTAAGAATATTAATATTTTTTTGAAAATAATCTCCTCCTACCATGTCGAGTATTACATCAACCCCTTTAAATTCGTTTTTGATTATCATTTCAAAATCTTCAATGTTATAATTAATTACTCTTTCTAATCCTAAACCCTGAAGATATTTATATTTCTCGTCTGATCCTACAGTCGCAATACATTTAATTTGCATTGCTATTGCAATTGAAATAGCAGTTAAACCTATACCACTAGCACCACCGTGCACTAGCAATGTCTCGCCACGTTTTAAATTTGCCTGATCAAATAGATTTGTCCAAACTGTAAAAAAAGTTTCAGGAATTGTACAGGCGTCAGTTATTGAAATACCTTTTGGTATTGGAAGAATTGTTGAGGTATGACATTTTACAAACTCTGCATAACCTCCACCAGGTACAAGTGCACAGACTTTGGTATTAAGTAAATTCTTATTTATATCCTCACCAACATCAACGATTTCTCCTGAGACTTCTAAGCCTAATATTGTTGATACACCAGGTGGCGGTGGATAACCTCCAGATCTTTGAAGTATATCTGGTCGATTTATACCTGCCGCATGAACTTTTATTAAAACCTCATCTTTGTCAATTTTAGGCATTTCAACATTATTAGAGACTTCTAAAACCTCGGGTCCACCAAATTCTTTGTGTAATACTGCCTTCATTTTATTTTAGGAGCCATATTGATAATGGCTCCTGACTCTTGGTTAGTTAATTTTAGAATTAATTTCAATTTTTCTAGGTCTTTGATGTTCTGGAATTTCTCGTTCTAGAAAAATGTGGAGTAATCCATTTTCGCAATTTGCATCAGAAACTTTTATTGTATCAGCTAATCTAAATTTCCTCTCAAAATTTCTACCTGCTATACCCCGATGCAAAAATTCGACTTCCTTATTTGCGTCTTTAATTGAACCTTTAATTACCAATTCATTTTCCTGAACAGATATATCTAGATCTGCCTTTGAAAATCCAGCAACAGCTAATGAAATAGTATAATTATTGCCTGATTTAACGATATTATATGGCGGATAAGCTCCACTGGACTCATTTAAATTAAACACTGAGTCAAAAATGTTATCGAAGGCATCGAAACCAATACTAGAGCGTAGTAATGGTGATAAGTCATATGTAGTCATAATTTAATCCTCCTAAAGCGATTAAAAAAATTTGCTTACTCATTGTGAGCTAAGCTTTATTTGCTGACGCAAAATGCCACCAGCCATTGGTATATTGTGACTAATTATAAATTTTCAATGCTTGAAGTTTGAATTATGTTTTAAGATTACTAAATCTTTTTTTGAAACGACTAACTTGGCCTTTATCCTGAATTTTTTGTTGCCCACCTGTCCAAGCTGGATGAGATAAGGGGTCTATGTCTAATGACATTGTATCACCTTCTTTTCCCCATGTAGACATAGTCTCAAATTTTGTGCCATCAGTCATCATGACAGTTATTTTGTGGTAATCAGGGTGTTTATCTTTTTTCATATATGTTCTATTTTTTATGAGTAGTTATCCTATATAGTATTATTGATCAATAATTATTTGTTAAATTTTATGAATATAATCTCAATTATGATGAGGAGACTTAATATTCAGAGTTTCTATCAATTTATGGTCATCATGTTGATATTTGCGATAACAGGGTCTCTGTCGTTATATATTACTGTTGAGTTATTTCAATTTATTGGACTTCAGGCAGAAAATTTAAATCCAGTAATTTTTTGGCCAATCAGAATAATATTACTTTTTATAATCTATCAGGTCTTACTGTTACTTGTTGCATTACCATTTGGTCAATTTCAATATTTTTGGAAATTTGAAAAAAAATTTTTAAATAGATTTGGATTTAAACTATAACCTAATTATTTTTTGAAGCTTTTCATGAATTCTAAAGTTAGATGCTAATATTTTTCCAGTTTTTAGGTAGTCCTCTTTTCCATCAAAATCAGTTACCTTTCCACCGGCTTCTTTCACAATTAGTGAACCAGCTGCAATATCAACCAACTTTAGATTTTTTTCCCAATAGCCATCAAATTTTCCTGCAGCCACATATGCTAAATCTAATGATGCAGAACCAAATCTCCTGACGCCACATACTTTTTCCATAACCTGCTTTAAACCAGGAATATATTCATCATGGCCTTTCATACCTTTATGAGGAATACCTGTTCCAATCATACAGTCTTTAAGATTTTCTTTTGATGATACCCTTAATCTTAGATTATTGCAGTAGGCGCCCCTTCCTTTAACCGCCCAAAAGAATTCATCGGTAAGAGGCTGATACACACCTCCGACTACTACTTCATCATTTTTTTCAAGAGCGATTGATATAGCGAAGTGTGGAATGCTAAATACAAAGTTGCTAGTGCCGTCAAGTGGATCAATAATCCATCTAATATTTTCCTCAGAATTTTTTATAACGCCTGTTTCCTCTGCAATTATATTTATTTTTGGGTATGAATAAGTTAGTTCTTTAATTAACATTTTTTCAGCTTTTGTATCCGCTAATGAAACAAAATTAGAAACACCCTTTAATGATACTTGAAGTTTTTCAACCTCTCCAAAATCTCTGATAAGGTTCTTACTTGTTTTTCTGCAAGCTAAGAAAATTGCATTGATATAAGGATCTGAGTAGCTCATTAGTCAACTCTTTTTGAATAAGATAGGTCCTCGGTATTAATTTCTATCTTCTCGCCCTGTTCAATAAAAGGTGGGACCATAACTCTAATACCATTTTCAAGAATGGCAGGCTTATTTGATGAAGCAGCTGTTTGACCTTTAACTACAGCTTCTGTCTCATTAACAATAAAAGATAAGGTTTTAGGAAGCTGAATTCCTATTGGCTTTTCATTATACATTTCTAATATCACTTCGTCGTTTTCACTCATTAAAACAAGTTTTTCGCCAATTATTTTGTCATCAACTTCAATTTGTTCGTATGATGTACTGTTCATAAAGAAAAGTTTTTTGTCTTGCTTATAAAGGTACTGGTATTTTTCTTCATCTACTCTAACCCTCTCCACCTCTTCTGATGCCCTGAAACGTTCATTTAATTTCGTGTTATTTTTAATATTTTTCATTTCAACTTGGTTAAAAGCACCACCTTTACCAGGTTTTACAGACTGAGATTTATTTACAACCCATAATTCTCCCTTGTGTTCAATAATCATTCCAGGTTTAACAACATTTCCGTTAATTTTCATTTTTATTAGTTTTCGAGAGATTTATCCCACTGTCCTTCTGCAGCCTTCATATTCATTATAGCTCTGTGACTAAATGCCATTTGAGCAGCTTCAAGCTTACTATCGTTGCCTGCCCAAGTTTTAAGAGCTGCTTGTTGTAAAGCTCTTCCATAGGAAAAACTCAGTTTCCATTTGAAGCCACCTATTTTATTCATAGCGTCAAGATGCGCTGTTGCATCAAGATCAGACTGGCCACCAGATAGAAAGACAATTCCAGGCAATTCATCTGGAACAGATGATTTCAGGCATTGTATTGTTTTATTTGCAACCTCTTGAATAGTGGCTTGATAACTATTTTCTGTTCCAGAAACTACCATATTTGGTTTGAGAAGAGTTCCTTTGATATTAACATTTTTTTTATCCAGCATTTCAAATAAAATTAATAGTACTTGATTAGTAACTACATGACACCTTTCCACAGAATGGGATCCATCCATAATAACCTCAGGCTCTACAATTGGTACCATATTGTTTTGTTGAGCAATCAAAGCATATTCAGCCAATGCATTCATATTTTCTCTTATACATTTGTCTGACGGTAAATCGTCACTAACATGAATAACAGCTCTCCATTTTGTAAACTTTGCTCCAAGTTTATCATATTCCTGACACCGTTCGTGAAGCCCATCTAAACCAGTTGTAATTTTCTCGTTACTACCGCTTTCAAGTTCTTTAACTCCCTGGTCAACTTTGATACCTGGTAGTGAGCCGTGATCAAGAATGACTTCTCTTAGATAGTTTCCATCGCTAGCTTTTTGTCTTAGAGTTTCATCAAAAAGTATTACACCACCAATCGCCTCTGCCATTGCTGGAGATCTAAACAACATTTCTCTATACTTTCTACGATTATCTTCAGTCGATTCAACATCAATTGACTTAAATCTTTTTTCAATTGTTCCTGTACTTTCATCTGCCGCTAGAATCCCTTTACCATCACGAACAATATAATTTGCAATCTCCTCTAATGTTTTTGGTATCATTTTTTTCTCCTTTTTACAAAACCCCTAGGGCAACTAAACCAGGCAATTTCTTACCTTCTATTAACTCAAGTAGTGCTCCTCCGCCAGTAGAAACATAAGTAAATTTTTCTTTGACGGCTGCCATGTTTAGTGCAGAAATCGTATCTCCACCTCCAGCAAAAGACCGTAAATTATTCTTCATAGTAATTTCAGCAATGTATTTAGCAATTTCAAATGTACCCCTATGAAAAGGGCTAGATTCAAAAACACCAACCGGTCCATTCCAGAATACTGTCTCGCATTTAGAAATTTCACTCTTAATCAATTCAACAGTTTCTTTGCCTATATCTAAAATCATATGATTGTCTTTAATTGAATTAACAGTACATTCGTTAATACTTGCAGTATCAGAAATTTCCTCAGCCGTTATTACGTCTACAGGTAAAATTAACTTGCAGTTTTGTTCATTTGCGAATTCAATGATCTCTTTTACTAGATGGCCTACATCACTTTCTATTAATGAATTTTTTGTATCATTACCTAAATATTTAAGAAAATTATTTGCCATTCCACCAGCAATGACAACTGAGTCCATTTTCTTTAAAAGGTTTTTTATGACTATAATTTTTGTAGAAATTTTTGAACCCCCGATAATTGTTAATGCTGGCCTGTTAGGATTATTAACTACCTCATTTAAATTTAATATTTCTTCATGGAATAGCTCTCCACAATAAGAAGGCATGTAATTTGTTATTGCGTCAATAGAAGCATGAGCTCTATGAGAGCATGCAAACGCATCATTAATATAAACGTCTGCTAATTTTGATAATTTAGATGCAAATAGATTATCGTTTTTCTCCTCGCCTTCGTGAAATCGACAATTTTCAAGAAGAATTAATGAGTCTTGGCTTAGAGAATTTATTTTTTTCTCAACTTCATCACCAATACAGTTTGAAAGAAATATAATTTTTTTTTGCAGTACATCTTCCAGTAAGTTGACTATTTGTTTAAGTGAAAGTTCATCATCTTTCTTACCTTTTGGTCTTCCTAGGTGAGATAAAATTATAACTTTATTTTTTTTACTGAGAAGGTTGTGTATCGGATTTTTAATTCTTATAATTCGATCACTTATAGCAGAGCTTTCTTCATTAAGTGGGATATTTAAATCAAAACGAATAAGTACAGTTTTATTTTCTTCAGTAAATGTTTTTAAAGCTTTAACATTCAGCATTCTATCTTGATCTTTTCATCGCAACCGCAGTATCACACATTCGATTTGAAAAACCCCATTCATTATCGTACCAACTTAAAACTCTTCCAAATTTACCCTCAATTACCTGCGTTTGCGTTAAGTCAAAATTAGACGAGGCAGGGTTATGATTAAAATCAGACGAAACTAGTGGCTTGGAGTTTACACATAGGATTCCATTTAGTTTATTTGATTTTGCAGCAGTTGCCATAGCCTTATTGATGCTATCGACTGTCATTCTTTTTTTTGAAACAAATTTAAAATCTATAAGTGAAACATTGGGTGTTGGGACTCTTATTGCAGTTCCGTCTAACTTGCCAGATAGTTCAGGCATAACAAGTCCCACTGCTTTTGCAGCTCCTGTTGATGTAGGTATCATCGATAATGACGCGGCTCTAGCTCTTCTAAGGTCTGGATGAAATGTATCGAGAACACTTTGATCTCCAGTAAAAGCATGAATTGTTGTCATATAGCCATGCACAATTTTAAACTTATCGTGTAGAACTTTCGCAACAGGTGCTAGACAATTTGTTGTACAAGATGCGTTTGAAACAACCAGATCTTGCTTTGTAATCTCCTCCTCATTCACTCCATATACAATAGTTTTGTCAGCATCAGTACACGGAGCTGAAACTAAAACTTTTTTTGCACCTGCCTTAATATGCATTGAAGCTTTATCTTTAGAGGTAAACAATCCTGTACATTCAAGAGCGACGTCAATTTTCAATCTTTTCCATGGAAGTTTTTGAGGATCTTTCTGACTTAATACTGTAATACTTTTTCTACCAATTAATATCTTATTACGTTTGAATGATACTTTTTCATTAAGAGGGCCGTGGACTGTGTCATTTGCAAGTAAAAATGCATTTGTCTCGATCGGAGCTAAATCGTTAATAGCGACAACATTTATATCTTTCCTTTTACTCTCAATGATTGATCTTAGAACCAGTCTCCCAATTCTTCCAAATCCACTTATTGCAACATTTACTGCCATATTGAGTAACTCCTATATTTTCTTACTTATTAATTTGAATATTTTTTTTGCTGTAATTCCATAAAAATCATACAGCTTTTGATAAGGTGCACTTGCCCCAAAATCTTTCATACAAATATTTAATGTATTTTCAGGACATATTTGGCTCCATCCGAAACTTGATCCTGCCTCTATTGAGATATTAAGTTCTGAGTTTCCTCTAATCATTTTTTGATAAGTTTTATTTTGGATTTTAAACTGCTCCATACAAGGAACCGATACAACTCTTACTAATTTTTTCTTCTTTTCCAATGTTAACATTAATTGAAGCCCAATTTCCACTTCAGATCCTGAGGCAAAGATTGAAATATTAGGTTTTTTTGAATTACTTTTTATTTCATAAGCTCCTTGGGCGCTAATATTTTTTGCCAGATACTTTTTTCTAATCATCGGAAGCTTTTGTCTTGTTAAAGCAATTACACTTGGTCCCTTTGAATTTGAGAGTGCTAATTCCCATGCTTCTGCAGTTTCAATTAAATCAGCTGGCCTAAAGACTTTCACATTTGGCGTAGCTCTTAATGATGCAAGCTGTTCAATTGGTTGATGTGTTGGGCCATCTTCACCAAGTCCGATTGAGTCATGAGTTAGTATATAAATTGCTCTTTGTTTCATTAAAGCTGCAAGACGAAGAGATGGCTTACAATAATCTAAAAAAATCAAGAAGGTTCCACCAAATGGAATAATACCTTTATGAAGTGACAAGCCATTCATGATGGAGGCCATACCATGTTCCCGAATACCATAGTAAATATAATTACCATTGTAGTTTGTAGAATTAATAACTCCCATTTTAGCGCCTTTTGTATTATTTGAGCCAGTTAAGTCTGCTGAGCCTCCCACTAATTCAGGTAGAGTTGATGATATTGCGTTTATTACCATTTCAGACGCTTGTCGTGTAGCTACATCAAGAGGTTTTTTTATATATTTTTTCTTAAACCGATTAAAGTTTTGATTTAATTTTAATGGGAGCTTTCCATCAATTCTTCTTATGTATTGAGCTTTCTTATTCTTTGGAAGTTTTTCATAATTTAATTTCCAGGTTTTATATTCATCAATTGATTTTTTACTGAGACTTTTCCACTCATCGAGAATATTTTTTGGAACTGTAAATGGTTTGTGTGGCCAGTCTAATTTTATTCTAGTAAGTTTTACTTCATTTTCTCCAAGTGGTGAACCATGTACTGATGATTTCCCTTGTTTATTTGGAGATCCAAAACCAATTTTTGTTTTACATAAGATTAATGTTGGCTTCTTTGATCTTTGAGCCTTTTTTATTGACTGTATTATTTCTTTAGGTTTGTGACCATTAATTTTAGAGGTATTCCAACCATAGGCTTTAAATCTTTCAGATGTGTTTTCTGAGTTTGCAAGTTTTACGGGTCCATCTATTGAAATTCCATTATCATCAAAAAAAACAATTAGTTTATTAAGTTTTAGATGGCCTGCAAAAGATGCGACTTCATGTGAAATTCCCTCCATCAAATCTCCATCACTTGCAATAACATACGTGAAATGATTAACAATTTTTTCTCCAAATTGTTTTCTCAAAATTTCCTCTGCTAATGCCATTCCAACTGCATTACCGATACCCTGGCCAAGTGGCCCTGTTGTTGTTTCGATTCCTTTTGCGTGCCCGTATTCTGGATGACCAGCACATTTACTACCCAGCTGTCGAAATTTCTTAATTTCCTGTATCGTCATGTCCTTATGATCAGTTAGGTAGAGCAATGAATATAAAAGCATTGATCCATGACCAGCTGAAAGAACAAATCTATCTCTGTCGTGCCAATTTGGGGCACGTGGATTGAACTTCAAAAATTTTGTAAAGAGTATGGTCGCTACATCAGCCATTCCCATTGGTAAACCGGGATGTCCACTTTTAGCTTTTTCTACAGCGTCTACTGATAAAAATCTGATAGCATTAGCCAAATCCTCATGGCTGACAGATGACTGGTCTTTTTTACTAGACATTTTTTTGTTATAAAGATTTAGGATAATATAAGCAATTATCGTAAAAGAGTCTTAATTTTTAGCAATTTATTCACAAAAAATTTTTTTAAGATTGTTATATTAAAAGTTGACTGTGAACAAAAAAGACAGTTAAACTCGCTTAAAGTTTGAGGGTTATAAATGTCAGGTATTCAAGAGTCTAAAGATAAATTCAATGATGCAATTGACAAACTTAGTGAAGAAATAGACAGACTTTCAAAAAAAGCTCAAAGAGTAGTAGATTTAGAAAATCAAAATTCAAAATTACAGGAAAATAATGATCACTTAGAAAATGAGATTAAAATTCTTAAGTCTGACTTCATGGAACTAAAGAATATAGCCGGCAATATTTCATCTCAGCTTGATGAAAATATATACACCATCAAAGACATACTGGATTCCTAAAAATGCCTGAAATTATAGTAAATATAAACGATCAAGATTATGCTATTGTCTGTGATCCAGGGGAGGAAAATCACCTTAAACAGTTAAGTTCAAGAATAGATTTTAAAGTAAGAGAACTAACAAAAAGATTCGGCAAAATTGGTGAGACTAGGCTGATGGTAATGGCATCTCTACTAATTGCAGATGAGATTCATGACCTAAACCAAAAATTGAAAATAAATTTGGATAAAATAAGCTCACTTGAAGACGATTTAAATACAAAAGAAAATCTCATTTTAGATCAGCAAAAAGATAATCAAAAACATCTTGAAGCAGGAAATGAAAAGCTATCAGATCTTTTGTCTCGTTTATCACTGGTAAATTAATTACCGACAAAGTTCGATTCTAAGTAATGACGAAAAGGATAAGTCTTAGCGAGAAAAGAATATTAAGAAAATTTCTCGATAATCGAAGGTCAGAAATGAGTGTAATCTATGAGAGCAAAAATAATACACACATTCATTTAAAACCATTAATACAGAATATAAAAAATGAAACTATTGGTACCTATATTAATTTCAGAAATGAAATAGATACAAAAAAATTAAATCAATATTTATTAAAACGAAATATTAATCTCGCGCTACCCGTAATAGATTTTGAAAATCAAGAAATGAATTTTTTTAAATATGATGATAATACCGAATTAGTAAAAAATAAATACTGCATACTTGAACCTAAATACCAAAAACAAATTATATTCCCAAAAAAAGTATTAATTCCATTACTAGGATATTCACTCAATGGTAAAAGACTTGGTTATGGTGGAGGTTATTACGATAAGTATTTTGCAAAGTATGGTGAACGAGTACAAAAAATTGGACTTGGATTTACATTTCAAGAAGTAAAAGATCTGCCTACAGAAAAACATGATATAAGACTGGATTGGATTTTGTCAGAGAAACATTTATATAAAGTTAGATGAAAATAATATTTTTGGGTGATATCATGGGTAGATCAGGTAGGCATGCATTGAGGGATCATTTGCCTGGTCTTATTAATGAACACCAAATAGATTTTGTAATTGCCAATGGTGAAAATTCTGCAGGAGGGTTTGGTATAACCGAACCAATTTGTAAAGAGCTATATAGCTACGGTGTGAATGTCATCACAACTGGAAATCACTTGTGGGATCAGACTGACATCAGCAATTATATTGATAAAGACAATAAGCTCTTAAAACCATACAATTTTGCAGAAGGAACGCCAGGATTAGGTTTTAATACCTATATAGACAAAAACGGTAAAAAAATTGCAGTGATTAATATAATGGGAAATTTATTTATGCGTTCTTGTGATAATGCTTTTTTTAAAGTCGAAGAAGTTCTTAAAAATATAGATACTCAAGATTTGTCCTTTATTTTTGTAGATTTTCATGCCGAAGCAACAAGCGAAAAAATGGCTATGGGACATTATCTCGATGGGAGAGTTACAGCAGTTGTAGGGACTCACACCCATGTTCCAACAGCTGACGCAGTGATTATGGAGCATGGAACTGCCTTTCAAACAGATGCTGGAATGTGCGGAGATTATGACTCAGTTATTGGTACAAAAAAATATGAATTTGTAAGAAAATTTGCAACTCAAGATACTCAAAGAAAACGTATCGCTCCTGCAGATGGTGAAGGAACCTTGTGTGGTGTTATAATTGAGTCTAATAAAGAAAACTATTTAGCTCATAGTATTATGCCAATTCGTGTTGGTGGAAAAATTGGTTTTTAGATGGCAGGTCACTCAAAATTTAAAAACATCATGTATCGCAAGGGTGCACAAGATAAAAAAAGAGCAAGTTTATTTTCAAAGTTATCAAAAGAGATTACAGTAGCAGCCAAATTAGGATCACCTGATCCTGAACAGAATGCTCGTCTAAGATCAGCTATTCAGCTTGCTAAATCTTCAAGTTTCCCAAAGGAAAATATAGACAGAGCTATAAAAAAATCTTTGGATAAAGATACAGTTAATTACGATCAAATGAGATACGAAGGTTTTGGTCCCAATGGCACATCAATTATTGTTGAAGCATTGACTGATAACCGCAATAGAACCGCGTCAAATGTGAGATCTACATTTCAAAAATTTGGTGGTTCAATGGGTGAAAGTGGTTCAGTATCTCATGCTTTTAATCATTATGGATTTCTTCGTTATAATAAGACTATTGCTATTGACGAAGAATTTTTCAATTATTCTATTGAGAATGGAGCGGAAGATTGTTTTTTAGATGAAGAAACTTACGAAGCTGTTTGCACACCTGAGCAATTATCAAATTTTTATAGAATTCTTGAATCGAAATATGGAGAACCTGTGTCATCAGGTTTTCAATGGAAGCCAACTTCCTACGTGAATATTAAAGGTGATAAACTTAAATCTCTTATTAATTTACTGAATGAATTAGATAATGATGAAGATGTTCAGCAAGTCTTCTCAAATTTTGAGGCACCAGATGAAGAATTAGCAGTGTTTACCTAATTAATTCACTTTCAAAAAAAAATATATGAATTAGTCTTAATTAATTAAGTAATTCTGATTCGCTTTATGCCAGGTAGTTCTCCAAAAAGAAAAGGTGACGGTTATGAGAGAGAGCTTGCAAAATATTTCAATAAAAAAATATTTGACGGTGAAGATAAGGTTCAAAGAATGCCACTATCTGGTGGTGGTGCAATAAAATCTTCAGGAGGTAGTGACTTAAAGAATACACCTCATATTTATGTGGAAGCTAAAAGAACTGAAAAATTTAAAATTCACGAGTCTATGAAGCAAGTCATTGATAATATAGAAACATCAAAGTCCGAGTCTATGCCAGTTGTAATTACCCGCAGAAACCGAGAGTCAACCGGTGACTCACTTTGCATATTGAAACTGGATGATTTTATTGAATTGTATCGAATATTAATTGATAGCAAAAAGAGATCTTAAGATTTGCCCTATTTAAGACAATATTTAGCATTAGTTGAAGTTATATGGAAAATGAAGATCTAGTTAGCGTAAGTCAAGTAAATGACGAATTTACTTTAATATCACTTTTTTTTAGAGCTGACTTAGTAGTTAAACTAGTCATTTTAATTTTATTTGCTTCATCGATTCTGTCATGGACTATTATTATTCATAAAATACGATTATTCAGATCACTAAAAAGTATTAGTAAGCAGTTTGAAGATGAATTTTGGTCTGGTCGTTCAATCAAAGAAATTACGAATAGCACTAAAGATTTACCTGATAGTCCTATTAAATATGTATTCTCTGAAGCTGTTGATGAGGTTGAAAAATCAAATAAAGAAACAACAAAAAAAATTGATAGTCTGATTGATCGTTTAAACAGAGTGATGGAAGCTGCTATTGACTATCAAAATGAAAAGCTTTCTGAGTATTTTAGTTATCTCGCTACAATTGGTGCTACCACACCTTTTATTGGATTGTTTGGAACAGTTTGGGGTATTATGAATTCTTTTCAATCGATTGCAATATCTAGAAATACATCACTCGCAGTTGTTGCACCAGGAATAGCTGAAGCATTATTTGCTACTGCTCTAGGCTTGTTAGCTGCTATCCCCGCGGTTATTGCGTATAATATTTTCACTAGTCAAGTGAATGACGAAAACGCTCGGATGTATCGTTTTAAAGAACACTTTAATGTAATTTTTTCTAGAGGCTTAAATACAAATTAAGAAAATTATTAATGGTATCACGAAACATCAAATCCAAACCATTCAGCGATATAAATGTGACACCATTTGTTGATGTAATGTTAGTTTTGTTGGTTATTTTTATGGTAACTGCACCATTGTTGACAGTAGGAGTCCAGGTTGATTTACCTGAAACAAACGCTGATACTTTACAATCTGACAATGAACCACTTGAAGTGACAATAGACTCAAGTGGAATAATATTTATTCAAGAGACTAAGATTGGTCTTTCAGAGCTAATTCCTAAAATGAAGGCAATTACTGAAAATAGGTTTGATACAAAAATTTATGTTAGGGGTGATGAAAAAATCGATTACGGGCAAATTATGATGGTTTTAGGGGAATTATCTGGTTCAGGATTTTCGAAAGTTGCTCTGATTACTAAGCCATTAAGCAAATAGTTAATGCGATTATTATATGAGAATTTCTGTTTTAGGGTCTATTTTATTTCATATTTTTATACTTTTATTCACAATTTTGTCATTGCCACTTTTTAATAATAATAATCTAGACATGCCGCCTGTTATACAAATTGAATTAATTGAGATCGCAGAAAAAACAAATATTCCTGAGATCAGTAAAAAAATTGACGAGCAGAAAAAATTGTTTGAGGAAAAAAAAGAGGAAACAAAAATTAATCAGCCTATTCAAAAACCTAAAGAAGAAATATCAAATGAGAAGGTAAAAGATCCGAGTGAGTCAGAAAAAATCGAAAAAACTAGAATTGAAGAAAAAATGTTACAAAATATGCCAGTTAGGAAGCCCGAGAACAAAAAGAAAGATAAATTTGATCCACTTAAATTAGCAGAATTAATTGATAAACAAAAAGATACATTACAGAACAATCCCGAAGACATCGTGGAAAAAGATTATGAGGCTCTTGACTCAACTCCAAGTCTGGATAAACGATTAACACTCTCGGAGGAAGATGCAATTAGAGCTCAGTTCATGCAATGCTGGAGCATTCCTCTTGGAATTCCATACGATGATACTATGGTTGTTAAGATAAAAATTTTTCTTAATACCGATGGCTCCCTATTAAAACCACCAGAAGTTATTCAGCATGAAAGAATGAATAAACCAAGTGAAAAATACTTTAGAACTCTCGCTGAAAGTGCTTTAAGAGCTGTGAGGAGATGTGACCCAATTAAAGTGCCAGACCCTGAAAGATATGATAACTGGAAAAACCTACAGTTGAATTTTGATCCAAGGGAGATACTACGGAGTTAGCTATGAAAAAAATTTTACTAATTTTATTTTTTGTAATTTTTTTATCAAAAGTATCTCATGCAATCATTGAAATTGATATCACAGAGGGCAACAGAGAGCCTTTGCCAATTGCAATTACAGAATTTTTTCATGATGACAATAATGAATTATTGAAAAATGATATCCCAAACCAAATTCGTAAGGTAATTGTTGACGACCTAGAAAGAAGTGGTTTGTTTGAGTCACTTGATCAGAAGGCATTTATCCAGCAGAACAAAGCCATGCACATAAATCCACGTTTTGCTGATTGGAGACTAATAAAGGCCCAGGGATTATTAACTGGAGATTTATCAATAGAAAATGAGAGATTAAAAGTAGAATTTCGTCTATGGGACACTCTATCCGAAAAAGAAATTGAGGGACTTGTTCTTATTACTACAATAAATAATTGGCGAAGAATAAGTCACATGATAGCCGATAAAATCTATGAGAGATTAACGGGTGAGGAAGGATACTTTGATACAAGAATTGTATATGTTGCAGAAGAAGGCCCAAAGAACAAGAGAATTAAAAAGCTTGCTATTATGGATCAAGATGGTGCCAATCATAAATTCTTAACAAGTGGCAAAGAATTAGTTTTAACTCCTAGATTTAATCCGGTGCGTCAGGAAATAACCTATTTGTCGTACTTTAAAAATTTACCGCGCGTTTATCTTTTAAATATTCAAAATGGGATACAAGAAGTTGTTGGCGATTTTCCTGGTATGACTTTTGCTCCTAGGTTTTCCCCTGATGGTAATAAAATTATAATGAGCCTAGCAAAAGATGGAAATTCTGACATTTATGTAATGGATATGATTTCAAGAGTAGTAGAGAGACTTACTGATAGTCAAGCTATTGATACATCACCAAGTTATTCGCCTGATGGCAAAAAAATTACCTTTAATTCTGATCGGGGAGGTTCACAACAAATATATGTAATGGATAGTAATGGAAGAAATCAGAAGAGAATTTCTAAAGGGACAGGTAATTATGCAACACCAGTTTGGTCACCTAGAGGTGATTTAATAGCTTTTACTAAAAATTTTCAAGGACAGTACTTTATTGGTGTAATGAGAACTGATGGGACTGGTGAAAGGCTTTTGACTGAAAATTGGTATCAGGAAGCACCATCCTGGTCTTCAAATGGAAGAGTTTTAATTTTTTACAGGGAAACAAAAGCTAATGATGCTGGAGATGGCCATTCTTCATCTATATGGTCAATTGATTTAACCGGCTTTAATGAACGAAAACTTGAGACTCCATTAGATGCTTCTGACCCTTCGTGGTCGAAATTAATACAATAGTTAAAACTAGACAAAATTTACCCAAAAAACCGATAAAATTTTATATATTTACAATAAATTTGGTCTAGACTTGTTTCATTTAAATGAATAGAGTATCAGCCTGGGCTTACAAAAATATTACGGGAGTACTTAATAATGTCATTTAAATTTGAAAATTTCACTAAATATTTGGTGATTATGTTTATAACTCTTTTTTTAGCTGCATGCGAAACCACGCCAAAAGATGATGTGTTGTCCTCAGCTTCATCATCAGTTTCATCATCAGGTGCAGTTGAAGTGGTAGACGGAGTATATGTTGGATCTGAAACCGTTGAAATGTTGGCTGTTGATGTGCCAGATAGGGTTTTCTTTGCTTATGACAGTTATTCATTAACTAATGCTGCTCAAGACACTCTCGCTAAGCAAGCCAAATGGCTTAAGGCAAATGGATCAGTCACAATAGCAATTGAGGGTCATGCTGATGAACGTGGAACGAGAGAATACAACTTAGCATTAGGTGATCGAAGAGCAAATGCAGCTAAGGATTATTTGATGACACAAGGAATTAGTTCAAGCAGGATTACTACGATTAGTTTTGGTAAAGAAAAACCAGTAAATAATGCTTCTAATAATAAGGCTTGGGCACAAAATAGAAGATCAGTTACTGTAAGAACAAATTAATCAATTTCTATCGCCTTTTTTTGGACAAAAAAGTAAGTTTAATCTAAATAGATTAAATTGATGTATAAATGTATTTTCATATTTTTTGTAAGCTTAATTTTTTTTGCTAATTTAAATCTATCTTCAATAGCTGAGGACTTAAATATTGAGAAGCTCATAGAACGTCTCAATACAATTGAAAACCGTATGAAGGTTTTAGAAAAAGCAACGTTTAGTAGAACAACGTCAGATTTTAATAACAATGTCAGTCTTGATGACTATCAATCAATCATTACGAAACAATCAATTCAAATTTCGGAGTTACAGAATGAAATACAATTTTTAACTGCAAAAGTAGAAGAGATGATATTCACAATGCAATCAACGGTTAATAATTTTAATACATTTAAAGAAGATACAGAATTTAGATTTATAGATATAAATAATAAAACGGATAGTATCGAAAAAAATCAGAAAA
This sequence comes from uncultured Pelagibacteraceae bacterium, assembly GCA_902570675.1. Lineage (GTDB taxonomy): Bacteria > Pseudomonadota > Alphaproteobacteria > Pelagibacterales > AG-422-B15 > CACNXQ01. The sequence goes on from CACFYZ010000009.1 coordinate 38,573, forward strand.
GTGCTGAAAGTGATTTTTTATTTCCAGAACAAGAAACACTTACAGATACTAATCAGGCTGAATTACAACCCAAGTCTCTTGGGACTATTCAGGTAGTTCAGGACGAAAATCAAAATTCGCCATTCGAAATTAAAAAACCTGAAGAAAATGCAGAACAAGAAATTATTGGAACAATAGCCCAAGATAATATTGTTATGTTGGAACAGCAAAAACCAGTATTAAGCATTCTCCCGGAAGGAGATGAGTTAGGACAATATGAATATGCTGTGAATATATTAAAACAGGGTGATTACATTACTGCAGAACAGGCTTTTATTGAGTTTATTTCAATTGGTAAAGATAGCAATTTGCTAAGTAATTCAAATTTTTGGCTAGCTGAAACTTATTATGTCAGGGAAAATTACAAAGAAGCTGCAAAGAATTATTTAAATTTATATCAGGCCTATCCAGAAACATCAAAAGCTCCAAATGCTTTACTCAAATTAGGTATTTCGTTAGTCAATATGGGAGAGCTAGAACAGGGCTGTATAACTTTTTCACAATTACAAGATGCATTTCCTGATGCCAATTCATCGATAATAGAAAGAGGCAATTTGGAAATCGAAAAAAATAACTGTGAAACTACTTAAGCCAATTAATTATAGAAATATTAAAAACATCAATCTCGATGATTTTCATAAAAAAATGGAGCAACTAGGTGTTGATAAAAGTTTTGTCGTGGCTACTTCAGGTGGGCCAGATAGCTTAGCATTGATGTTCTTGGCTAGAGAATATGCATTAAAAAAAAATATCAAATTTTTTATATTTTGTTTTAATCACGGTTTAAGGAAAGAATCTGAAGATGAAGTAAAATGGTTAAAAAAAATTGCAAGAAAAGAAAATATTAACTTTGCTACAAAAACTGTTAGAAAGAAAATAGATGGCTCAGATATCTTATCTCAAGCTAGAAAAGTGAGATATCAAGAAATTGTTAATTTTTGTAATACAAAAAAAATTAAATATTTACTGACGGCACATCATCTTGATGACGAAATTGAAAATTTTTTAATGAGACTTATAAGGGGCAGTGGTTTAAGAGGTCTCTCATCTCTTAAAGAGAAATCTAGATTTAAAGACTCTAACATATTCATAATTAGACCTCTTTTATCTTATCCAAAGAAAATGCTGATTAAATATTTAGCAAAAATCAAACAAAATTATGTTTATGATATAACAAATAAAAATATTTTATTCGACCGCTCTCGAATTAGAAAATTATCAAATGAGTTGATAAATGAGGGGTTAGATAAAAAAAGATTGAGTAGTGTATTTAAAAATCTAAAAAGTGCTGAAAATGCTATTAATGTCTCAGTAGACAAATTTCTTATTAAAAATATTATTAAAAAAAATAACAATAGTATTTCAATAAATAAAAAAAAATTAATGATACAGCCAAAAGAAATTCAACACAGGGTTATAATTAAATTATGTCGGCTAATTGGTATGAATGATAAAAATCCAAGATCAAGCTCCGTCATTCGCCTTATTAATAATTTTCAAGAGAAAAAATGTACAAAATTGACACTTAACGGCTGTATATTTCAAGCTCAGAAAAATAATATACAAATCTCAACTGAAAAAAGAAGCCGTGCTAAGAGTAAATTAGACCTAGCAAAGTTGTTTAATAACAAGGAATGGCCTGAATTAATTAGGCATTTCTAGCTTAATTATTGATTTTATTCGAGAATTAAATGATATTTAAACTTGCATGCAAAAAAATAGTTATTACTTATAAATATACAATCTAAAAATATGATCAAAGAGACAATTTAAGGATATGATGAATTTAAGAAACGTAGCACTTTGGATTTTTATTGCACTTATTGTATTTGGGCTTTTTAACCTATTTAGCAATACTAGTACTGAAAGAAAAAATATTGATCTTTCATACTCTCAATTTCTTGATGAAGTTGAAAGTGGATCTATTAAAGACGTAGTTATTAGGGGCAATAATATAAATGGCTCATTTGACGATGGAAGAGCATTTAAAACATATGCTGCAAATGATCCAACTTTAGTTGATAGATTAAATGAGCGGGGTGTAAATATTTCTGCTGCTCCACTTGATGATGGATACCCTTCATTACTTGGGGTTTTAATTTCTTGGTTTCCAATGCTTTTACTGATCGGTGTATGGATTTTCTTCATGCGACAAATGCAAGGTGGCCGTGGTGGTGCTATGGGTTTTGGTAGATCAAAAGCAAAACTACTAACTGAAAATAAAAATAAAGTTACATTCAACGATGTTGCTGGAATTGACGAGGCAAAAGAAGAGTTGGTTGAAATTGTTGAATTTTTGAGAGATCCAAGAAAATTTCAAAAGTTAGGAGGCAGAATACCTAAGGGCGCTTTATTGATTGGACCTCCCGGAACTGGTAAAACTCTATTAGCGAGAGCGGTTGCAGGTGAAGCAGGAGTCCCATTCTTCACAATATCAGGCTCTGATTTCGTTGAGATGTTTGTAGGTGTAGGCGCGTCAAGGGTTAGAGACATGTTTGAGCAAGGCAGAAGAAATGCCCCTTGTATTATTTTTATTGATGAGATTGATGCAGTTGGAAGAAGTAGAGGAGCTGGTTTAGGGGGAGGAAATGACGAGCGTGAACAGACGTTAAATCAAATACTTGTTGAAATGGATGGCTTTGATACACAAGAAGGCATCATCCTTGTTGCTGCAACTAATAGGCCCGATGTACTAGATCCCGCATTACTTAGACCTGGACGTTTTGATAGACAAGTTGTCGTACCTAATCCAGATATACTAGGTAGAGAAGCAATACTTAAGGTTCATATTAAAAAAATATCTGTAGCGCCAGATGTTGATATTAGAACAATTGCAAGAGGAACTCCTGGATTTTCTGGTGCAGATCTAGCTAACATTGTTAATGAGTCAGCATTGCTTGCTGCTAGAAAAAATAAAAAGATTGTCACAATGATAGATTTTGAGGAGGCTAAAGACAAGGTTATGATGGGGTCTGAGAGAAGATCTCTTGTTATGAGTCAAGAGGAAAAAGAGCTAACCGCCTATCATGAGGGTGGTCACGCGATTGTGGCTCTTAATCAGTCTGCTTCTGACCCAATTCATAAAGCTACAGTTATTCCTCGTGGAAGAGCACTTGGCATGGTAATGCGTTTACCTGAGAGAGACCAACTTTCTCTACCAAGAGAAAAAATGTTAGCTGATATTACAGTAGCAATGGGTGGAAGGGTAGCTGAAGAAATTATTTTTGGAGACAAAAAAGTTACATCTGGTGCCTCATCTGATATAGAAATGGCAACCAAAATGGCTCGTAATATGGTTACAAAGTTTGGCATGAGTGAAAAACTTGGCCCGCTTCAATACGGTGAAAATGAAGAAGAGGTATTTCTAGGAAGATCCGTTCAAAAACATCAAAATGTTTCAGAAGAAACAGCTAAATTAATCGATTCTGAAATCAGAAAGATTGTAGATAGTTGTTATGATCTCGCAAAGAAAATATTAAACGATAAAATAAATGACCTTCATACTTTAGCAAAGGGTCTTATAGAATACGAAACGCTGAATGGTGACGAAATTAATGCTTTGTTAAAAGATGGCAAAATAGACCGCTCAAATCCTGAAGAAGAAATAAGCAATGCAGGTCCATCGGTTCCAAAAAGTGGAAAATCGTCTTCTGCAACGCCAAGTTTTAAGCCTAAACCGCAAGCAACATAAACATACCATTTAATGTTAATGCAACGTAATTCGCATAGATATTACGTGCGCCCAATTTTCAGTAAAATTAAAAAGAAAAACTCACTTTTTCTTGGATCCTCAAAATTATTTTTTAATGAAATTGAAATCATTCACAGAAGTAAAGACAAAATTCACAGAAAATTTTTGACTCTCGAGGAGGTTGAAAATCAGCCAATGCATATAAAAAAAATCATAAATGAACAGATTAAAAATATAACAAGTAAAAGACAAGAAATTGGGAAGATACACCTAGATAGACCAGTCCTAATGGGCATACTTAACGTTACCCCAGATAGTTTTTTTGATGGGGGAAAATATTTATCAATAACAAAAGCAATCGATCAAACTAAAATACTTATCAAAGAAGGAGCTGATATTATTGACATTGGTGGTGAGTCCACTCGACCAGGGTCAAAGCAGATAAGTATAAAAGAAGAGATTAAAAGAGTTGTACCAGTCATCTCACGAATAAGAAAACTACAAAAGAAAGTTTTTCTATCAATCGATACCAGAAAATCAGCAGTCATGAAAGAAGCATTAAAGCACAAAATAAATCTCGTAAATGATGTTTCAGGACTTAGATACGATAAACAAT
>CACFYZ010000010.1 GCA_902570675.1 uncultured Pelagibacteraceae bacterium
GGGACATTGTTTGATCTTACTTTAGAAAAATATAAAGGTAATAAAACATTGTCGACAACATTTGCATAAGGCAGCAAGTTAAACTGCTGAAATATAATTCCTATATTGTCTGCACGATACTCATCTTTAGTTTTTGAGGAAAGTTGGTTAATAGTCTTACCCTTGATAAATATATTTCCTGATAATGGATTAAGAAAACCACATATCAGAGAAAGGATGGTGGTTTTGCCTGAACCACTTTCTCCCAATAAGAGAACTTTTTCACCTTTTTTAATTTCTAGGTTCGGAACAAATATTTTGAAATTACTTTTTTTTGACCAATAAAATTTTACTGTATCAATTTTAATTATACTTTCATTCAATTAGATTTTCCCTTTTAAGTCTATGAAAGGCTTATCACCCTCCACTTCAAAACTTGTTGAACCAAGCTCAGATACAAATTGTATCTCAAGTTCCCCAGAGTTAGGAAAAGTAGTAAAATATGGAAAGTTAATTCTGTCAATTTCTTTTATATTTCCGCAACTAAATGAGTAGTGTGCGATAAACTCATTATGAGCCTCTTCTTCGTGCTCATCATGTTCGTCATGATCATCATGCTCATCATGTTCATCGTGCTCATCATGATCATCGTGTTCGTCATGATCATCGTGCTCATCATGTTCGTCATGATCATCGTGCTCATCATGTTCGTCATGATCGTGCTCGTCTTCGTGCTCTTCACCCTGATTAATGCTTACCTCGGCTTTAACTAAGTTACAATTTGAGGCATTAGGAATCGAAAAAATGTTACTAAACTCATCAAATTTTATCAGAGCATCGTCAACCATAGCTCTATCAGAATCACTTTTTGCTATGTATTCAAAACCGACTATGTCTGCACCTGGAATCATAAATTCTAGATCCATAGAATTACCTTCTACAGCAATATTTAATTCTCCAACTCCATGCTCATGTTTGTCAACTTGCCTTGTTTCTTCAGCTGCTGAGGTAGATACCAGTGCCGATAAAAGTAATGAATAGTAAATATTTTTTCTCATTTAAACTCCATAGCATTAATTATTGAAAATTTTATTGAAAAAATTTTTACGTGTCTAGACAAATGTTATTTTATAACATTATTATAAATAAATGATTAGCATATAAAGCTTCATGTCTTGCAGGTTTTGCAAGTCCCAAATAATTCTAAGTTGTATCCACTTAATTCAATCCCATTCATATCTTTTATATCTGATAAAAATTTAAAAAGTTCAGTATTACTAACTTCTTTTGTTTGATCACAACTTTTACAAATTGAAAATATCGTACCATTCGGTTCGATACATTTTGAATTGCATGCCACGAAAGAGTTAAGGCTTTCAATTTTATGAATTTCACCAACTTCCATCAATTTTTCCAACGCTCTATAAACTTGAGGAGGGGCTTTCAATCCTTTCTTGCTAACGTTTGATAAAATTGAATACGCCTTAACTGGTTTATTGCTTTTTTGAATGAAATCTAAAACAATTTTTTGATTTTTTGTTAATTCTTTTTTCTTATCTTTCATGTTTTTTTTTACCGATTCTTATTAATGATAAGATAAATAAAATTAGAGCAACTACAACAATTGATGGTCCGGAGGCTGTATTTATTTCAAATGAGGCATATAATCCAATAAATACAGAGAGTAATCCCCCAATAATTGAAAGTGCAACCATTTGCATTGGGTTATTTGATAAATTACGAGCCATTGCAGTTGGTATAATTAATAGGCCAGTGATAAGTAATACGCCAATCATCTTGATTGATATAGCAATTAAGGCTGCTAATAAAATTGTAAATATAGTATTTACTCTCTCAGGATTCATACCCTCCGCTTCAGCAAGTTCATAATTGACAGTTGAGGCAAATAAGGGCCTCCAAATATAAAATAGGACTGCGAGTATCAGTCCTCCACCAATCCAAATAAATAGTAAGTCGTTAGTGTTTACTGATAGAATATCTCCAAATAATACTCCCAAAACATCAAATCTTATAAAAGACAAAAAACCCAATATCACTAACCCAATTGCTAACGAGGAATGTGATATTAAGCCAAGTAAGGAGTCTCCAGCCAAATTAGTTGACTTTTCCAACCTAAGCAAAAGAAGTGCTACGAGAGATGATACAACAAAAATTGTTAATGAAAGGTTAATATCAAGAGAAATTGAAAGTAAGACACCAAGTAATGCGGAATGAGCGAGCGTATCACCAAAAAAAGACAAACGTCTCCAGACTACAAAGCACCCAAGAGGTCCTGTAACAAGCGCTATCCCAATACCAGCTATTATTGCTCTAATCAGAAAATCATCTAACATACTTATTTCGCATCTTTCATGATATTGCCATCTGAGGAATGTACGTGATCATGATTATGCTCGTATATTGATAGCAGTTCAGCTGATTTCTCTCCAAATAATTCTTTATAATGTTCACTTTTTGCGACATCTTTCGGTGATCCACTACAACAGACGTGGCCATTCAGGCATACAACATAATCTGTAGCAGACATTACCACATGTAAATCGTGAGAAATTAGAAGAATTCCACAACTTAATTTCTCTGAGATTGCTTTTATTAGAGAATATAACGCAACCTCTCCTGTAAAATCTACTCCCTGAACAGGTTCATCCAGTACCAAAAGATCAGGCTTTTTCGCAATTGCGCGCGCTAACAAAACTCTTTGGAATTCTCCACCTGATAAATCTCTCAGATTGTTATTCCTTAAATGCTTTACACCAGTTAAATCCAAAGCTTCTGATATATCATCTTGTCTAAGATTTTGCGTTAATACCATAAAGTCAATAACTCTTACTGGTAAGGCCCAATCAATTGAAACTTTTTGAGGGACATAAGATATATTTTCTGTGTACCGCTCCACATTTCCATTTATATTTTTGTAAATCCCCAGAGCAATTTTAGCGGTTGTCGTTTTACCGGAACCATTTGGACCAATTAATGTTACAATTTTTCCTTTATTGACTTCTAGATCAACATCTCGAACAAGCCATTTTTTATTTTTAAAAATTCCTGCTTTCGATAATCTTATTAGAGTATTCCCATTGTTCATAAATAAAGCTTGCTAAAATATTTTGTTATAATATAACATTACCTTCAACTAACAATGAAAGCAATAAATCTATGAAATTACAACTCAAATTTGGACTTATACTATCAACAATTTCTTTATTAGCATATTCATCATTTGCAAATGCTGAAACAAAAGTTATTGCCTCAATTAAACCATTGCATTCATTAGTTAGCTACGTAATGGACGGTGTCGGCAAACCAGGTATACTGGTTGACGGAAGCGCCTCCCCACATACGTTTCAACTTAAACCCTCCCACGCAGAAATGTTACAAGAGGCTGATATTGTTTTTTGGATAGGCGAGGACTTAGAGTCATTTTTAGAAACTCCTCTAGAATCGATAGCTGTAAATTCAAAGCACATAGAGTTGATGGAGTCAGACGAAATCGAATTATTAAAATTTAGAGAAAAGAATATTTTTGGTGAACACGATGATCATGACGAACATGAAGGTCACGATGATCATGACGAACACGAAGACGAGCACGGTCATGAAGAACACGATGATCATGACGAACACGAAGACGAGCACGGTCATGAAGAACACGATGATCATGACGAACACGAAGGTCATGATGATCACGACGAACACGAAGGTCACGATGATCACGCTCATCATCACGGCGAATTCGATATACATTTCTGGTTAGACCCAGAGATTGCGAAAACAATTGTGAATATTACTGCAAAGGAACTATCTGAAATTGATCCTGCTAATAAATCTACTTACGAGTCCAATGCTCAAGACGCCATCAATGACCTTAATCAATTGATTGACAATACAAGTGCAAAAATTAACAGTGATGCATCTTACGTTGTATTTCATGACGCCTATCAATATTTTGAACAGAGATTTGGGATTGAAGTTGTGGGTGCACTAACCGTAAATCCTGAAGTATTGCCTGGAGCAAAACAACTTGCAGAAATTAGAGAGGTGATTGAACATGAAGAAGTGAATTGCTTATTTACTGAGCCTCAATTCAACCCAAGTATTGCTGAAATAATAGCAAGTGATACGGGTGTTAAATCAGCAGTCCTTGATCCTCTTGGAGCTGAACTAGAACCTGGAAAAGATCTCTATTTTGATCTTATTGGCAATATGGCAATTTCATTTGAAGATTGCTAATAGCTTAATTTTTTTGGCTGGATGAGTATCTATAAAGCAGATAGTCTTCAATCGCTGATAAAATTTAGAGACTCAACTCTTCAATTAGGCATATTTGAACGTCGACAGCCGGAAGGTGGAGCCTCTTTTTTCAAAAATCTTATGAAACAAGATTTTGAAATCAAGGGGACTATAAATCTCATGAACGTTCATAATGACCTGAGAAAATTGCTACTAAAAATTATAGACCCTTCTTTAAGAGTGAACGATTTTTACAATTATTGGCTTTCAGATATGGAAGAAGTCTGCAAAACCTTTTGTTATATGGAAAACACAAACTCATTAAGTTTTTGGCTGGGTACAAGACGAGGATGTAGGCGATATCACGTTGATAATGTATCAAAGCGTTTACTTGTCACCTATGCTGGTCAAGGTACCGAATGGATACCGAATAATTCTGCAGATCGACACGCTTATGAGGCAGGAGAACCAAACAAAAATATTATCAGGAACAAAAACGATCTCAATTTTATAGATGAATGGAGTATCGCAATTTTCAAAGGTGGCTCTGATGGTATCCTCCATCGCACACCTGACACAGCATTAAATGGCCCCTCAATATTGATGCGTCTTGATCACCCTGATTTTTTATTAAAAACATATACAGCAGATACTTTTGAATTGAATTAGATTCGTTCAAATTCTTTTTTTTGAGTATTATATGACTCTAAAGAACCAGTACCAATATCGTTCCATACACCATAGAGTTTGACCGCATCTGAATTTAAACCACTTTTAATAAAAGGATAGTCTCTTAAATTCTCTAAAGAAGTAACAATATTAATTTTTTCTAACTGACTTATATTTTCCCTGTCATTTGTATCTTTTATTTTATGATAGGATGGCATGATTAAGCTCAGCCAATTTGAAATTGGTGAGCTGTTATCAAATATGTCATCTTTGCACATATGATATCCATTCTTAATCCCTCCACATCCTGAGTGACCAACAATGATAATATTTTTAATATTTAAGACAGTTACACCAAATTCGATAGCCGCAATCGTTCCACTATGTTCTCTTAAATGACTATAAGGCGGTACTATATTTGCAATATTTCTATGAACTAACAGCTCCCCTGCTTTGGACTTAAATATAGCATTTGGATCCACTCTTGAGTCGACGCATGAAATGATAATGTATTGAGGTGATTGCCCCTCTTTAGCAAGTTTTTCAAAATATTCTTTTTCTTTTGAGAATATATTCTCTTTCCAATCCCGATACTTATTTATGAGGTCTTTTGGTAGCATTATATTTGTTATTTTTTATTCATATTGGTGAGAGGTGCTAAATAATTAAATCCAATGCATTTTTCTCATAATATCTAGTCATAGACAATATAAGGGTATAAAATTTTTACAAGCATGTCTGAAGGATATATTTTAAAAAAAACTGAGAAATCTTTACCATTAAATTGGTATTTCAATCAAAAACAATTCGATAAAGAAATAACAAAAGTACTCTCAAAAGAGTGGCTATATGTTTGTCATGTAGATACAATTTCAAAGCCTCTATCGTTTCATACGGTTGAAATTAGCAAGTTAAATATTTTAATTATTCGAGACAAAGACAGAGATATAAATGCTTTCTATAACTCATGCAGCCACAGAGGTTCAATTTTAAAAAAAGAAAAAAGTGGAAAACTTAAGTCGAATTTATTAATTTGTCCTTACCATCAGTGGTCATACAATGCTAGTAATGGAAATCTTGTAAGAACTTCTTCAATAACTAATCCTGAAAACTTTAAAAAACACAAAAACTGTTTAACAAAAATTAAAATTAAGATTTGGAATGGACTGATTTTTATTAATCTGAATAGTTCTGCAAAATGGAATGTAAAAAAAGTATTTCCAGATTACAGTGGTGCATTTTCTCAACTGAATGTCAGTGAATATCAAATCGGCCATACTTGGAAAAAAAAAATAAAGTGTAATTGGAAAATTTTTTGGGAAAATTATAGCGAATGTTTGCATTGTCCCAATCTTCATCCAGAATTGTCAGATCTTGTGCCTATTTATGGTCGAAGACTCGTCGATATCAAAGATGACCCAAATTGGAAAAGATTTATTCATCATGAAGACCCAAAGTATAAAGGTGGTATGAAAAAAGGAACCGAAACTTGGTCAATGGATGGCAGTGCGCAAGGTCATCGAGTAGAATACTTAGAAAAGCAATCAGATTTTCCTGGTTACATATACATGACTACCTGGCCTTCAATGTTTTTAGCAATATTTACAGATCATATACGGATGGTAAGAATACTCCCTCTATCAAATGAACTTACAGAAGTTACTGCTGAGTGGATATTCCGAAAAGAAACTCTTAGAGATAAAAATTATTCAATGAAAAATGTCGTTGATTTTGCTGTTTTGGTAATGAAACAGGATGCCGAGGCTTGTGAACTTAATCAAAAAGGCATACATAATCCCACAAGAAAAAACGGTACGTTAATGCCTGAAGAGTATGAGATAAAAAGATTTCATAGGTGGCTAAAACAGAAACTTAAAATAGCGTAATATGAATTCAGTAACTCAAACTTATGAAAAAGAAATGATTGCGTGGAGGCATGACTTCCATGCTCATCCGGAACTAAACTTTGACTTAAATATAACTTCTGCAAAAGTTGCTGAAATTCTAAAAAGTCTCGGATTAGATGTATACGAAGGTATTGGAAAAAAGGGAATAGTTGCTGTTCTCAAGAATGGAGACAGCAATAAAAGTATTGGTATACGTGCGGATATGGATGCTCTACCTGTAAACGAAGAAAATAATTGCACATATAAATCTACTCATGAAGGAAAAATGCATGCGTGTGGTCACGATGGTCATACGGCGATGGCTTTGGGTGCCGCAAAGTATCTAGCTGAAACTAAAAACTTTGATGGTACAGTTTATTTTATATTTCAACCCGATGAAGAAAAAACACAAGGTGCTCAAGCAATGATTGACGACGGGTTGTTTGAGAAATTTTCAATTGATGAAGTTTATGCTTTTCATAATTTACCTGGAATGGAACTTGGACATTTTGCAACTCGGGCAGGTACAATAACCGCAAGTGAAAGTTTATTTAAAATAGAATTAATGGGACAGGGGGGTCACTCAGCTTTGCCACATATGGGCATTGATACAATCACAGTGGGCACACAAATAATTACAGCACTTCAATCAATTGTCTCGCGAAAACTTAATCCAGCAATGAACGGCGTAGTATCAGTCACAAAGTTTGAGTCCGATGGAAATGAAAATATACTACCTGGTTATTCGTTAATTTCAGGCGATGCAAGAGCACTATCCCCTGAAGCAAATCAAATCATTGAACGTAGTATGAGAGATATTGTTGAGGGTACAGCCAGAGCTCATGGGATAGAATGTAGATTTGAATATATCACGCGAACAAACATGACGATCAATGCAAAAGAGCAGGCAGCAATCGCAAGCAAAGTTGCAGAAGATCTATTTGGAGAAAGAAAGGTTGATGGCAACTGTGATCCAAAACTTTTTTCAGAAGATTTTGCGCAAATGTTAATGGTTAAGCCGGGCTGTTATGTTTTAATTGGTAATGGAATCGACGGACCGCATGGTCAATCTCTTCACTCCTCTACATATGACTTTAATGATAAACTTCTAGTAATTGGATCAACCTTTTGGTCGAAGCTAGTCGAGAAACGACTAAGTGATTAATGATATTCTCCAAAAGTGAATATAGTGATCGACTAAATAAGGTGAAAAAATCAATGCAAGCAAAAGGTATTGATTTACTGATCTCGCAGGACACTGCGAATATTAATTATCTTACTGGTTACGATGCTTGGTCTTTTTATTATGCGCAATGTGTTATTATTCACGCAGACCTTGAGGAGCCTCTACTTTTTGTGCGTGACCAGGATGCTGGTGGGGCGTTTTTACAAAATTGCTGGTCTCAAGAAAATATTATTATTTATGCTGAAAAGTATATTCATACCTGGCCTAATCATCCATATGATTACTTAATTGAAATCATTAAAAACAAAAAATGGGATCAGTTATCCATTGGACTTGAGATGGACAGTCATTATTTCACAGCATTTTGCTATAAAAAATTGCTTGATGGACTTCCTGATGCTTCACTTAAGGACTGTGAACGATTAGTAAATTGGGTACGATTTATAAAATCTGATGCAGAAATAGAATTAATGAAGAACGCGGCTTTAATAACAGACAACGCTATGAGCACGGCACTTGAAGTTATTAACCCAGGCGTAAGACAATGTGATGCGGTCGGCGAAATACAAAAAGCCATGTTTTATGGAACTTCAGAATTTGGAGGAGAATATTCTAGTATTACAACATTACTACCCACTGGTACCGGAACATCCTCATCACATTTAACAGCCACTCAAAAAAAATTTATCAAAGGTGAGGCGACAATAATAGAACTTGCTGGAGTCTTTAAAAGATATCACGCGCCATTAGCCCGCACGGTTCTTTTAGGTAAAGCCGAACAAAAAAAAATAGATGCTATGGATGCTACAAATGAAGCATTGAATGAAGGTATATCCGTAATTAAACCTGGAAACACAGCAAATGATGTTGCACAAAAATTTTGGGGTATTTTAGATAAGCACGGTATCAAAAAGGACTCCCGAACAGGCTACTCTATTGGTATTGGATACCCTCCTGATTGGGGTGAGCATACAATAAATATTTCAAAAGGCGATCAAACAGTATTGTTTCCTAATGTAACCTTCCATATGATTGCAGTAATGCAGTTTGGAGATTGGGGAGTTGAGGCCAGTCATTCAATACGAGTTACTGAGCATGGATCAGAAAAGTTTTCAGATTTCTCAAGCGATTTATTCATAAAAGAATAAGTATCCATAAGAATTGAGCTTTTAATTGCATACCTTGTTTTTACTAGAGAATCTTCTAAATATTGTATAAAGTAGCGCAATTCATGGAGTTAATTATGGGTATTCATCACGATTATAAATCAAAGCGTGGCGAGAGAGCTATGGCTAAGCAGCAAAAGCGAGAGTCGAAGTTGCATGATAACACCGATAAGAAAGAAGAAGAGAAACTCATTAAAGAGCTTAAAAAAGCAGGTTTAAATAAAGATGAAATCAAACAATTCCTCGAAGGAAGAGCGAAAGGATAAAAAGCTCAATAACTCAGAAAGACTTGCTGAAGCGTTAAGACAGAACTTGAGAAAAAGAAAAGAATTTCAAAGAAAACAAAACAAGGAAGATTAATATGACGATTATGTCAGATAATTGGATCAAGAAAAAAGCCCTTGAAGAAGGTATGATCGAACCATTTGTTGATGGTCAAAAAAAAGAGGGCACAATATCTTTTGGCCTTTCATCATATGGATATGACGCAAGAGTTTCAGAAGAATTTAAGATTTTTACAAACGTAGACTCTGCTTTGGTTGACCCTAAAAACTTTGACGATCGAGGATTTGTAGATCGTCCAGGCAAAGAGTGCATTATACCACCAAACTCATTTGCTCTTGCACGTACGGTTGAGTATTTTAGAATCCCTAGAGACATTCTAGTGGTATGTTTGGGGAAATCAACTTACGCCAGATGTGGAATAATTGTGAATGTTACACCTCTTGAACCTGAGTGGGAGGGTCATGTGACACTTGAATTTTCTAATACAACACCTCTTCCCGCAAAAATCTATGCCAATGAAGGAGCGTGCCAGTTTTTATTTTATAAAGGAGAGGCGCCGCCTGAAGTATCATATAAAGACCGTAAAGGTAAATATATGAAACAGACCGGAGTTACTTTACCAAAGCTGTAAACTTTAGATGCAAAAAATTGTTATAAATGGAGGTAACTTTCTCCAGGGCAAGATTAACGTTAGTGGATCAAAAAATGCGTCGCTGCCAATCATGGCCGCGAGCATCCTGACAGATGAAATACTAGAATTAGAGAATGTCCCTGATTTAGTTGATGTCCATACGATGTCCCAAGTCTTGTCATCGCTTGGGGTAAGTGTAGTTTCACAAAATGAGAGTAAAAATAATCTTTCTCTCACTTATTCTGACTCTGACAGTGTAATAGCTGAGTATGATTTGGTTAGAAAAATGAGAGCTAGCATCTTAGTTCTTGGCCCACTTCTAGCGCGCAAAAGGCACGCTAGTGTCTCACTTCCCGGTGGATGCGCTATAGGAGCAAGACCTGTTGATTTACATATTAATGCTCTTACAAAACTTGGAGCATCATTTGAATTAGAGAGTGGATACATAAAATGTAATGCTCCAAACGGTTTAATTGGAAACAAAATAAATTTTGACAAAGTTTCTGTGGGTGCAACAGAAAATATCGTTATGGCAGCCTCACTAGCTAGAGGTGAAAGCGAAATTACAAATATAGCGCTTGAGCCAGAAGTCATGGATCTCATCAGTTGTTTAAACAAAATGGGAGCAAAAATTGAACTTGGAGATAATCGAAACATTTTTATCGAGGGTGTAGATCGGCTGAAAGGAACAGTGCACTCTATAATTCCAGATCGAATTGAGGCAATCACCTATATCATAGCGGGGGCCTTAATTGGAAAAAACTTAGAAATTACAAACATAAACATAGAGCACGTTAGCAATGTCTTGGAAATATTAAATGAGCTTTCAATTAATTTTGCAATGAAGGAGAGTTCTATTACTGTTGAGCAATCTAGCATTTCAGATGGAATAACTATCGACACAATGGAATATCCTGGTTTTCCAACAGATGTTCAAGCTCAAATGATGGTTTTATTGTCACTCGGAAAATCAGTGTCTAAAATTAGTGAAAATATATTTGAAAACAGATTTATGCATGTTCCTGAATTAAATAGAATGGGTGCTAATATTGAAGTAAATGGCAAAACAGCAGTTATTAATCCTTGCCATGAGTTTATTTCAGCTCAAGTAATGGCTACTGATTTAAGAGCATCCGTAAGTTTAATACTCGCTGGATTAGTCGCAAAAGGGACAACAACATTAAATCGTATCTATCATCTTGATCGAGGCTATGAAAAAATTGAGGAAAAACTGCTAGCGTGTGGAGCAGATATTCAGAGATTAACATAGAGATTGAATGAATCTTAATGCAATTGATACAGACGATTTAAAAATTATATCTACAATTCTTCAAGATGGACTTATTGAGGTGAATGATATTAAGTATCTACCATCAATAAGATCATTTTTTTTGATGATCACCCGATTTATGTGGGAAGAAAAGATTGTTAATAAAGTTGACCAAAGAATAAGAGCAGTGCTCAGTTTTGAGGATGTTTTATCTGTATATTCAAAAAATATTGACCAATTGAATAAAAAAAAGACTTTAGAGCTAGTAACTTTCAATTATTACCCAAACGATTCTAAAAATATAGAAATTGAATTGCTTTTCAAAAATGATGCAACTATAAAGCTCGAAACCGAAATAATTAGATGCAAGCTAGAAGATCAGGGAGAGCCTTGGAAAATAGAAAAAATAAATAATGACAAAAGTAATTAATTCTAACAATAAAAATTTTGAGGAAGACTTTAATGATCTTCTTATTATGAATAGGTCAAGTGATACAAATGTTACTGAAACTGTATCATCAATTATTGCAGATATTAGAAGTGATGGAGATGATGCTCTCTTAAAGTATACTCATCAATTTGATAAGAATGAGCTTACAATTGAAGAGATTGTGCTTGATGAAGAAGAAATTAATAAACAATCTGCAAATATAACTGATGATTTAAGTAATGCTCTTAAAGTATCAATGGAAAGAGTTCGTGATTATCATAAAAAACAGTTGCCTGAAGACCTAATTTTCGAGGACGATTTAAATTCAAAGTTAGGATATGTTTGGCGAGCCGTAGAGTCTGTTGGCATTTATGTTCCTGGAGGAACTGCTAGTTATCCAAGCACGGTAATAATGAATGCAATACCCGCTATTGTTGCGGGAGTAGAGAAGATTTCGATGGTTACTCCAATGACCGATGAATATATAAACCCTTCAGTTTTATATGCTGCAAAAATTTGTGGAATTAAAAAAATATTTTGTATTGGTGGAGCTCAAGCTATTGCCGCCTTGGCTTATGGAACAAAAACTATTAAACCTGTTAATAAAATTGTAGGACCTGGTAATATATATGTTGCGGAAGCAAAAAGACAAGTTTCGGGTTTTACAGGCATTGATATGTTTGCAGGTCCCTCCGAGGTTGTCATCATCGCTGATGAAAAAAATGATCCAAAAATTGTTTCAGCTGATTTAGTTGCTCAAGCTGAGCATGATGAAAGTGCACAAAGTATTCTTATAACAATTGATGAACAGTTAGGTAATGACGTAAATAAGGAAGTAGTGTCTCAAATAAACTCACTACCACGAAAAGATATCGCTGCTTCAAGTTGGGAAAATAATGGCAAGATAATAATAGCGAAAAGTCTTGATGAAGCGATTGCGTTATCTAATAGGTTAGCACCCGAACACCTAGAATTGTTGATTGATAATCCGCAGGAAAGTATCAAAAAAATTAAAAATGCTGGAGCTATTTTTATGGGACGAAATACTCCTGAAGCACTAGGCGATTACCTCGCTGGGCCAAGTCATGTTTTACCAACTTCCAGAAGTGCTAAATTTTCTTCTGGATTATCAGTTTTCGATTTTCTAAAAAAAATATCACTTGTTGAATTTTCAAAAGAAGGTATTGAACAAATAGGTGATAGTGCTATTAAAATTGCTGATAATGAAGGTCTTGACGGTCATTCAAGATCAATAGAATATAGGCTTGCAAAAAAATAATTTATGTCAAAAGAAGAAATATTAGAGTTTAAAGGTAAGGTTACAGACCTCCTTCCAAACGCAATGTTTAAAGTAGAATTAGAGAATGGTCATGAGGTATTAGCTCACACAGCTGGAAGAATGAGAAAGAACAGAATTAGAGTACTGGCTGGAGATGAAGTTTTAGTTCAAGTAACACCATACGACCTCACAAAGGGTCGTATTATTTTTCGATATAAGTAATTTGAGATTATTTTGAATCTAATCTTAGGCAGTGCATCTCCAAGAAGACTTGAATTGTTATCCAAAATTAACATTATTCCAAATGAAATTATTTCTCCAAATGTAGATGAAACTATAGATAAAAATGAGTTACCACTTAATTACTGTAAACGTATCGCTCTCAATAAAATGAAACAATTTCAAAATAAATTTAATGACGCAATTATTTTAACAGCTGACACAATTGCATATACAGGACGAACTATAATAGACAAGACTGAGGACAGAAATATTGCTTTAAAGAACTTACAAAGATTATCTGGAAAGAGACATAGAGTGAGTACTTCTGTTTGCATAAGAAATCTAGATAATAAGATTTTCAAAAAAACTATTACAACATCTGTTAGTTTCAAAGTTTTAAAAAAAGACGATCTTGAGAATTATATGAAAACAAGCGAATGGCAAGGAGTTGCTGGATCTTATAAAATTCAAGGTATTGCAGAGTCTTTTATTAAATCTATAAATGGATCGTATTCTAATGTTGTTGGTTTACCATTATTAGAAGTAAATAATCTCCTTATTTCGGCTGGATATAAATGACTGATCTAATTTTTATTTATAATGCAAAAAGTGGTATAGCAAATGCATTTATTGACTGGGGTCATAAAATAGTCTCCCCTGAGACATATGACTGTAATTTATGCTCAATTACTTATAATAATTTTGGAAAAGAAAAAAAGTGGAGTGATTTTCTAAAAAAAATTAATATTCAAAGTCGTTTTTACTATATTGATCATTTAAAAGATCTAACTTTTGTTAATGATGATACTAAGTTGCCATGTATATTTATTAAGCAAGACAATGAATTCAAATTAATAATTGACTCAAAAGAGCTCAATACTTTTGTTAGCGTTGATCAATTAATCACTAGATTAAAGGATTTTTTAGTTTGACAGTATTCGTAATATTTTCTTTGCACGAATTAATGTAATAGAATAAAAGACTAGGATCGTAATTTAGATGGCTCGATAGCTCAGTTGGTAGAGCAAAGGACTGAAAATCCTTGTGTCGGTGGTTCAATTCCACCTCGAGCCACCACGTATGCAGCTGTAGCTCAGTTGGTTAGAGCGCCTGGTTGTGGTTCAGGAGGTCGGTAGTTCGAATCTACCCAGCTGTACCAGTAATAATTTTTTTTACGGGAAGACTTAACACAATTAAAAATGTAATAATCATAACAAATCCAAAGATTAAATAAAGCACTCCAAATTCACCTGTTAGATCATAACTACTTGAAATCATAATCAAGGCGATTGGGCCTACAGTAAAAGAAACTATAAATTTAATACCATATACTAGACTTTGGTACTTTTCAGGAGAAAATTTAGCAAGAAGTAAATTTTCTGCTGGAAGAACACTTGAATTAAAGGCAACTATCGCAAGACTTAGTACAATCAGCCAGTGATTTGTAAGGCTTACAATTAAAAGTAGCAGTATTCCCTGCCCAATTATTCCAATTGCGTAAATAAGTTTTTCAGAATATTTATCAGTTAGAATTCCACCAACATAATTCATTAATCCACTTACAATGTAAATGGCAGCAATAATATAACCAATATCAGAGGTCGAAAGATCAAGACTATCGGCCAGCCTGATATCAATCACTTTAGGAAGGCTAGTTTGAAGAATTTGGTAAACAAAACTCAAACAAGTAATACTTAGTAACATGATAATCGCTATTTTAAGCATTTGATTTTTTTCTGGATTCTCTCTGAATTGCTCTGATGATATATTTTTAATCGAAATCTTCCCTGATTTTAGATGATATGTAAGACATAATCCGACAATTAATGAAATTAATCCAGGGAGCATGAAAGCAGCTTGCCAATTAATCTGATCAATCAGTATTCCTGCAAGAAAGGCACCTAACCCGATGCCAACCCCACCAAAAATATTATTAAAACCTAATGCTCTTCCTGTTTCTTTGGAAGTATTAACCACCCATGATATTCCAGCAGGGTGATAGATCGCACAAAACAATCCAAGCAATGACAAGCTGATAAATAATGATACCTTGTTACCACTTAGACCACATAGTATTGAGCTAGTTCCTAGACCGATGAACATAACTGCAATCATTCCTGATCGACTCCATCGATCACTAATCCACCCTGCAGGAAGAGCTCCTAAACCTACAAGCAAAGATCCTAAGAACCAAAGGTTTAACAATTCATCATAGCTGTATTGCCACACATCCTCAATTGCGAGAACAATTACAAAGTAGAAGGCAGCAAACATATGCATTAGTAAATGTCCCAAGGCGGCATAGGTCACTGTTAATTTGCTGTTATTTTCCATATTAAAAACTCTTTAAAAATAGACCGATTTTTGAAAATTTTAATATAATTATTAAATAAATTGACTTTTGTAACTAAATAAGTCATTTCAACATCATGTTTAATTTTAAACATCATCATTATCATATTTAAGTTCGCTGAAAAAATCATCAGCGGGCCATAACCCCTTTTTATATTAAATAACCATGCTTTGTAGTATCTTAGTAACTATAGGAGACCAATGAGTAAAAATAAGAATAATCCAAAGGCAATTTTGCCTAAGGGTTTTAAAGATAGTGATATTGAAATTTTAAATCTTAGAAAGAGAGTAACTAAGATTATAGAAAACGAATGCCAAAAATACGGATTTATTGAACTTGATACAGCCACAATTGAATTTACTGAGAGTATTGGTAAATTCTTACCTGATGTAGAAAGACCAAGTGGGGGTGTATTTTCATTTCAAGATGATGATGAAAAATGGTTATCTTTACGATATGACTTAACCGCACCTCTTGCTAGATATGTTGCTCAAAATTATCAAAATCTTGTCAAACCCTTTAAACGCTATCAATCGGGATTAGTTTGGAGAAATGAAAAACCTGGACCTGGACGATATAGGGAATTTTTACA
Source organism: uncultured Pelagibacteraceae bacterium (assembly GCA_902570675.1). Lineage (GTDB taxonomy): Bacteria > Pseudomonadota > Alphaproteobacteria > Pelagibacterales > AG-422-B15 > CACNXQ01. The sequence continues at coordinate 16,200 of CACFYZ010000010.1, forward strand.
ATTTGATGCAGACATAGTTGGTATCGACTCAGCTCTCATTGACGCTGAGTTATGCATAATGGTTTGTGATATTTTAACAAAACTTGGTCTTAATACTTCGCAATTTGAAATAAAATTCTCCAATAGAGAAATTTGGAAAAATTTATTTTTAACCTTAAAGATTGAAAAAGACACTGAAACAAAAATATTAAGGGCTGTAGATAAAAAAGACCGATTGGGCATGGGTGGCGTTAAGGAATTATTACAAGCTGGGAGAAAAGATACATCTGGTGATTATATGGACGGTGTTGGCCTTAGTGACGACGTTGCGGACAAAATTATTTCCTTTATGAGTGATCTTAATCAGTCAAACGCCCAAATTGAAGAATTTAATTCTTATATTTCAAATTTTTCCAGCTATCCAATAAAATTTGATCCATCTGTGGTTCGCGGGCTCGATTATTATACTGGTATGATATTTGAAGCTGAGCTTCTTATTGATGTTACAAATGATAAAGAAGAAAAAATTGTCTTTGGTTCAATTGCTGGAGGCGGCAGATATGACAAACTCATTTCACGGTTTGGTAAAGATGATGTTCCAGCAACAGGTATATCCATAGGTGTTGATAGGCTTATAATGGCCTTGAAGCAGCTAGATCTCTTAAAAGCTGAAACAAAACCTTTAGTTGTTATTGCTAATATAGATGATCAAAATATGCCTGAATATATATCAATGGCCAGAGAAATAAGACGCGAAGGTATTGCATGTGAAATTTCTTTTGACTCTAAAAATCTAGGAAAACAATTAAAGTATTGTGATCGAAAAGGTGCAAGCATAGTTCTAATAGCTGGGGAAGAAGAGATAAAAAAAGGTGAAATTTCAATAAAAGATCTTGATAAGGGAAAGCAAGTTTCAAAAGATATAACTGATCGAGATAAATGGAAAGAAGCAAAAGCTGGTCAACAAACAATTAAACGGAGTGAATTATTAATCGCCCTAAAAAAAGTTTTGGGTTAATTAAAATGTCAATACAAGAACTTAATATCAACTTAAAAAATTATTTCATCAAGTCTGGTTTTGATTATGTAGAACTTCCTTTACTATACGATACTGGTATTTTCTTTGAAACTTCAGGTGAAGAAATAAGAAGGAAAATGTACTCTTTTATTGATAATACTGGGAAAGAAAAATGCCTAAGACCAGATATGACAGTTCCAACATGTCAAAGTTTTATAAATAGTTCGAGTAAAAATGGTGAAGCTAAATTATGTTACAGTGGTCCAGTATTTAGATCCTCACAAGAAAACTCTAATCACTCAATTGAATTAAATCAATCTGGTATAGAAGTTATTTTCTCTGAAAAAAATCTGAATAATATTCATGAAATGGATGTTTATATTTTAAAAACAGCAGAAGAAACAATTACCCGTTTGGGTCTTAAGAAATTTAGAGTTAAAGTAGGAAGTCTAAAATTATTTAATCAGTTTATTAATACGCTCAAATTACCTGATAGATGGAAGCAGCGATTAGTAAGACATTTTTTTAGGAGAAACTATTTTGCTAGTTTATTGGAAAGATTAAGTGAAGGTGTAGGATACGATAATGAAAAAAAAGATAGTATTCTTAAAGAAAAATTTAATATTGATACGCTTTCTAATGAAAGCTTAAAAGAATTAATTGACCCACAAAATGTAAGAGGATTAGGCTCAAGAACAGCATCAGAAATCATCGATCGATTTCAATTAAAAAGTCTGAATGTAATAAGTAAATCGGACGGAAAAAAATTTGTTGATTTAATAAATAATTTTTTAAATCTTAGTAGTAATCTATCAGATTACCCATCTTTACTTCGTGATTTTGTTAAATTAAATAAAATTTCATCTTTTGAAAATGAAATATTGCAAATAGAAAATTTTGTTAATTTGATTTCAGAAAAATGTAACTTAGAGAATTTTTATTTTGACAATGATTTTGGACATTCAATTGAATTCTACGATGGTATGATGTTTGAAATTTATGACCCTACTGGCCAACATAATTTAATCAGTGGAGGAAGATATGATAAATTGCTTATTGATCTAGGATCTAAAGAAAATTTATCTGCTGTAGGTTTTGCAACCAATAACAACAATATAATTAAGCTAGTATAAAGATGAGTCCACAAAATAAATTACGAATTGCATTACCTAGCAAAGGTAGACTTAGACAAGACATGCAAACTCTATTTGAAGAAAAGAAATTAGTTTTCAGTAATCTTGAAAATGATAGAGATTATATTGCAGCTATAAAAGGGATTGATAATGCAGTTGTGTATTTCTTAAGTGCAAAAGAAATTACGAATAGACTTGATGAGGGATCAATCCATGTTGGTTTAACAGGCGATGATTTAGTACAAGAAAAAATAATTAACTATCGCAATAAGATTTCAAAAAAACTTAAACTCAACTTTGGAAATGCAAAACTAGTTGTAGCTATACCTGATCTATGGATTGATGTGATGACTATGGCAGACTTAGAAGAAATTTGTCATAGTCACAGAACAAAGTTCTCTAAAAGATTGAGAGTTGCTACTAAATATACGAATTTAACTAATGAGTATTTTTCAAATTGCGGCGTTGTTGACTACAGAACAGTAGAAAGTGATGGGTCTACTGAAAGTGCTCCATTTAATGGGTTTGCTGAAATTATCACCGATATTACATCAAGTGGCGATACCTTAAGAGCGAACAACTTAAGAGTACTTAATGATGGTCTTATTTTAGATTCTTCCGCAAATATATTTACTTCCAACGTCGCGGAATGGAATAATGACTTAGAAAAGACCTTAGAAGTCTTTATTAATCAAATTGTATAAAAAAACCCGGCATGGCCGGGTTTTTTTATACTTAGTAAATATATTTAAATTTACATCATGCCGCCCATGCCGCCCATTCCACCCATATCAGGCATAGCAGGAGCTGCAGCAGGCTTATCTTCAGGTGTATCAGCGACCATAGCCTCAGTTGTAATGAGAACACCTGCAATAGAAGCAGCATTTTGCAAACTTGTACGTACAACTTTTGTTGGATCGATAATACCAGCTTTAAACATATCTACAAATTTATCAGTTTGTGCATCGTAGCCCTCTGAAGCAGATTTACCTTCTTTAATCTTACCAACGATTACTGAACCATCGACGCCAGCGTTATTTGCAATTGTTCGGATTGGAGTCTCTAAAGCTCTTCGAACAATATCGACACCGGCTTTTTGATCAGCATTTGCAGTTTTTACTTTATCAAGAGCACCAGCAGCCTTTATAAGTGCTAATCCACCGCCAGCAACAATACCTTCTTCAACAGCGGCTCGTGTTGCATTCAATGCATCATCAACTCTATCTTTTCTTTCTTTAACTTCAACTTCCGTAGCGCCACCAACTTTTATTACAGCGACACCGCCTGCGAGCTTAGCTAAACGCTCTTGAAGCTTTTCTCTATCATAATCTGATGTAGTTTCCTCAATTTGTTTCCTAATTTGAGAACATCTACCTTGAATGTCTGCTTTAGTACCTGCACCGTTTACTATTGTAGTATTTTCTTTATCAATACTAATTCTTTTTGCTGTACCGAGATCATTCACAGTTACATTTTCTAACTTAATACCGAGATCTTCTGAGATTACTTGGCCACCAGTTAAAATTGAAATGTCTTCCATCATTGCTTTTCTCCTGTCACCAAACCCTGGAGCTTTAACGGCAGCAATTTTTAATCCACCTCTTAATTTATTTACTACTAGTGTGGCTAGAGCTTCGCCCTCAACATCCTCAGCAATGATTAGTAGAGGCCTTCCGGCTTGTACTACTGCCTCAAGAAGTGGAAGCATTGGTTGTAAATTAGTCAATTTTTTCTCATGTAAAAGAATGTATGCATTTTCTAGGTCAGCTGTCATTTTTTCAGCGTTAGTAACAAAATAAGGTGAGAGATAACCCCGGTCAAATTGCATACCTTCAACAACGTCTAATTCAGTCTCAAGGCCTTTAGCTTCTTCTACGGTAATAACGCCTTCGTTTCCAACTTTATCCATAGCTTTTGCGATCATGTCACCAACTTCCGCTTCACCATTTGCGGAAATAGATCCTACCTGGGCAACTTCTGCACTTGTTTTGACTTTTTTTGACGACTCTTTAATTGCATCACTCGCAGCTTCAATTGCAGAATCGACCCCTCTTCGAAGATCCATTGGATTCATACCAGCTGCAACAAATTTTAAACCTTCGGTAACGATTGCACGCGTAAGGACAGTTGCTGTAGTGGTTCCGTCACCAGCCACATCATTTGTTTTACTTGCAGCCTCGCGTACCATTTGAGCGCCCATATTTTCAAATTTGTCTTTTAATTCAATTTCTTTTGCAACTGAAACTCCATCTTTTGTACTCTTTGGTGCACCAAAAGATTTATCCATTACAACATTTCTTCCTTTAGGACCAAGTGTAACAGCGACCGCGTCTGCTAAAACATTGACACCTTTAAGCATTTTATTTCTCGCCTCAGTGCCAAAGTGAATATCTTTACCCGCCATGTTTAATTCTCCTTATTTAATAGTAATTATTTCTTTTTTGTTTTTGATTTAGATTTAGATTTTTTTTCAATTACACCCATGATATCGGACTCTTTCATGATGCATAGCTCTTCGCTATCTACCTTAACTTCTGTTCCTGACCACTTTCCAAAAAGAACAATATCTCCAACCTTTAGATCCAATGGGGTCACTTTACCATCTTCACTTTTGGTTCCGTTGCCTACAGCAACAATTTGACCTTCTTGTGGTTTCTCTTGAGCTGTATCGGGTATGATAATACCTCCAGCAGTTTTTTCTTCTGTATCAAGTCTTCGGACAAGAACTCGATCGTGTAAAGGTCTGAAATCCATTTTTTCTCTCCTAAAAATATGTTTGTACAACGCTTAATTTACTAGGCATATAGTGATTTGATGTAAAAGTGTCAAGGGGGCGAAAAATATTAGATAATTTTGAAAATTATTAAAAAACCTTGTTTTTTGGCTATTTTACGATTGTTCTGACTCTCCTCCATCTATAACAATGTTTTGTCCAGTCATAAATGAGCCGGCGTTTGAGGCTAAATACACAGCTGCCCCTGCAATTTCATCAGGCATGCCAATCCTTTTTAATGCAGATTTAGCAGTTGTAGCCTTTAAAATGCTTTCATTCTCCCACAACGCTCTGGCAAAATCAGTCTTAATTAAACCAGGAGAAATACAATTAGCTCGAATATTGTTTCTTCCATACTCAACAGATATGTTTCTGGCCAATTGAGAGTCCGCAGCTTTTGAAATTGCGTAGGCGCCTAACAGACTGCTTCCATGCAAACCAGCGATTGAGGAAATAATTATTATGGAACCATTTTTCATTTTAATCATATCAGGAAGTACTTCATTACAAAGCCAAAAATTACTCTGTACGTTTGATTTCATTATTTTCTCAAATGCTTCGTCAGGTATTTTATTTGATGGTCCGAAATATGGATTAATAGCAGCATTACAAACTAAAGTTGAAATACTGCCACAAAAGTCCAAAGATTTTTTGTAAAGATTTTGCAATTGTTCTTTATCAGAAATATTGCAAGCAATAGAAGTAGCATGTCCCTCTCCAAATGTATCATTAATTTCCTTTGCAACTGCTTCACATGCGTCTAATTTGCGACTTGTTATAATAACCTTTGCACCGTGCTCTGCCATTCTATAGGCAATTGCTTTTCCAATTCCTCTAGAAGAACCTGTTATTATTGCATTTTTGTCTTTTAAATTAAAAAGTGATTCCATTTAATAAAATTTCAAATAATTTATAAGAAGATTATAAATTTATTGGATAATTACAATATAATTATGGAAATTTACGAAATTGATAATGTAACTGAGTACTCACTTTCCTATAAAATTATACTTTGTGATTTATGGGGCGTTATTCATAATGGAGTAAAATTATTTGACGATGCAGAGTCCTACCTTAAAAATATGAAACAAAATGGTATTGATGTATATTTGATTTCAAATGCTCCAAGACCAGAAGAGGTAGTAAGTAAAGGTTTGATAAATAAACTTAATCTCAATAAAGATTTATTTAAAAAAATCTATACTTCAGGTGACATTGGAACAAAATTTATAAACTCTAAAATTCACGGGGAGACGTATTTTCACTTAGGGCCAGAAAAAGACCGTGATTTATTAGAAAACATAAAAATTCATAAATCAGAAGACATAAATAGATCAGAATTTGTTGTATGCACCGGTCTATATGATGATCATAAAGAGGGTCCAGAAGACTATAGAGATTTTTTTAGTAGCTTATTAATCAATAACAAAGAGATGGTATGTGTTAATCCAGATGAAATTGTCTATAGAGACTCAAAGAGAATATACTGCGCTGGTGCTCTTTGTAAATTTTATGAGAAAATGGGTGGTAAAGTAACTTACTATGGAAAACCTCATCCGGAAATTTATAATCACGTTATTAGTGATCTTTTAGACAAAACTAAGGCTTCAAAAAAAGATATACTAGCCATAGGGGACAGTATAAAGACTGACTGCTTAGGCGCCTGTCAATCAAATCTCGATTTTGTATTCATAAAGAATGGTATACATAAAAATGAAATATCAAATAGAGATGATTTGATTGCATTATCAGAAGCTATTCTTCCTAAATCTCTAGAAAGTATAACTTATTCTGAAGAGCTGAAGTAAAAAAATGAAAGTTTTTAAAAATTTTAATAGTAGTACTTATAAATACACAACAAACTCAACCTTAATAATTGGAAACCTTGATGGTGTTCATAAAGGTCATCAATCAATAATTAAGTCTGCAAAAAGAATTGCGAATGAACAAAAATCTAAAATTGGAGTTTTACTTTTTGATCCACACCCAAGAAAATTTTTTAATAAACATAGTCCAAATTTCTTATTAACTCAAATTAATGAACGCATTAAAATCTTAGGAACGTATGGGATAGATTATGTGATGATAATAAAATTTAATAAAAAAATATCCTCTATGTCACCTAATGTTTTTTGTAATCAAATTTTGCTTTCAGGAATAAATATGAAAAATATTTTAGTTGGTAAAAATTTTAAATTTGGCAAACAAAGATCAGGAGACTACAAATATTTACTTAATTTCGGCAAACAAAATAATTTTCAAGTTACCCCGATAAAATTGTTGAAAACTTCACCTTCTCTTTTCAAAAAAACTAAGATGAAAATATATTCATCCACAAATATTAGAGAACTTATAAAAATTGGAAAAGTGAAACTTGCTAATGATTTTCTTGGTAACAGCTACAGTGTAACTTCAAAAGTTATAAAGGGTGATCAAAGAGGCCGACAAATTGGTGTCCCAACCGCTAATCTTAAGTTGGAAGAACATGTTGCTCCAAAGTACGGAGTATATGCTGTAAAGGCCTCCCTTACGAAGAATTCAAAAAAGCGGATTATCAATGGGATTGCAAATTTTGGTATCAGGCCAACATTTGGAAAAAAAGAAGAAATACTAGAGGTACACCTCTTTAGATTTAAATTGAATATTTATAATTCTTTGTTAAAAGTCGAGTTTGTTGATTTTATAAGAGAAGAGAAAAGATTTTCAGGGATTGAAACCTTAAAAAAACAGCTAAAATCAGATATTTCGAAAGCACAAAAAATTTTAAGTAAATAATAATGAACGCTAAAAACGATAACATAGATTTTAGTGAGACTCTATTTTTGCCAAAAACTTCATTTGCAATGCGTGCAGGTTTACCTGAGCAAGAACCCAAAATATTAAATGGTTGGGCTAAGGCAAATATCTATCGTCAATTAAGACAACAATCGCAAGACAGAAAAAAATTTATATTGCATGACGGCCCTCCATACGCAAATGGCCACTTACATATGGGACATGCACTGAATAAAATTTTGAAAGATTTTGTGATTAGATCTCAACAGATGCTCGGTAATGATAGTTCTTATATTCCTGGTTGGGATTGTCATGGTTTACCCATCGAGTGGAAGATTGAGGAACAATATAGAGAAAAGGGAAAGAATAAAGATGATGTTGATATAATTCAGTTCCGTAAAGAATGTAGAGAATTTGCAGACAAGTGGATAAATATTCAGCGAGAAGAGTTCATTCGCTTAGGGATAAATGGTGATTGGTTCTCACCATATACGACTATGTCTTATGAGGCTGAGTCAATTATTGTAAAAGAATTCTTTAAATTTCTGGAAAATGAAAGTTTATACCGTGGATCAAAACCTGTTATGTGGTCAACGGTTGAAAAAACTGCATTGGCTGAAGCCGAAATTGAATACAAAGAGCATAAGTCAACCACTATTTGTGTAAAATTTCCTGTTCGAGAATGTTCTGATAAGTCTTTTCAGGAAGCAGCAATTGTTATCTGGACTACTACTCCATGGACTATTCCTGGCAATAGAGCAATTGCTTATAGTACCGAAATAAACTACTCAATGTACAAAGTAGAGAGCATTGCTGAACACAGCACACTTCGCGTTGGAGATAAAATTATTTTTGCCGATGAACTTTTGGAAAACGTTAAAACACAATGTAAACTTTTAGATTTAACAAGAATTTCAGAGGTAAAAGATTTTGGAAGCTTTGTTTGTGATCACCCTTTTAGAAAATCAGGTTATAATTTTGATGTGAAATTGTATGACGCAGACTTTGTTACTTTAGAGCAAGGAACTGGCTTTGTTCACATTGCACCTGGTCATGGAGCTGATGATTATATTTTAGGAACAGCAAATAACATTGATGTACCTGATACTGTCGATGAAAACGGAGAATATTTTGATCATGTGCCACTATTTAATGGAAAAAAAATATTTAATGAAGACGGTTCAGATGCTGATGCAAATATTGCAGTAATCATTGAATTAAAAAAACACGAAAATTTAGCAGGAAAAAGTTCTTTACGTCATAGCTACCCGCATTCATGGCGATCAAAAGCACCAGTAATATTCAGAAATACACCCCAGTGGTTTATCAGCATGGAAAAGAACCAATTAAGAGATAAAGCACTAAAAGAAATTGAAAAAGTAAAGTGGTATCCTAAGCAGGGTAAAAATAGAATTTATTCCATGATTGAAGAAAGGCCTGATTGGGTTGTATCAAGGCAAAGAGCGTGGGGGGTTCCCTTATCTATTTTTTATAATATTAAAACTGGCAAGCCACTTGTTGATAAAGAAATAAATGAAAGGATCATTAAACTATACAAAGAAGAAGGTTCTGATGCATGGTTTAAATATTCTAAAGAAGAATTATTAGGCTCTAAATACAATTCAAATGAATTTAAAAAAGTTGATGACATTTTGGATGTTTGGTTTGATTCAGGTTGTACACATGCATTTGTACTGGATGGTAAAGATGATCAAATATGGCCTGCGTCAATATATCTTGAGGGAACAGATCAGCATAGAGGATGGTTTCACTCCTCACTTTTAGAGTCATGTGGAACGAGAGGTATTGCACCATATGAGTCGGTTCTTACTCATGGTTTCATACTTCACGAAGATGGATTAAAGATGAGTAAATCTTCATCAAATACTGTTTCTCCTGCAGAAATTATTGAAAAATCTGGTGCGGATATATTAAGACTTTGGGTGGCTAGTAGTGATTATTCTGAAGATTTGAAGATAGGGCCAGAGATTATTAAAAGTAATATAGATAGTTACCGAAGATTACGGAATACATTGAGATTTATTTTAGGCAACCTTTCGGATTTTAATGAAAAAGAAAAAATACCCCTAAACAATCTTGATGAGTTAGAATTATATATTCTATCTGAATTAGAAATTTTAAAGAAAGAAGTAATCAGTAATTATAAAATTTTTGAATTTCAGAGAGTTTTTTCATCAATATTTAATTTTTGTACAAATGATCTCTCTTCATTTTATTTTGATATTAGAAAGGATACACTTTATTGCGATACTAAAGAAAATAAAATTCGTCGATCAACCCGTACGGTATTAGATATATTATTTCATAATCTAATAAGTTTACTCGCTCCAATATTGTGCTTTACCTCTGAGGAAGCATGGCAAAGTAGATTTGGATTTGATACTAGTATTCACCAGAAAGATTTCCCAAAATTAGATGGCAGTTTAATTAATAAAAATCTATCAACAAAATGGGAAACATATAAAAAATTAAGAAAAGCCATCAATGGTGCCATTGAAATTAAAAGAAAAGAAAAAGTTCTTGGATCAAGCCTCGAAGCATCAGTTTTACTTTATTGTCCAAAGGAAGAGTCATTACAAATTGAAAATACGATATTAGAGAATATTTCAATTATAAGTGAATTAAAAGTTGTTCACGATAAACCACAAAACAACTGTTACATATCTGAGTCTGATAAAAATATTGGAGTATATGTAAGCAAAGTTGATGGCAGTAAATGTGAGCGATGTTGGAAATATTTTACAAATTTAAATAATAGTATTTGTTCAAGATGTGAAGATGCTATTAGTTGTTTATGATCAGAGGAGTTAGTAGATTTGCAATTATAACTTTGACTATTTTTGCCGCTGATCAATTATCTAAATTATTTATTATAAAATCATATAATATTGATGTCACAAATTTGAATTCTCAATTTTTAATCTCAATTAATGAATTCTTAAACTTTCATTTGATTTGGAACAAGGGTTTTGCATTTGGAATGTTTCAAAATGATATTGAGTTTGTAAATAATATTTATATGACGATAATAGCTGCAATCATAATATTTATTTTTGTGTATGCACTGTTGATAAACAAAAAAACTTACTATCTAGGTTTTGGTATGATCCTAGGGGGAGCTCTAGGCAATCTTCTTGATAGGTTCCAATATTCTGCAGTTTTAGATTTTATCGATATTCATTATGGCAATTACCATTGGTATGTATTTAACATTGCTGATATAAGTATTTCGCTTGGTTGTATACTGATCATAATTTTAGAATTATTTTTTGGAGAAAAAAAAATTAGTATTAAATAATTATGAAAAAAAATATTTTTATGCTGATCTTATTTTTTGTAATAGTCGCATGTACAAACAAAACCGTGAGTGACTACACTTCATTAAAACAAAAAGCTCTCGAGATTCCTCCAGATTTCCAATTGTTACCTCCATCCGACAAAACAGAAGCCGAGGCAGCTGAAATGGCTTCAGATACTGTAAAAGACTCAGATTTAAAAAATATACTTCTAGAAGGCAATGAAGAAGATATGAGTGCTGAAAACAATAATAGTGGTGATGATTTACAAGATTTCATTGATTCAAATTTCTCAACCGAAAAAGAGGAAATTAATTAAAGTAAGTTAATGTTTAATGTTTAAATTTTTTTTTGATCCTAAGTGGTATTTGTGGGCATATGGCGGTTCAGCAATAGTTTTAGTTTCTATATGGTTGCAAGTTCAGATTGATGTTCAAATAAATTACTGGTTTGGTGATTTCTATGACTTAATTCAAGTCGCGCTGGGAGAGCCTAATGCTATCACAATGGATGAATACTTTGGGTCGCTTATCGTTTTTGGTCAATTTGCTGCAATGTGGATAGGTTTGTCACTTTTTTCTTCTTTCTTTGCTTCACACTATTTATTTCGTTGGCGAACAAGTATGGTTGAGTACTATCATAGTGTTTTTGAGAAAGCCCGTCACATTGAAGGAGCTTCTCAGCGTGTTCAAGAAGATACAATTAAATTTAGCAGAATAATGGAATCTCTTGGAACAAGTTTATTTGAAGCAATTTTAGTATTGTTCGAATTTTTTCCAATTCTAATGACTATCTCAATTGGTTTACCAATTCTTTGGTTTGGAGAGTGGGAATATGGATTGGTAACAGGAGCACTTATATGGTCTGTAGGTGGTACTTTATTTATGGTATTATTAGCGTGGGTACTTAGGTTAGTTGGCATTGAATACGATCTTCAAAAGAAAGAAGCTGCCTATAGAAAAATATTAGTTATTGCTGAAGATGACGGCTCTGTAAGACCAAAATCACTTGAAGAATTATTTGAAGGTGTTCGATCTATTCACTTTAAAAGTTATCTTTACTATCTTTATTTTAATATCGGAAGATTAGCTTACTTACAGGCAAATGTATTGTCAGCTTACATTTTAATTGCTCCAGCTATAGTTGCAGGTCTAATGACATTAGGAGTTATGCAACAGTTAGTCAGAGCATTCGGAAGAGTTGAAGGCTCGCTTCAATATCTTTTTCAGTCATGGCCTACATTAATAGAATTAGCTAGTGTCTATAAGAGATTAAGAGAATTCGAAAGAAGGATAGACGTGGTCATAGGCGAGGAAAAGAGTAGGGCTTAGAGTGAAACACAGTTTTTTAGACTTTGCCAAATTAGTATCTGATTACCAAAAGTCTAATAAAATTTTACATCAAAATTTTAGTAATATTATCGTGGTAGGAGCTGGAGGATCTACTCAAGGGTCTAAGGCTATAACTTCTTTCCTTTGTGAAAAAAGAGTAATTTATTTTGACCATTTAGATTCTTTTTTGATTGATGAAACAATTAATAAAATAGAAATAAAAAATACCTGTTTTATGTTTATTTCAAAATCAGGAGAAACATCGGAAATACTGACTATTTTTGAGTACTTAAAACGTAAACTCGAAAAAAAAATTGTAATTAAAGATAATTTTATTGTACTAACTGAGGTAAAGTCCTCAACTCTAGGAAATCTTGCACTTCAAAACATGATTAAAACGATCGAGTATAATAAGGACATTGGTGGACGTTTTTCAATTTTTAGTAATGTATCTTTGTTGCCAGGTTTTTATTATCAAAGAAATTTAGTAGAAAATTTTCTCAATGGTGGAAAGAAAGCACTAGACAAAATAAATGATGCTCAATCAGAAGCAAAAAAAGAATTTACACAATTGAAAAACGATAGAAATATCTTTGCATTTTTGACATATGGATACGAATTAACAGAGTTGGCACTTTGGAAAAAGCAACTTTATTCAGAATCTCTTGGTAAAAATAAAAAAGGAATTGTGCCTATTTGGTCAGAAATGCCTAAGGATCAGCATAGTATGCTCCAACTATATTTAGACGGTCCCGATAATATATACTTTGAAATTTTAGGGATAGATTACGAAGAAATTAATATGATTAATATGACTTTAACAAATCATATGAATGCAACATTTCAATCAATAACTGAAAAAGACTTTCCTTGTAAAATGTCGATATTTAAAAAAAATAATATAGAAAATTTTGGTTATTACTGTGGTTTTGAAATGATTAAAGTTGTATTTCTTAGTGAGTTAATGGGTGTTAATCCTTTTGATCAACCAGCTGTTGATAATCAAAAAAAATATCTAAATTAGTTTAAAAAAGCTAAATTTAGTATTACCTAGTTTTTTAACTCTTAATAATTCAATTTCAGAAAGCTGAACGGATGGAGATCTAAGTTCTTCTTCGAGAATGATCAACGAATTTTTTTCAAGTAAATTTTTTTTGATTAAATTTTTAATACTTCGTTTACCAAGATTTTTGTTATATGGAGGATCTATAAATACTAGATTAAATTTTGGATTTATTGAGTCCTCTTCAAATGAACAAGCATTACTATTTAAAACTGATATTTTATGAAGGTATCCTAATTTAGTTGCAGATTTATATATCATATCAATCATCATTTCGTTATTTTCTACCATGGTGGTATTACGAGCTCCTCTAGAAAGAGCCTCAAAACTGAATGAACCAGTTCCTGCAAAAAGCTCTATTATCCTACAGTTATCTAATTCAAAATTACTCTGAATAATTTCTTTTCCATGCAAAATAATATTAAAGATTGTTTCTCTGTTTTTATCTGATAACGGTCTTACATCCTTACTTTTATAACTATAAAAAGAGTGCCCCTTCTTTTCACCACTTATAATTCTCATAATTTTATATTCTTCACTATACCCTTGGGTAAGTTACCTAATTTATATTTGCCATAAGACACTCTGATTAATCGAGTAACTGTTAAGTTTAAGGACTCAAAAATATTTCGGATCTCTCTATTCTTTCCCTCGGTGAGCGTCATCATTAGCCATGTATAGGTCTTCGTATTATTTGTAATATAGGCCTTAATAGGTTTATATTTAAAATTATTTATTCGATATCCAAGTGCCAGTTTTTGTATAATTTTCTTATCTACAGTACCTTGTACTTTTACTTTATACACTCTTTCTAAATTACTACTTGGCAATTCAAGTTTTCTTTTTAATTCACCATTGTTTGTTAATAATAATAAACCTTCTGTATTGTAATCAAGTCTTCCAACGCTCAATAGGTTATTATGATTTTTCTTTAAAAAATCATAAATCGTTTTCCTATTTTTTGGATCTGATTTTGTTACAAGACATCCCCTAGGCTTGTGAAAAAGATAAATGCTATTTAATTCGCTATCTTTTTTTAACGATATAATTTTTTGATTAATTTTAACTTTGCTGTTTACATTAATCTTACAACCTTTGCTTAATATTGTCTTTCCATCAATTTCAACTGCTCCCTCATCTATTAATCTATCGATATCTCTTCGGGAGAAGCCAGTAGATCGTGCAAGTACCTTGTTTATTCTTTCCATATATGACAAATGAGTTTGTTTAAAATGAATTTAACTTATTATATAAAATGAATTATGAAAAAAAATATTTATATGAGGGAGGCAATTCTTCTTGCGCATAAAAGCAAAGATAGTGGTGAAATTCCCGTTGGTTGTATAATTGTTGATAAATATAATAAAATTATATCAAGAGCATTTAATACAGTAAAAAAAGATAAAGATCCTACAGCTCATGCTGAAATTAATGCTATTCGTATTGCCTGTAAAAAATTGAAGACCGACCGCCTAATAGACCATGATATGTATGTTACCTTAGAACCATGCGTAATGTGCGCTGTGGCTATTTCAAGAGCCAAAATAAGAAGACTTTATTATGCAGCAGATGATTTGCAATATGGTTCAATCAATGGTAATTTTGATTTTTTTCAGTCAAAAAACTGTAATCACATACCAGAAATTTATGATAATATTGATAAAAATGAGTGTGAAAATATTCTAAATAATTTTTTTAAGGACAAAAGATAATGACAATTTCTGCAAAAGCTAAACAAACAACCGATCGACTAAATAAATTTATGGATCAACATGTTTATCCAAATAACGAGACATATCATCAGCAAATTGAAGATTTTGGCGATGATCGATGGCAAGTTGTTCCAATAATTGAGGATTTAAAAAAAGAAGCAAAGAAAGACGATCTCTGGAATTTATTTTTACCAGATAGTGATTACGGGCATGGTCTAACAAATGCTGAGTATGCACCAATGTGTGAGATTATGGGAAGAGCTATGTGGTCAGCCGAAGTTTTTAATTGTTCCGCGCCCGATACAGGAAATATGGAAGTAATAGTGAGATATGGAACTGAGGAGCAAAAAGAAAAATATTTAAAACCACTTTTGGATGGTGAGATAAGGTCAGCATTTGCGATGACAGAGCCTGCGGTTGCTTCTTCTGATGCAACAAATATCGAAAGTGAAATTAAAAAAGAAGGAAACCAGTACGTTTTAAATGGAACTAAATGGTGGACTTCTGGAGCAATGGATCCTAGATGTAAGTTTTTTATTTTCATGGGTAAGACAGATCCAGATAACCCAGACAGACACAAACAACAATCAATGATATTAGTGGATAAAGATACTCCAGGTATCAAGATTAAACGTCACCTTCCAGTTTTTGGTTTTGACGATGCTCCTCACGGACACGCAGAAGTAGAATTTAAAGATGTCAAAGTTCCACCTGAAAATATGCTACTTGGTGAGGGTAGAGGTTTTGAAATTGCTCAAGGTAGACTTGGTCCAGGAAGAATACATCATTGTATGAGAACCATAGGGCTTGCTGAAGTCGCACTTGAAGCAATGTGTAAAAGATTAATGACAAGAAGAGCTTTTGGTAAAGAGGTTGTGAGACATTCGGTATGGCAAGAGAGAATCGCCGATGCAAGAATTAATATTGAAATGACTAGATTGCTTACATTAAAAGCTGCTTCAATGATGGATGAAGTCGGAAATAAAGTCGCAAAAAATGAAATAGCGATGATCAAAGTTGCAGCCCCTAATATGGCTTTAAAAATTATTGATGATGCAATACAAGCTTTTGGTGGGGCGGGTGTTACGACTGACCCACATTTAGCACAAGCTTATGCAGGTATGCGAACCTTGCGGCTTGCGGATGGCCCTGATGAGGTACACAGATTATCTATTGCAAGAAATGAACTAAAAAAATACCTATAACATTGATCAAAAAAAAGAAAGCATACCAAAAAGACGTATATGGTCGATATGTGAATTCGAAAGAATTTAATACATATTGGGATGATTACCATAATTTAGAAGATATATCGATGAAAGAGTCAATCAGACAAAAAAAGGAACGTGAGGAAAAATTTAAAAACCCTAAATAACTCTGTCTAAAAACTCAGTTAGCCTTCTTACTTCTTGCATTGTGTTATAATGAACCATTGATACCCTTACGACACCATCATTTGGTTCAATGCCTAGTCCCTCAAGACATCTCCACGCATAGAATTCACCATTTCTGATGCCAATATTATTTTGTCCTGCGTCTCTCGCTATTTGATATGAACTTTTATTTGTTACTGTAAACGAGACAGTAGGCATACGTTCTTCGCGAGAAGAGGACTTTTTTCCAATCATTTTTATATTTTTTTTCGTTTGTAAAAATTGGATCAGTTCTCTCATGAGGACCTCTTCGTGCTTAGCTATTAGTTTGAAAATTTTTTTACCCTTGTGGTGAAGATTTAAATCACTTTCATCAAAATGATGATGATACAAAGTCTCATAATAATCTGTTATACCTGACAAACACCCCAATTCCTCATGATTAGGGCCACCAGGATTAAGTGTGTAGGGTACTTGGCCAGCAAGAAATTCATGGTTTAGATTTTTAGTTTGTTCGAGTAATTCTTTCTTCCCATATAAAAGTGCTAGATGAGGTCCATAAGTCTTATACAAACTGAATCCATAAAAATCGATATCTAAATCTTTCAAATCTACAATATCATGGGCCATATATGCGACTCCATCTCCAACAACTTTAATATCGTTATCGTGCGCAAGAGAAATAATTTCCTTTAAATTATTTATTGAAGCAACAACATTAGATGTATGACATACGCAGATAAACTTTGTTTTTTTTGAAATTAATCTTTTTAACTCATCGATTTCTAGATCAGCTGTATTGGGATTAAATTGCCACTCCTTTATTTTTACTCCGTATTCTGATAACTTTCTCCATGCTCCAATATTCGCCTCGTGATCTTGATTTGTAACTATTATTTCGTCATCTTTTTTAAGCCACGTTTTAATTGCGTTTGATAATAAAAACATATTCATCGTTGTCGACGGACCTATCATAAATTCCTCTTTGTTTATATTGAGTAGTTCTCCTATTTTACTTAGACTATTATCCATCTCTGAACCCGCTTCAATGGATGGGCCAAAATCTCCGTAAGGTTGAACTTTTTTTGTAATCATAAAATCATTCAATTTATTTATTACCTGTTTAGGAACGTAAGTACCGCCTGCGTTTTCAAAGAATGCGAAATCAGATGTTCTAGAATCTTGAAACACTGGAAATTGACTCCTTACAAAAGCTGTATCAAGTTCACTCTTCATTTTATTAATTATTTTCCTCCACAATATTCCAACCGAGTTTACCTAAAATAGGAACAAAACTTGCATAATTTTTTGCCTCTGAGCTTGCTGCTGTTCCATCTCTTACTCTGCCAACTATCCCTTGAGCGATACCCGCTAATCTGAATATATTATATGCCATGTAAAAATCCCAATTCTCAACTCGACTTCTTCCAGTTTTTTTATAATACATCTCGGCGTATTCATTTTCGGAAGGAATGTTTAATTCTTTTAAATCTGAACCCATCATTCCAAGACCTTTAGCTCCAACAGGTAATCTCCAAGACATCATATGATATGTAAAATCAGCAATTGGATTTCCAAGTGTTGACAACTCCCAATCCAATATGGCTTCGACCTGATTTGTGTCTTTATTAAAAATCATATTGTCTAGTCGAAAATCTCCATGAACTATTGAAGTTTCATTGTCTTTAGGTATATTTAATGGAAGCCACTCTATTAAATTATCAATTTCTGGTATCTTTTGTGTTTCAGAGTCTTTGTACTGTTTACTCCATCTATAAATTTGCCTATCCATATAATTTTCGTGTTTTCCATAATCACCTAAACCGATACTTTTAAAATCTACATTATGGAGTTTTGCAATTGTATCATTCATTGATGCATAGATTTCTCCTCTTTGTTTTTTATCTGCATTTGGTAATAAAAGCTCCCAAAATATATTTCCATCGACGTGATCCATTAGAAAGAACTCAGTGCCAATAATATCGTCATCTTCACAAAAACAATATGTCTCTGGAACAGGAACGTTTGTCTTACCTAAAGCTGTAATTACTCTATATTCTCTATCTACTGCATGAGCAGATTTAAGTAATCTTCCTGGAGGCTTTCTTCTCAAAACATAATTTTTTTTCTTTTCTTCGATTAAATATGTTGGATTTGATTGACCACCCTTAAACTGCTTGACACTTATAATGTTAAAATCATTTCCAATTATATCTTTCAAATACTGATTTAGATTAGCGGAGTTAAATTTTAATTTTTCATCAACGTCTTTTGTACCCGAAAAAATATCATCACGAGATGTCATGACAATGCTTTCTTGCCAATATCTTTTCTATAGTAGCCCTCTGGCCATTCTAATTGAGAAATTGACTCGTAAATAATATTCAATGCTTCTGATAACGTCTCATTTTTCGCTGTAAGTGATAGGACCCTGCCTCCAGTTGCTAACAAGTTACTACCATTATGACTTGTTCCGGCATGAAAGACTTGAAAGATATCACTGCTTTCTAATTTTTCAATTCCATGAATGATTGTATTTTTTTTGTATTCTCCAGGATAGCCTTTTGACGCCATTACAACGGTTGCACAATTATCATCTGCCCATTCAATTTGAGTTTTATTAAGCTTACCGTCTATACAATCTAAAATTAATTGAACTATGTCATTTTTCATTCTTAACATTAAAACTTGACATTCTGGATCACCAAATCTGATATTGTACTCAACTAATTTTGCGTAACCATCTTTAATCATTAATCCTGCATAAAGAATTCCTTTATAAGGATTACCACTTTTTTGAAGAGCTTTAAGGGTGGGAATAATGATTTCATTGTCTACTTGTTGCTTGATTTTTGAATTAAATATTGGCGCTGGAGAATATGCACCCATGCCACCAGTATTTGGGCCTGTGTCGTTTTCGCCAATTCTTTTATGATCTTGAGCACTTTCAAGCGAAACAAAATTTTCACCATCAGCACAAACAAAATAGCTTGCTTCCTCTCCATCCATAAACTCCTCTATGACAACTTCCATATTCGCTCCAAATTTTTCGTTAAAAATGTCAATTATTGCTTGTTCAGCAATTTCCATAGATTCTGCAACTGTGACTCCTTTGCCAGCAGCTAAGCCATCTGCTTTGATCACAATTGGTAAAGATTGATCTTTTAAATAATTAATTGAGTCAGCCTTATTATTGAATCTGGCATAGTTTGCTGTTGGTATATTATTTTGTTGGCAAAGATCTTTCATAAATCCTTTAGAACCTTCTAATTGTGAAGCATATTTATTAGGGCCAAATATTTTAATCCCTTTAATTTCAAAGAAATCTACAATTCCTTCAACTAAGGGAACTTCAGGACCAACAATAATCAAGTCGACCGTATTCTTTTGACAAAAACTGTATATTTCCTCAAAATTACTTTGATCAATTTTTATGCATTCTGCAAGTTGACTAATGCCATAGTTACCAGGAATAGCGTATATTGATGATACGAGTGGACTTCGTGAGATCGAATAGCATAATGAGTGCTCACGAGCCCCACTTCCAATTACAACAATTTTCATAAAGTATATTTATAATTTTATTGATATATTATCACATTAATAAATATATTAAATGGTAAGAGAAAATATCAAAGAGTATACTGTAACTGAAATTTCGACATCAATTAAAAATTCGCTTGAGGAGAATTTTGGATATGTGAAAGTACGAGGTGAAGTATCTAATTTAAGCAAACCAGCCTCGGGACATATTTATCTGAACCTTATAGATGATAAAGCAATTATTAAGGCAATCGCATGGCGAAGCATCGTTTCAAGACTTAGTTTTATACCAGAAGAGGGACTTGAGGTAATATGTTCTGGAAGACTTTCGACAGGATATTCTGATAGATATCCTGGAAGGTCAGATTATTCTATTATAATTGAAAGCATTGTACCAGCAGGTGAAGGTGCTCTTATGGCCTTGCTTGAGAAAAGAAAAAAACAACTCTTCGCCGAGGGACTTTTTAATCAGGAGTTCAAAAAATCTCTTCCTCTCTATCCTGAAACCATTGGGGTAATAACATCTCCTACAGGAGCGGTAATTAAAGATATAATTCACAGACTTGAGGATCGCTTTCCATGTAATCTGATTTTATGGCCCGTACCGGTACAGGGGGATGACGCAGCACATTTTATAGCGGATGCATTAAAAGGTTTTAATAAATCTCATATAGATACTGACTTCAAAATCCCAGATGTAATTATAGTTGCTCGTGGTGGAGGTAGCATAGAGGATCTATGGCCTTTTAATGAGGAAATAGTTGTCAGAGCAGTGTTCGAGAGTAAAATACCGGTTTTATCAGCGGTTGGACACGAAACTGATACCACTCTAATTGATTTTGTTTCTGATCTAAGAGCTCCTACGCCAACAGCAGCAGCTGAACTTTGCACCCCAAATATTGATGATTTAAAAATGAACTTAAAAAGCTATCAAAAAAATCTTTTTGACTCTATCAACAACTATATTGAAGACAAATTTAAGTTATATAAAAATTTAAGTGATAGATTACCTGTATCACTAAAACTATTTACTAAAAGTTTACTTTCAGAATTTAAAGATTTAACACAATCTTTAAATTATAGAATTTTAGAGGAACAAATAAATAATTATCAGGAAAGATTATACGTCTCTGTTGAGAGTCTGAACAAGTCAACTAAATTATATTTTGAAAATATGTATAAGCTCCTCAGCCAAAATAAAAAACTACTGGATAATATGAGCTATAAGTCAGTATTAAATAGAGGTTATTCAGTTATTAAGAATTCTAAAAATAAAATTATTACCTCTTCCAGTGATTTAGAAAAAGATGAGAGAATAGTTGCTGAAACTAGTTTTGCAAAAATTAGAGCTAAAGTTGAAGGTATGGAAAATGAATGATTTAAAAACCAAAGCAGAAGTCCTTTTGCATCACGGACAGTTTCAATTAAAAAGTCCAGGTGATTATGTAGAGTGCTCAGTAACAAAAGAAAAAATCGCAATAGAAAATTTAAAATATTGGAATGTCGATCTACAAGAAGTATATGCTTCACCAGAAGTTGCATTAAAAAGATATAAAGAGCTCAATGATATTAATAATTAGATTTTTATTAATTTATTTAAGCTTTAATTATCATACATTCGCATTAGATTTGCCAGAAACTGCTCCACAAGGAAGCTTAATTATTGGTGAAAGCTCGACAGCGGACATGATATTAGTTGATGGAGAGTCTATAAAGATTAGTCCCGATGGTTTTTATGTTTTTGCTATATCTCGCGAACAAGTTGAACCAGTAAATGTTACTTTTATTCGTAGCAACGAAATTATTAATTTAGAGCAAATTTTTGTAGAAGAGCAAGATTTTGATATTCAAAGAATTGATGGACTACCAGAGCAAATGGTCACTCCTTTAGGTGATGATGTTATAAAGCGAATTATAAAAGAGAATAATTTTATCAAGGATGTTAAGAAAATGGATTTGGACTTTACGTTTTTTAAAGAGAAGTTTGTTATGCCTACCAATGGAATAATTACCGGAGTATTTGGTAGTCAAAGAATTCTTAACGGCATTGCGAAAAGTCCACATCGAGGTATTGATATTGCTGCTGAAAAGGGGTCACGTGTAATCGCATGCAATGATGGTATCGTTATTCACGCTGAAAATGATCTTTATTATACTGGTGGAACAATAATTTTAGATCATGGTCATGGTGTTAAGTCAATTTATGCTCATCTTTCTTCAGTAGATGTAGTCTTAAATCAGCAAGTTAGTAGAAACGAAATTATAGGAAAGGTAGGTTCCACTGGTAGATCGACAGGCCCTCATTTACATTGGGGTGTCATGGTTTTTGATACTTATGTGGACCCGTTATTGTTAAAATATAATTAATTTATTTTCCATCTGTTATGGAACCAAAAATATTGATCAGGATATTTTTCAATCATACTTTCATAATAAGAAATTATTTTTTTTGAAATCTTAACCACACTTTCTTGATTGTCTTCCAATGCATTTGGGTAGATTGCCTCATGAATTTCAAATTCAAAAGATCCATTAGTTTTTCTTATTGGCCAGCCTAAGAAAATTTTACACTTTGATTTGAGAGAGAGCTGCGCTGGTAATGTTGAAAATTTCATTTTCCTATTAAAAAAATCAATTTCTATTCCTGAAGATAGCTGAAGATCAGCAAGCAATGCAATTGACTCCCCTTTTTTAAAATTAGACAATAACTGTCTTGTGCCTTCTCTATTTTTACTCAGGCATTTCAAACTGTATTTGTTTCTTAATCTCTTTAAAACAAAATTTATAAGAGGATTGTTGGGTTCCCTGACAATTGCCGAAGCTGGATGCATGATTTTGCGAAGAGACATACCAGGAATTTCCCAATTTGAATTATGAGCAGACACAATAATTGACTTTGTGTGACTTTTAAATGCCTCTTTAAAAAGGTCATTCCTAACCACGTTTACTTTATTGTGCAGTATATTTTTTAAATGAGAATATTCTGCTATCGTATACCCAAAGTTTACCCAAACCTTTTTAACAGTTTCTTTGATCCAAATATCGTCTTTGTCTTTAAAAGCATACTTAAGATTTTTTTCAATTATTTTGTTAACCGAAAAAAATGGCCCTATCAATAAAGCTAAAAATACCCCAAGTTTTCTTGAGACTGTTAGAGGAAGAATTTTGAATATCGTATAGAAAATAATAAATAAAAAAAATTCTAGGGGATATCTGATGTAAGTTTTTAAAAATTTACTCATTTTTCTAATTAGTAAGTTTATTTATGAGTTCATTCATTTTGTCTAATGCGATTTCAATTTTGAGACATTCTATACCGAGTCTAACTTCTTCAGGTATTCTTACGAAATCTTTTTCGGTAGTAATTAGAGTTAGATTATTAGTGGCAGCAATTTTATTGAGACGATTAAGGTCTTCTTTTGAAAAATAATGGTGGTCTGGAAATTCGATTGTTTTAAAAACTGAATAATCATTTTGTTTAAGAGTATTAAAAAAACTTTGATTATTTCCGATACCACTAAACGCTAAATAATTTTTATTTTTATCAATATTGACCACATTAATAACAGCTGAATAGGTAACAATATCAGTATTTTTTAATTTGATATCGATGCGAGTATCATCTTCTCCAACAATAATTAAAAAGTCAGCTTTTTTGATTGCTGGCTTAATAAGTTCTCTTAATGGTCCAGCAGGTAAACATAAACCGTTTCCAAAACCTCTCTGTCCATTCACCATTAAAATATTTTTATCTTTGAAAACTGATTTATCTTGAAAACCATCATCAAGAAAAATGAAATCTGGAGAAATTTCTTCTTTTATTTTTATCAAGGCGTTTTTTCTATTATTTGCAATATAAGTAGGCACGCAATTTGAGTAAAGAATTGCCTCATCCCCTGTAACTTGCACAGAATCACTTGGTAGAACTTTTTTAAAACCAGTTTTTTGACCTCCATATCCTCTTAATAAAACACAAACTTTTTTTCCTGAAGCTGATAATTGTTTTACTATCGATAACAAAGTTGAAGTTTTTCCTGTGCCACCTACATTTATATTACCAATACAAATAACCGGAATACCAACATTATACTCTTCTCGAAATAATTTAGGTATATAAAATGCTAAAATATAAACAAAAGATAAAGGTAACAGTAAGTAAGAAATAATATTGTAATAAATTTTGTTTGAGTACCAAATTTTAAGTATAAATTTTTCCATTAAGGCTATTGATATTGATAAATTGTTTTCAAGGTTTTTTTAATTGCATCATCGCCTTCTTTTTTTAATTTACTGATCTTTATATCTTTGTTGATAAACTTTAAATTATCAAAAGCATCATTGATGAAATATTCGAGTTGACGTTCATTTTCAATTTGTTTGGTAAATTTTAATTGCTCTAAAATTTTATATACGTCAGGAAAATTTTGGATATATTTACCGTGAAATATTTTTTTTCCAAGATAGGCTGCTTCTATTGGGTTTTGACCACCATGAGGAACTAAGCTTCCGCCAATAAATATAACATCTGCCAAATTATAAAAAATATTTAATTCCCCAACAGTATCAGCTAAATAAAGATATGTTTTGTCTCTTATCTGCTGATTTTTTGATCTTTTAGCTAAGCCCAATCCCCTTGTTGAAGTAAAATAAGACTCTCTATTTACATGTCTAGGCACAATAATAGTCAGTATATTTTTTTTTGTTTTTTTTAAATTAAGTGTAATATTTTTTATTATTTCTTCTTCACCAGGGTGCGTGCTTGCAGCTAAAAAAACTTTTCTTCTTCTAGTAAGAGACTTTAATTTCTTAAACTCATTTAAATTTATATCATTAGGTCTGTAGGCAAATTTAAGATTTCCTGCATTAATTGTATTAGCAATTCCTAATTTTTTATAAAAAAAAGTACTATCACTATTTTGCGAACAACAAGCACTAATATTTGAAAATAATTCTTTAGAGTAACTCTTTAGTAAGGACCATCTTTTAAAACTCTTAAGAGTCATTCGTCCATTAACTATGATTGAATGTATCCTTCGATTTTTTAGCTCATACAAAAAATTTGGCCAAATTTCTGACTCGACAAAAATCGCAATTGACGGATCCCAATGGTTGAGAAATCTTTTGACATAATACGGAACA
>CACFYZ010000011.1 GCA_902570675.1 uncultured Pelagibacteraceae bacterium
GTATATATATGGATCAGTGGCTTCTTCACTTTGTTCCTCAAGATTTGACTCCTCTACTGAAGCTTGAATAGCACTTGGCCTAGCTGGCTCAGAATTAGCCATAGGTGCCACTGCAGAATTTTTCGTAACTTGTAAATCAACAATAGATTTGGTTGGTCTTGGATTAGAGTCAAGTCCAGTAGCAACTACTGAAACTCTAGCTTTCCCCTCCAAATTCTCATCAAAGATTGAGCCTACAATTACATCAGCATCAGGATGAACTTGTTCTCTGATCTCATTCGTAATTTTATCAACTTCATGCAGAGTGAGATCCGTTCCTCCTGTAATATTGATTAAGAGACCTTTAGCCCCATCTAATGAGTAGTCGTCTAATAGTGGATTAGTAACTGCATTGTGGGCACATTCAATTGCTCTATTTTCACCTGAAGCTTCACCTGTTCCCATCATTGCGCGACCCATATTATTCATAATAGTTTTTACGTCTGCAAAATCTAAATTGATTAAACCAGGCACAACCATTAAATCTGTAACACTTCTAACTCCTGCGTGTAGTACATCATCGGCCATCGAGAAAGCATCAGCAAAAGTTGTTTTTTCATCTGCTACTTTAAATAAATTTTGGTTTGGAATAACAATCGTGGTGTCAACCAAGTGTTCTAATTCTTTTAAACCTTGCTCTGCAATTCTCATTCTTCCTGCCCCTTCAAATTGAAATGGCTTCGTAACTACTGCAACAGTTAAAATTCCTAATTCTTTAGCGACTCTTGCTATAACAGGAGCTGCTCCCGTTCCAGTACCGCCTCCCATGCCTGCGGTAATGAAGAGCATATTGGTTCCCTCAAGTCGTTCCATTATTTCATGCTTTGTTTCATCTGCAGATGACTTTCCTATGTCTGGATGAGATCCCGCACCAAGTCCCTTTGTGACTTGTACACCTAATTGCATTTTTGAGTCACTCAGTGATTTTGATAAGGCTTGTGCATCAGTATTGGCTGCAACAAATTCAACTCCTGACAAACCAGATTGTATCATATTATTAATTGCGTTACCGCCTGCACCTCCAACACCAAAAACTGTTATTTTTGGTTTAAGTTCTTTTAGTTCTGGAACACTTAAATTTAAAACCATGAAATTATCCTCCTATTTTCATTAGTTATTCACTTTTCCATTTGAGATTAGCTAAATTATTTTTTAAGTTATTTACCTTTTCATTTTTAAAGGACTCATATGAGCTTGGATTCCACATTTGAAATGTTTCACCCATGCCAACAAAAGAAACCTGATCTGCTATACCAGCAAATGCTATAAGTTCATTTGGTATAATTACGCGTCCTTCCTGATCAAAATGTATTTGATGACTATCTGCAAATATTGAAGATGAAAACGCACTACGATCATCACTAAAAGGTCCAGCTGATTCAATCGCATCACTAATCTTTTGCATTCGATTAGCGGTACATCCTTCAATAGACTCTAATGTTGGGGAAGGATAACAAATCATTCCTCTAAGACCATTTTGCTCCAATACATTTCGAAATGTAGAAGGAACAGAAACACGTCCTTTTTTATCAATTCGATTAATATATGTAGATAGAAACAAAGCCATTTTAAAAAAAAAGTTACTAATTAAAATAATCAACAAAATTACCTCATTTGGGTTAAATTGGGATTACGTGGGATATTATGGGATTAAGTGGGATTTGTCTACAGCTATTTAATTTTTTTCATTATATATCAATTGCTTAAATAATATATAACATTAGGGTTATTTGTTAACATATTGATATTAAACAAAGATAGTTTGCCAGATAATCTATAAGCCGGGTTCTGTAATTTCTTAAAAAAATCGATAACTATTCATCTAGCTTAATTGTTACCAATTAAGTCTTGCGATCAACCCAGTTACAGCCAAGATAAAGCTTATGTAACTCTATTTGATCTTGCTCCTGGTGGGGTTTACCATGCCTTTTTTGTTACCAAAAAAGCGGTGAGCTCTTACCTCACCTTTTCACCCTTACCCTATAAATTTCAATTAGGGCGGTTTATTTTCTGCGGCACTTTCCCTGAGGTTGCCCTCGCCGGCAATTAACCGGCACCATAACCTTGTGGAGCCCGGACTTTCCTCTTTTTTAATTAAAAGCAGTTATCCAATTATCTGGCATTTAGGGTTTAGCCTCTAAAGGATTATTGGTCAAGTCTCTCTTTTAATAGATATTAGATACCTTAAATATCCCAATAATTTACGCTTCACCCTAAATTCATCTAATTCCTCAGGGCAATAGTGGCTTTCAAATGCATAAATCACCTGTAGTGTTTCTTTATCCATCAAACTAGATAAAGATATTTTATAACCAAAATTTCGAAGTAATAGTTGTAACAATTTAATCTCTGAATTCTTAAGTAATGTATTTGAATTATTTTTCTTCGGCAATATCGCTAATCCATTTATTGCAAGCTTATGCCAAGGAAATAAATACCCAGGATCACTTTTACGTAAAGGAGCTATATCAGAGTGACCAAGAATATTGTATATCTTTATTTTATGTTTAACCTTTAAATTTTTTAACAAAAAAATTAATGCGTTTATTTGAGATTTTTTGAAGGAGTGGTAGCCGTATTTGCTACCTTTATTTTGTAATTCAATTCCAATTGACTTTGAATTTAAATTTGTATCTTTTTGCCAATATGAAACACCTGCATGCCAAGCTATATCTTTATCATTTACGAGCTGTATTATTTTTCCACTTTCATAAATTAAATAATGCGAACTAACTTTATATTTTTTTGATTTTAATCTTTTGAGGGCCTCTTTGGCAGTTTTCATTCCTGTATAATGAATTATAATATATTTGATATTTCTCTTCCTTACTTCATTGAAATTAGGTGACTTGTTAAATTCAATTTTCATGGCGAACTTAATACTTTTTTTTCTTCGGGTTCTCTCATCATTACTATGGCCACTCCAGAAAATGACATTATTGCTCCAATAATTATTTTTAGTGTAAGGACTTCATTGAATCCCTCATAAAGAGAAAAATAGGAAATAATTAATGCATTAATAATTGCAAGAACTGGGGCTAAAAGGGTTAAGGGAGTGATCTTTGATAAATCATATTTTGTTATTAAATAATAAAAACCAGCGTGACCAATAGCTGTTGCAGCGAATGCTGTAAATAGAATTGCTCCCCACCCAATCATTGATGCATTTAAAATTAATTCTACTTGACTCTCCTCTACTAGAAAGGAAATTGAAGCTAGAAATAAAAAACTTATGAATGCAATCCATGCCTGCAAATCAAATACTTTTACATTATTTAGTTTTTTCATAAAAAGTAGACTAATTGCTATTGAAAGGGCTGCTAATAAAGCATAATAAACACCGCCTAAATCTGAAAATATTGTTGGCTCAAAAATAAGTATTATTACTCCCCCAAATGCAAGCGCTATACCCAGAATACGTCTCCACTTTATCACTTCACCTAAGAAAATAACTGATAATATAGTTGCAAACGGGACACCTAATTGAAGCACTACAGCAACCGACGAAATATATTCAGAGTTATCAAGCGCTAAATAGAAGAATGCAAAATGAATGCCTCCTCCTAGAACTGAAATTATTAGAATATTTATCATCTGGCCATGATGAATTTTTAAAAATGGTATAAGTAAGACTGCAATTATCAAAAACCTCATAGTGGTAAATAAAAAGGGTGGAAATTCATTAACACCAATTTTTGCTGAAATAAAAGCCAGTCCCCATGCGAGGTTGATCGATATAACTATTAATATGTCTATTGTTCGCAATACTAACTCATTTTAAGTTACTTATTTATGTAATATTATTATACTCAAATATTAATTTGATTAGATATTTTTATTAGAATAGCATTAAATCAATGAAAGTAAGAGTCATAATAGTTATTCTGCTTTGTTCAATCATAACTCTACAAGCTTGTGCAACTAAGAACTCAGAATTCAACTCACCTCAGTCAAGTGTTGCAACTTTGCAAGATCCACTTGAAAAAGTTAATCGAGTCGTTTTTTCTTTTAATATTATTTTTGATAAATTTATTCTAAGACCTATCGCTATTACCTATCGGACAATAGTTCCTGGTTTTGTTAGAGATAGAATTACTTACTCACTCAATAATCTTGGAATGCCAATCACAGCTGTTAACAATGTGCTACAGGGCGAATTAAGAAAAGCTGGAGTCTCTACTGGTCGATTTATAATAAATTCAACTGTTGGAGTATTAGGTTTTTTTGATCCTGCGGCAAGTATAGGATTAACTTCTGAAAATGAAGATTTTGGTCAAACTCTTGCTGTATGGGGAGTTGAGTCTGGTCCATACATTATTCTTCCATTTTTAGGGCCGTCTACTCCAAGAGATTTTACAGGACTCTTATCAACCTCTCTGTTAGATCCTATGTATCAGGTAGGTGGTGGCAGTGCATCTAGTAGTCTTAGAAATTATCGACTTGGGACTGGAGTCATTGACTTTAGATCACGAAACATAGAGATTCTTGACGACTTGCAAAATAATTCAATTGATTATTATGCTGCTGTAAGGAGTTTTTATGCTCAAGGAAGAGAAAGTCAGGTATCTAATAACCTTGAAAGTGACACAATTGAATTAGAAGATAATATGTTTGACGAATTTGAATTTGATGAAACTTATGTTGGACCAGATATAGAGATTATTTATGAATAAACTGAAGAATATAATTTTTAGTATTATAATTTTGTTTGTATTAAGCATAAATGCACAGACCTCAAACTATTCTGATGAGGAGAAGTTTGTAAGTACTTTTACGGAAGAGGCGATATCAATTTTAAGTAATGATACTATAAATGATAGTGAAAAAACTAAAGCATTTACTAGCTTAGTAATGTCATCAATAGATTTATCTTTAATATCAAAATTTGTTCTTGCGCGTTCATGGAAAGAGTCCTCTGATGATCAAAAACAAAGATATCTGATCGCTTTTAAAGATTATTTTGTAAATTCTTATGCTAATAAACTTGATCAATATTCAGGCGAAAAAATAGCTATAATAGATTCTGAAGAAGCGGGAAAATATGTAATTGTAAATAGCAATATTGTACGTGAAGGAACAGATACTCTCAAAATCAATCTAAAATGGAGATTACTCAATAGAGACGGTCAAATAAAAATTATAGATCTTAATATTGAAGGAATAAGTCTTATCATTGCGCAGCGTGAAGAATTTCAATCTTTCTTAGCAAATAATAATTATGATTTAGACAAACTTATTGAGAAAATTATCTCTGTTTCAAATTAATATTTAACTGACGGTAAACCTTTAGGGAGCCAACCCATTACAAATCCATCCTCAACATTGAATAAATTTTGATAGCCCTCAGCTTCAATAATTGAAGCTGCGTGAAGAGATCTAGCGCCAGATCTACAAATCAAATAAATATTGGAGTCTTTTGGTATTTCGAGAGAATTAAATTCATTTACAAAATTAATATTTTCTATTCCATCCTCATTTATGAGCATTAGTTTAAAAAAAACTCCTTCTATCGCATCTTCATCTGGCATACCATGATTACTCCATTCCATAGGTGTTCTCACATCAATTAAATACGAATTTGGATCACTATTTAATTGTTTAAAACAATTTTCAGACGAAATACTCTTGATCATTTATTTTTTATGCCTTCTGATTTGATGATTTAAAGCGATTAGATAATGACTGTATTTTTGTTGACCGACCTCGTACTCTTTGCCGCCATTTTAAAAAAGAATTGCGTTTAAGATTACCTTTCATTATTTTTATAACCTCTTTTTCTTGTAAACCAAACTGAAGTTTAATATCTGAAAAAGGCGTTCTATCTTCCCATGCCATCTCTATTATTCGATCAATATCATTGACTGTAAGTTCTTCTTTTTTCATTATTTTCTTTTTTTTATAGCTTGAAAATTACCTGGACGGTGCTCACCTTTTTTTACTACACCTAGAAGTTGCTCCCAAATTTCAAGAGCTCCATCAGCTTCCTCTTTACCAATTAAATTAATGACTTGATCGTATAAGGGACCTTTGATATCTGAAATTTCTTTTTGGACTACTTCTAAGTACCATTGATTTCGATCATTTAGTGAAATAACAGAAAATCCTGTTTCTTCTAAAAGCTCACTATATTTATTGAGAGAACACATATACATGTCTAAACCCTCAGCGGCAATATACTCTTTCATTTGATCTGAAGGCTCTTGGTCATCATTTCTCATCCAGTCTCCTACTGCTATAATTCCATCATCGATTAATATTTTACTTAATTCAGTTAATAATATTTTCTTATCTGGTACATGTAAAAATGCTTCTTTACTGAAAATAATATCAAAACTTTCTTGCTTAAATTCCAGTATACCTGGTGCTGCACAGATAAAATTTACTTTACTAGATATACCCTTTTCTCTAGCTAGCTTATTTGCTGTCTCAATTACAAGGGGTTCTGGATCTATTCCAGTAACTTCGGCCGCATTATGCTTTTCGATCATATGAAACACGGCGCCACCTGTTCCGCATCCAAAGTCGAGGACTTTTTTATCTGTTAAATCTATGCCTTTTAAAATTTCATCAATTTCTTCTTTTCCACCAGGTGATAAAAACCCCTCACCCCAGACAGTTTTTAGCATATTTAGTTGCTTTGGACCGTAATGACCTTCGTCCGTGAGACTCATATATTTTAGTGATATGAATTTGAGGATTTAGAAACCTTATTCAAATCAATAAAGTTTAATCTGAGCTGACGTTTTATTATCGTCTTGATAACAGGTGGTAATAGATTTTTAAACTTTACTCGTCTGACCAAAATATCGTGCTGCATCATCATAAGTTCCATTTGAATAAAGCTTTGAAATACTTAAAAGCAAAATATGTAATGGCATTCCAATTATTACTTCTAAGATATCAAATTTCATAACTTTAACTTAATCAGATTTAGCCAATTGGATCAAGAATAACTGTGCCTGACACTGGATCAGTAACACCAAGTTCAGGTGAAAGCTCCTCAAGAACATGTCTCATTTGATCTAATTGAGAAATCATCAAGGGCCTTTGAGCTGCTATAGCTTCTTCCGAGTCCCAAATACCAATATAACAATAGGTTCTGTCTCCAGTCTTAAAAAGACGACTAATTTTTTGCCCTTGAGGACTTTCAAATGACTTGTTGAGCTCAATAAACTCGTCTTCACAACCCTCTTTAACTCTAAATCTTACCGAATTACAAAATTCCATATTATTTCTCCTTTTTGATTAATTTAAAAAAATCATGCATAAACTTCTTGTTCAAAAGCCACTACCATATCATACCATTCCTTGTCATTATAAGGATAGAAATTAGAAAAGATCAATGCAGCTTTTTGTTTTTCTAAATGAAAACTAAACCAAGTACACGCTGCACCCCCATGGCCAATTGATCCCACGGGTCTTGATATATTCGGATCAAAGCTAATTGTTAGTCCTAATCCATACTTATTCATGGGATTCTTGATTCTTCCATTCTCACCCATAAAAAAATTGTATTGATTATCCCGTTCAAACATTTGATCAAACTCTCCTGGTTTTATCATTTCTTCAAACATTGATGAGTCAAGTATCTGTTTATTTTTATACGATCCTCTGTTCATAAGACATTTTACAAAGTTTGCATAATCATTAGGCGAGCTATAAATTTCAGTGCCTCCATAATATGATTTTCGTCCAAAACTAAAATATGGCTGTCCTTTGAATGGTACTTTACTTATATTTTGAGAATTCTTACCTCTTCTTATTCCTAAACTTACAATTTCGTTAATCTTATCTTGCGGGATCTTAAAAAAAGTATTTTTCATTTCCAAGGGGGCAAAAATATTTTTTTCACAGTATTCTTGTAACGGCAAACCAGTGACTTTTTCTATCATTAATCCAGCAAAGCCAAGTCCTGTGCCATACTTAAAGTTTGATCCAGCTTCAAATAATCTAGGTCCTTTTGAAAATACATCAGTATAAGGCATCATGCCTCTCATAAAGAGTGATAATTTTTTTAATGCTGAGAGATTTTTGATTTTTTTTGAAGTATTTAATAAGTAAGAGTTATATGCCAGACCAGAGGTGTGAGACAAAAGGTGTCTTAGAGTAATCTGTTTTTTTTGTTTTTTAAGCTCATTATTTTCATTTAGAATTGGTATGTCTTTTAATACAGGTAAAATTTCTTCTGCAGGTGTATCTAAGTGTAAAAGCTCTTTTTCTACTAGCTGCATAGCTGCAAAAGCTGTTAAAGGTTTACTCATCGACATCAATCTAAATATATGATCACCATTAAGATCTTCTTCATTGTCCCAATGAGATTTTCCAAATGAAATTGTATTGCTGGTAAAGTTATCACCATTTTTTTCTAGTGACATACAATAACAAGATTTTAAAGAATTTTTATTAAAGAGATTTTTAACTTCATCAAACATAGTCAAATCTTATAAGAACGTATAATTTTAGAAAGGTAAGAAATTAATACTAATTTTATTTCCATGATACCCGCGCAAAAGTTCTTGTTGAGCAATAAAAAATATCATTATTAAGACCTGGGGTTAAGAACATCCCATTGGCAAGTGGCGAATGGAGAGCGATTTTGGAAATTATTGTTCCATCTGTTAAATCAATGACTACTAAATGATCGTCATGATTTTCAAAACTATTTATTACTAATTCTTTGCTTTCAGGAAATACCACGGGTTGCATTGTTGCTCTGATTTCTGGGATCAACCAAGCTGTCTCTAATTTATTGTTTGCTGTATTTATTCCAGCTATTCCTCCATTTATACTGTCCCAACATACACATATATTTAATTCCGGGATATTAACTGGGGGAGCGATTATACCACCACCAGAGTCAGCAAATGGTTCAATGTACTTGCTGGTGTTAGTTAAAAGATCAAACTTATAAAGTCTCTGCTTGCAAGACCAAGGGGCAGGTCTTCTCCAGCTTAATTCCTTTGGCGCTGTTTCAAATCTCCCGTTTGGATGAGTTGAATAAATAGCTCGTAATGAGTCGATATCTCCATTGTTCATGAGCCACAGTGATCCGTCAGAAATACATCCATCCCAGGAAAGTCCTTGATCATCTTGTTTTGATCGATAAGTAGGTGACCAAGTAAAGTCGACTGTCAACTGATTACTGTCAACTTGTATCTTCCATATTTTTTCAATTCCTGGAATATATATAAACTCGCCCTCCTTATTTTTATCTGAGGCAATTCGGCCCATAGATCCCTCAGGTAGCCTTAAAGGTTCGTGAAGAATCTCTAAATTTTGATTTAACCTAGTAATAGTTGATAGGCCTTGGTTTTCTAAACGTAAATCTTTTGTGACTATAGATCCATCAGACAAAATTAATAAACCATTGTGGGCCTGATCAATTGGAAGCTTTACTTCTTTTAACACTTCACAGTCTTTTGAGATACTGTGCATATAATTGCCATTAACTTTTATTATATTACCATTTTCATGAGCAGCTATTGCTCCGCACCAGACATGCTGACCACAGGGTAGCTTTGGCGTTTCCTTAACAACGTCTAAGGTTTCTGGATTGATTTTTTGAAGCCATCCATACGGTTCTGGACCAGTAAAATTTGGCATTGTGCCTCCTAAGAATATTTCGTCACTATCACGAAAGATCGTCATTACATTCCATCGTTCATTACGAACACTTTTAACTTCTGGCTTTTTATCCTTTGCATTAAGTGATCCTATGCAGGCTTTTTGACGTCTATTGCCACCGCACTCAACAGGCCAATGAGATTTATAATAACCCTCTAATTTCGTATAACGGTCTAATGTGACCATTATGCTGACAATAAAGATTTAATTGATTTTCCATTAAAATTGGTCGTCATTCTTGCATAAAATCTAATTAATTTTAGTACAATAGGATCATTAACTTCTTTATAGAACTCTTTTTGAGAATAAAGGCCGTGAAACCATTTAGAGATTCTTGGATACATTGCTTTGAATGGAAAACCAGAAACATACAATCGATACGTGTAAATAAACCAAGCTAGATCAACTAAAGATAAGTTATCGCCCGTTAAATTTTTTTGACTAACTAATGCACTCTCATATTTATCAAAACAAATACAAAATTTATTCAATGAATTGCGTACTGCATTATTTGTAATTCCTTCTGCTCGGTAGGATTTATAAAATTTTACTTCTTTTTGCTTATGCTCATCAAATTCTTGATTTGATGACTTATAATTTTCAAATTGTTTCAGACTTTTAGGATCTTTCTGACCTAATCCACCAAACATATATCTATATGCAATATTTCTTATATCTTCGTGCAAATCATCCTCTTCTTTTAACAAACTTTGAATTTGTATAATGTCAGCTTTTTCAGTAAGTGGATTCTCAGGAAACTTATTTTCTAAATACATTAAAATATCATTGCTTTCAATTTCAACATGACCGTTATCAACTAATACTGGTACTAGCCCTTTGGGATTAATACCCAAAAACCATTCTGAATAATTTTTACCTGTTGCAAGGTTGATACTATGTGAAGTCCACTTAATATTTTTTAAATTTAAATAAATTCTCAGTTTCTGCGAACACGATGAAGTTCTAAAATTAAATAAGTGTAATCCTTTCCAATCTAAAATTTCTTTTGTTTTAATTTGATCGCTAAGGATTTGAACCATTATTTTTTCTCTTTATTGTTTTGTTTAGTAACCAAGTACGCAAGAATAAGGATTATAACTGTACCTGTCATCATTGATATATCTACTGAAAGGCCAAAACTAAGAAGGATAAAGCCAGTGAGGGCCCCTACAAAAAATACGCCAATAATTTGTAATACATTTTTCATAGGATGATCTTAGTCATTTATGAAGGCTATATAAATCATATTTTATATAATAATTCCTCGTCATTGTTCTTTGGAGAGTTAACTCTCTTAGAAACTTGGTAAAACGATATTTGGTCATCTAATATTCGACTTATTTCATGCTTTCCTGAGATCCACTCATTTATTTGATTTTCATCTAGCAATAATGGTTGTCGATGATGAATATGTGAGATGTTGTTCGCCGACTCACACGTAACAACTGCGCATCCACTTGATAAATTATAAATTCCGGCAAAATATAGAAGATTTTCTGGCAAAAAATGAAAGTAAGGTGTCTTTATATTTTCTTGTCTTTGCCATTCATACCATCCATTTGAAATAATTACACATCTCAAAGACCCACGAAAAGATGGTTTTTCTAATAGAGTTTCGTGACGACAATTAATTAGGTTCATATCGTCTTTCCACTTTGGGGAATATGACCAGCGCATAAAAGCTGGTTCAGGCTTAAGCACTAGAACATCAGTTGACGGGGAGACATTATAAGAAGGTGATATCTTAATTTGGTGTTTCTTTTGAACTAGCTCATTTTTTGAAAGTACAAATCTTCCACACATGATTAAACAAATAGCTCATTAATCTTCTCCAACCGATCTTTAGATTTCTTACTTGATGGGATAATTTTCAAAATTTTTTCATAAGTTGCTGCTGCCTTAATCAAATCTTTTTTAAGTAGATATATTTCTGCTAATCCATCAAGTGCACCAAAATGGCGAGGCTCAAGAATTAGAGTTTTTTCTATATCACTAATGGATTTATCAAACTCTCCCATAAGAAAGTAAGTAGTTGCTCTCTTATTCCAAGCCTCAGCAAATTCAGGATTAATATTAATGACTTTAGTGAAGAGTTGTATCGCGCTT
This sequence comes from uncultured Pelagibacteraceae bacterium, assembly GCA_902570675.1. Lineage (GTDB taxonomy): Bacteria > Pseudomonadota > Alphaproteobacteria > Pelagibacterales > AG-422-B15 > CACNXQ01. The sequence goes on from CACFYZ010000011.1 coordinate 11,770, forward strand.
TGAAACTCGCCATTATCCATCTGCAGTTTAGCTTTATTATATAGTTGCTGTACGTTAGGAGTTTCAATAATTGACCAAATTTCCCAAATATCTGAAATAATGATGCTAGATTCTAGATTACTACTACTTAAATAGAGTTTTTCAAATAATTCGTTTAAGCGAGAGTCTTTTTGATCTGCTAATATGGAGGATGAAAAAAAAAATAAGAATGAAACTATTAATAATTTTTTCAACTTAAATCGTTCCAGTGATTTTTATATTTTTTACTATTGGCAGCATCGTCTCTAAAATGATCAAGAAATGCTCTGAACAATCCCAATTTTGGATCAACTTCTTTGCCATCGGCCATTTTTAAGATCTGTCGATAACACCAATATACTTGTGCAGCTTTATTGTTTGATCTCATCATTGAAATTGGACTATTCAGTCCAAATATCCATGGTCCAAATTCAAGAATATTTTCATATAACGTTGCAGATTTTTTTGCTCCACTGATCAAATCATTGATAATTTCTGGTTCCGAACAAAGTGGTCTGCCTAATCCAATTATGTCGCAAGCACCACTTTGTAATGCATCGTTCATTCCCTCAGATGAACGAAAACCACCTGTTACAGCAAGAGGAATTGATAAAACACTTTTGATAGCCTCTGCATACTTTAAAAAATAAGCTTCTCTAACCTTTGTGCTTCTTTGCGGTTTGATTGTTTTTGCTTTTTTTAAGTTTAATGAGTCAATTTCAAGAGCAGTAAAATTTTCATAAGTGCCACCAGATATTTCAAGTAGATCAAGTGAAGAAGTATTGAGGATTTTTGCAACTTCAATACTTTCCTCGTGAGTAAAGCCACCTTTTTGAAAATCACTTGAATTAAGCTTTACTGATATTGGATAGTTATTACCAACTTTGTCACGAATGGCTTCGATGACTGTAAGTAGTAATCTGGATCTATTTTCAATACTGCCTCCCCATTGATCACTTCTTTGATTTACATTTGGTGATAGAAATTCTGATAAAAGATAGCCGTGCGCCGAATGTAGTTGCACACCAGTAAAGCCTGTTTGCTTCGCTATCTCAGCTGCGTTCACAAATCGATCAACTATATCTAAAATTTCTGAGTGAGTGAGCTCTTTAGGTACGCCGAATTTTAGAATACCACCCAGAGTTGGCAAAGGCTGTACTGATGGAGCAGCAGATTCTTTATTAATACTAAAAGGTGTTTGTCTACCTGCATGACTTAATTGCATCCATAAATGCGTATTATTTTGTGTTCCTGCATGTGACCAGTCAGCAAGTGCAGCTAGACTTTCATTTGATTGCTCACCTTCAATGACAACATTGCCAGCTCTTTCTATATATCTATGGTCTATCTGCACATTTCCGGTAACAGATATTCCGACACCCCCATATGCCCATTTTTTGTAAAGGTTGTTGTGTTTTTTGTTAGCAACAGCATCACTATCAGCAAGACCCTCAGTCATAGCTGATTTAAGAAATCTATTTTTTACTTCAACTCCACATGGAAGTTCTAGTTTTTCATTTATCATATTGGGTACATTTAAATAGTTGTTATAATTAAAATACAATTATAATTAAAATGCTAAAAATTTAAATAAAGTAAATATATTATTTTATAGATAAATTTATCTATGTAAGGAGAATAAAATGAGTAAACCCGAACTTAATCTTGAGGCCTTAAAAAAATTACAATTGAAGGTGATGCAAGATGTCTCTGCATCAGCAATCATACCGTTAATGAGAATTGGTGATCAATTAGGTATATTTAAATATTTGTCAAACTTAGGGGAAGTAAGTTCACATGAACTGGCAGATAAATCCTCACTAGACGAGAGATATTTAAGAGAATGGTTATACGCTACTGCTGCTGCAGGTTTTACATCTTATAATTCTGAAGCAAACACATTTTCACTTACACCAGAACAAGCAGCGGTTTTTGCTGATGATGAAGGGCCGGCATCAATGATGGGTGCTTATGATATGTTGACTGGTGCGATACATAATGAAGACAAAGTAAAAGAAGCCTTTAAAACGGGTGATGGTGTTGACTATAAAGATTCATGCCCAATTTGTTTCCAAGGAACAGCTCGCTTTTTTAAACCATCATATGAAAAAAATTTAGTAAGAAGTTGGTTACCTAAAATTGATAATCTTGAGGAGAAAATGAATGCAGGGGCAAGCTTTGCTGATATTGGTTGTGGCTATGGATTATCCACCATGATTATCGCACAAACATTTCCAAATGCTCATGTTTGTGGTTATGATATTCATGAACCTTCAATAAATGAAGCAAGAAAATTAGCAAAAAAAGCAGGGTTGGGGGATAGAATTGAGTACAATACTGCTGACGCTAAAAGCTACAAAGGTCAACATGACTATATTGCATTTTTTGACTGCTTACATGATATGGGAGATCCTGTTGGTGCGGCTAAGTATGCATATAATCAACTAAAGGATGGTGGTTCTGTAATTTTAATCGAACCAACAGCAAATGATAACCCTGAGGACAATTTTAACTTATTTGGTCAAATGTATTATTGTTTTTCAACAATTGGTTGTGTTCCGACATCAAAATCTCAAGAAGTAGGATTGGCACTTGGAGCACAAGCGGGACCAAAAAAATTGATTGATGTACTAAATGAAGCAGGTTTTAAGAATTGTAAAGTAGTTAAGAAAAATGCAAGTAATATGGTTATAGAGGCAAGAAAAAATTAGACTTGGATTATGTTTTTGTAGTACCAGTTGAATGAGCTTTCCCATCAATCACAAGCTTAGGTTCTATGCTAACATCAATAAGCTCAGGTCTTTGAGATAAATAATTTTTCACTGTATCAATAGAATTTATATCTTCTAAAAACTCCTCTAACCTTGGAAATTTTTTTATCACAGAGTCGTCTAATTTTTTTGAAAGATCAAGATGATGGAAAGCTGCGAAATCACAAGCTCTAGGTGTATCATCAATAAAAAATTTCATTTCATTTGATTTTAATATCTTTTCTAAATCCTCAAACCTTGACATTAGAATTGGTTTCATATCATCTCTTCTCTTTTTAAAGTCATCTCCTACAGCAAAATTGACTACTGGATTAAGTGGTAAAAATAATTCTTGTGCACTTTGTAAAATAGAGCTGGCTTTGGCTTCCTCTAAAGGATCTTTTAATTTTAAGCCCGCAACATTTTCAATATAATTAAGAATAGCAATACTCTGACAGATCTCATATTTATCATCAACAACTATCATTGGTAGTTGCTTAAATGGAACTAGTGATTTCACCTCTGACCATTCCTTGCCATAATAATCCCAAGACATAATGTAATTATAATTAATTCCTGTATAATGCATCAGTAATTGTGGAGCTTCAGCTAAAGCTCTCATTTTAAAATATATGAGATCTATTTTCATTTTTATAATCCATATGCAGCAATGGTGGTTCGGTGCAATAAGCGCTCCTGTCCCTCATAACCACCCGTAGCTCTGTGCAAAACACTTCTATTATCCCACATTATCAACATATCTTTTTTCCATTTATGACGATAGATAAATTCATCTTTGCATTGCCACGCACTTAATTCCATTAGTATTTTCATTGCCTCCTGATTATCAATACCGTCAATCCCAATTATGTAACCTATTGTTCCGTAGATACCCTCTTCTCTTGTTTCAGGGTGATACTTTATTATTGGATGCAATTGTTTTGAAAACGCATCATTTGAAGCTCTTATATCCATGCTTCTACCCATTTCTCTATCTTTGTCACCATAACCACCTCCAGGAGAATAAGGTACTAATGCTGAATGAATAGCTACTTTTCCTTCTAACTTTTTTCTTAATGACAAAGGCATTTTTTCTAATGCTAAATGTTGATTAGCAAATAACGTATCGCCACCTTGTGTTGGTATTATTTTTCCAAAAAGGCATGTACCTGCGGGTGGATTTTCTTGAAAACTCCAATCAGTATGCCAGTTATCTGCAAAGATTGGAACCTTCTCGTCTGCAGTCCTTTTGACTGCAATAATATTTTCTCTTCCTGGTATTGATGCAATAAATGGATCATCACCAAATGAACCAAAATATAGCGTAAACCTCTCTAAATCATCATCAGATAATACTTGATTCGGGAAACTGAGAACGTGATGTTCAAGCCAGTGCTCTCTTATTTCTTGAATCTGAAAATCTAAAAGATCTTTTCTTAGGTCAATTCCAGTTATTTCCGCTCCACAAGATTGACCAGATTGTTGAATTTTCATACCCATATTTTACTATAATTTAATTTACTAGGAACTTAAGATATAAGATATATTTGAAATTTACAGTCAAGTTAAGTATTTCAAGAATTCGTACTAACCGTTTGTATTTAATAAGATAAAATATTTGGATATTTAATTACTTTAAATATTAATTGTCATTGAAATATGGATCTCTAAGTATATTTCAATTTTTATGTATATAGCAATGAACAGATTTCAAATAATCAAAGGCTATGAAGATGATTTTGAACAGTTATGGAAAAATAGAGAGTCCTATCTAGACGAGGTAGAAGGATTTTTAGGGTTCAATCTTATAAAAAGTAAGACATATAAAGATTATACTCTTTATGCATCTCATAGTACTTGGAAAAGCGAAGAGGATTTTATTTCTTGGACAAAATCTGGCGCTTTTAGAAAAGCACATCAGGGTGCTGGGACAAATAAACATCTTTATCTTGGTAGTCCTCAGTTTGAGGGATTTAATGTGGTTCAGTAGCAAAATAAATACAAGCAAATTTGTTATTTATACCCTTGCACTAGTTATCATGAATAACTTTGCTAAAGCTGATTTTTTCGAAAATATAACAGATATAATTCAAGAAAACCAGGCACGCTTAAGCTATGGAGTAGCAGTAAGTGATATTACAAATGATGGAAACTATGAATTTATTGTTACAGGCTTCGGAACAGATAATTTAGCACTGAGTTATCAAAATGGAGTAATAAAAAATATTATTAACAACGAAACTTTCTCTGATACTGATCGCAGGGCCATAGGCGTAGTAACTTGTGACATCGATCAGGACGGTTATGAAGAGATATATTTTCTTAACACTGACAGTTACAGTGGAAATAAATTATATTCAGATCGACTTCTTGATTTAGTGAATAATAAACTGAAAGACCTATTTTTATTAGATAAAAATATAAAGGACCTCAATTATACAGCAGGCAGATCAGTTGCATGTGTAGACCGTAATGGGGATGGTAAATATGGAATATATGTTTCAAATTATGGGGGACCTGCACGTTTTTATGAACTTGAAAATGATATCTTAGTTGATCAAGCTCCAAGCTTGAATTTAGACAGAATTACAGGTGGTCGAGCTGTTGTGGTTGGAAATATAATTTCTGGAAAGAGTGATATTTTCGCCGCTAATGAACGAGGGGCAAATTTCCTTTATACAAATAAAAATGGAAGTTTTAAAGAAGTTGCAAAACAATTTGGTATTGCTGACGAATTGCAAAACGGACGTGGAACTACACTATCAGATATTTTTTATGATGGAAAATTAGATATCATTTATGGAAATTGGAAAGGTTATCACCGAGCTTACATTAAAAAAAATAACAAATTTTTTGATATAGCAAATAAGGATTTTAGAACTCCGACAAAAGTTAGGACTGTGATATCAGCTGATTTTGATAATGATGGTTATGATGAAGTATTTTTCAATAACATAGGCGAGCCAAATAAACTTTTTAGAATAAATGATAATGGTGAATTTATTGAGTTAAAGCTTCGCGATGCTTTAGAGCCATACGGGTTAGGAACAGGTGCAGCGGTGGCTGATATTGATAATGATGGTATATTAGAACTACTAATTACTCATGGCGAGACAGCTGAACAGCCACTTTCAATGTTTAAGGCCAACGTACCAATGAACCATAAATGGATAAGAATTTTACCAAAAAATAATTTTAATGCACCTTCAAGAGGTTCAACTGTTACACTTTATACAGACCAACGAACTCATGCAAAAACTATAGACGCTGGATCTGGATATCTTTGTCAGATGGAGCCTGTCGCTCACTATGGTATCAGGAGTGGAGAGAATATTGAAAAAATAGTTGTTACATGGACAGATGGTACGACCAAAGAAATTTATAACGTCAAGTTAAATCAAATGATAGAAATTAAACAAGATTATGCTTTTTAATTTGCCATCTGGATAAAAATATCACCCATTCCACCTTTTACTTCATCAATTGGCTGATTATTTCTAAATTCACAATATCGTCCTGTCATTTCATTTGAAGCAATAGACATTATTTGTTTATCTGTGCATTCTGCTGCATTATGTAATAAACCGATTACAAGATCACCATCAACAGTAAATACCTGATCTTTGTCAAGTTTGTTTTCTTTACAAAAATAATTTCTATTAACTTGAATTGGAAAATTTTCTTTTTGACACGGATCTTTAATGGTAAGGACGTTTAACTCAAAATCTATTTCATCAAAAGTAAAGTTTACTTTTCTGGTCTTTGCGTATTTCATTAAGTCACATGAACAGGGTAAGCAACATTTGTAATATTCTCCACATATTAATCTATTGGTCTCTTCCTCATAAATTTTGACTAAATCAGGAGTTTCGCCAGGATCAATTAATGAGCCGGATACGGCACAGTAGAGCTTATTGTATTCTATAAAATCATCTATTATTAAGCTTTGTTTTAATGCAAAATTAAAAAATTTTGGACCAGCGGCGTTCCTATTTCTATCTGGGAATATACTACTCCATGAAGTAAGTAGTTTTTCATAATATATTTCTCCAATTTCAACAGTCTCAACCTTTTCATCAGCTTTAATATTGACTGAGAGCAGTAAAATAGTAGCAATTATAATATTAGTTATTTTTACTTTCACTTAATTCTCCTTCTAAATCGACTTCCATGCATTAGATAAACTTGCTTTGCAATATTCTTAAACTGCTCACTTTTTCTGATATTCCATATTTCTTTTCGAGCGAATGCGGCAGATAATTTATGATCAATAACTTTACCTGGATATTTTGATTTAATTTCAGCATTATGAATGTTATCAAGATTTTCATACTCAAGTTGAGGAATTTCTTTTTTTATAAACAAAGCTTCGGGGTCCTGATCCATACTTTGTTTTAATACTGAATAGATTCTCGGTAGATTAATTCCGGTTACACCACTTTGCATTTGGACCTGACTTATGTGAATTCCAGGTTCATAATCAACAAATAATTGAGCTAAAAGAGGAGACGTTTTTTGCCAAGGTTGCCAAAGATTATAAGAAGCGAAAGACATTATCATTGCTCTCATTCTAAAATTTATCCAACCATATTTTCTTAGGTGCCTTATACATGCATCAAGAAAAGGAAAGCCTGTCTCTCCCATGATCCATCTTTCAATTAATTCTGAATTTTCACTAGATCGAAGTGTATCACACATTGAATGCATGCTGTTAAATTCTAAATTTGGCTCAGTTTCCAATTTTTGAATAAAGTGACAGTGCCAATGAAGTCTTTTTTTAAATGAATGTAAGTCAATCCTGTAGTTAGAGTTTAATAATTCATTTTTTAATTTTTGATATACATATCTCATGGATATTGTCCCAAAAGCAAAGTGTGGTGATAACCTTGAGCAGTGATCACGAGCATCTAGTGGGTTTGACATCTTAAATCGGTAACCGTTACATCTTTCTGTGAAAAAGGTACTCAGTAAATACTCAGCTGCTGCAGTTCCACCAGGTTGTATCTCAAGAAAATCTTTTTCACAAGTATCTACTGAAATTTTTAAAAACGTATCGAGCGAAATTGTAGGCAATTCTTTTTTTATTTTATTATATTTATTTGGCATTGGAATATCATGTATCTTTTGATTCATTTGAGATTCCCAAAATTTCGACCATTGATTGCGATTAGTTTCTGCGCCGCGCTGAACTCCAAAATCGCTAAATATATTAACATTATAACATTCAGCTGCAATTTTTGTGAATTTGCAATACTGTGTATTATAATAATTGATATCAGTAGTATGGTTAAAATATAAATTATATTTATTACTATTTTTAGCTAAGGATTTATAAAATTCAAAGTAATCTCCTCTAAATATTTCAAGTTTTGAATTTAGTGTTTTTAGGTTACAATCCAACTCTAAAAGACAGTCTTTTAAAAAATATAATTGCCTGACAGATTTACCATTACCCCGCCAATATTTAGGATCAAAAATATAAATACATCGATAATTTTGTCTGAGAGATCCATAGTATAGAGATTCGTTGTCTTTTATACGTAAGTTTTTGTGAAATATTATTAAATCAGTCTGATCTGAGTCCATTTGATACAAATATAGCTATAACAACTTAAATCAAATTTTTTAGTTTTATTTTGGTTTTCTTGATAATGTTTATGGTGGGCCCACCAGGACTCGAACCTGGGACAACTCCGTTATGAGCGGAGGGCTCTAACCAACTGAGCTATGGGCCCGGAATAACTTTTATACACAGATAGGTTCCGACAATCAAACTAGTTTTTATCTAAAAAACTTTTTAAAAGTTTAGCTCTAGTTGGATGCTTAAGTTTTCTAAGTGCTTTTGCTTCAATTTGCCTAATTCTCTCTCTTGTCACTGAGAATTGTTGACCGACTTCTTCAAGTGTATGATCTGAATTCATTCCGATTCCAAATCTCATTCTTAAAACTCTTTCTTCACGAGGAGTAAGAGAAGAGAGAATTTTTGTAGTTGTTTGTCTTAGGTTTGAGTGAATCGCCGCATCAATTGGAATAACTGCATTTTCGTCCTGAATGAAGTCACCTAAATGACTGTCTTCCTCATCTCCAACTGGAGTTTCCAAACTCACTGGCTCTTTTGCTATTTTTAATACTTTTCTCACTTTTTCGAGAGGCATATTTAATTTTTTTGAAATTTCTTCAGGTGTGGGCTCTCTTCCTATCTCGTTTAGAAGCAATCTTTGAGTTCTAACGATCTTGTTAATTGTTTCAATCATATGCACAGGTATTCGGATTGTTCTTGCCTGGTCAGCAATAGATCTGGTAATTGCTTGCCTTATCCACCAAGTGGCATAAGTTGAAAATTTATAACCTCTACGGTATTCAAATTTGTCAACAGCTTTCATTAAGCCTATATTTCCTTCCTGTATTAAATCAAGAAACTGTAAACCTCTATTCGTATATTTTTTTGCAATAGAAATAACTAATCTGAGGTTGGCTTCAATCATTTCTTTTTTTGCAATACTTGACTCTCTTTCTCCTTTTTGAACATTACTTACTATTCTTTTAAATTCATTTAATGTTAAACCAATATTACTCGCTGCTGCTCGAACTTCGTTCATAATATTTTTGATACTATTTTTCTCTTGCTTAACAAATTTTTCCCAACCTGATAATCTTGTGATCTTTCTCAGCCAATAAGGATTGTCTTCATTTCCTATATATTTATCTAAAAACTCTTCACGAGATATTTTATGTTGAACAGCTAGACGAAGAAGTTTACCCTCGAGAGATACGAGATCTTTATTAATAATATATAATTTATTAATAAGCTCTTCAATTTTACTTGTATTTATCTGTAAACCTTTAATTTGCTCAACAACAGCAGATTTTGAAACTTGATAGCTTTTTTCCGAACGAGAGGGAAACTCTTTACCCTTTTCCTGAAACGCAATTTTATCTTTCTGCAATTTCTGAAGTTTTTTAAAGCTCTTGTTCAGTTTTTTAAATGTTTCTAATATTTGTGGTTTTAATTCTTCTTCCATTATAGCAATTGATACATTGAGCTCATCTTCAGAATCTTCATACTCTTCAATCGATTGATCTGATGATGATTCAACCATTGGCTCAGTATCATCACCATATGTAGCAGATTTTTTCTCTTCTTCTTTTCTTCTTCGAAGTTCTTCCTTTTCTTCTTGCTCTTTCTTTTTCTTAGCTTCTTTAATTTTTTTACTTAGTTCTTTTTTATTTGGAGACTCTTCAAATAGTGACTCCAAATCAATAACCTCTCTTAATGTTATTTTTTCAGCAATTATGTCATCTCTCCAATCAAGAATAGCCTTTAAAGTTAGTGGACTTTCACATAAACCTGATATCATTGCTTCTTGGCCAGCCTCGATTCTTTTTGCGATTGCGATTTCACCTTCACGCGAAAGAAGGTCAACTGTTCCCATCTCACGCAAATAAAGTTTTACAGGATCATCAGTTTTTTCAGTTCCAGTCTTTGGACTTGTTCCATCTTCATCTTTCTCTTCATCATTATCAGAGTCGTCTGAGTCAATAATATCGAAACCTACTTGTGATAACTTAGTAGTATATTGCTCAATTTGTTCAGATGTGAACTTATCTTCTGGAAAAGATTTTTTAATTAATTCATTTGTAAGATATCCATCTTTCTTACCTTGTTTGATTAATTTTTTTATAATTGATTTTTCTAAATCAAGAACTGGTCCATCTTGTTCATTAGATTGAATATTTGCATGTTCAAGCTCAGTCTTTAACTGCTTTTTTTTTCGGCCACGCTTTTTCATCTTAATTTTTAATCAAACTTTCATTTTTAATTTTTACAAAGTTTTCAAAGCTTTCCTGATCCATATTTTGCTCTAAATCCGCAAAAGCTTTAGTTAAATCATTTTCATCTACGAGTTTGCTATGAAACTCAACAAGTCCTAAAAAGCTTTTTTCAACATTTGCTGTTTCACTTCTAATTAATGATCCATAAGTGTTTATGAGATTAGGCTGATAAACTGAATTAATCTCCTGATCTAAACCTTGCTCTAGTAAATATGCTTTAAAATCGAAATTTTCAAGATCTTTATCGGCGTGGGAGGAAGAAAATTCAAGAATTTTACTAGTTAATTTTGATAATTTTAGATCGTTGAACCTTATTTTGCCGAATTCCTCAGTATACTTATATATTAAGAAAGGATTTTCTATTATGGACAGGATAATGATTTTTTCTCTTACTGCCGAGTCATGAGAACTTAAATCTACTCTTTCGCTCTTCTTTATTTCGTTTGATACTTTTTTATTATAATACGTTTTATAACCTTTATTGATATTAAAATTTACATCTTTCAAAAGTCCTATTTTCTCAGTAAATTCTTTATTATAATATTCTCTCACTGTTTGATTATTAATTTTACTTAATAATGTTCTTATTCTTTTTTCAAACCCTGCCTTCTTTTCTGGGGTTGATAATTCTTCTCTTTCCAATTCTTTACGCCATAAAAATTCAGATAATGATAAAGACTGGTCAACTAGCTTAATAAAATCTGCAGTGCTATTTTTATTTATAAAATCATCAGGGTCATAATTTTTTGGTAATATAGCAAATCTTAATGAAAGATCTGGTTGCAAATTATGAATAGCCAATAATGAAGCTCTCTCAGCTGCTTTCTGACCAGCCTCATCACCATCAAAAATAACAATGGGACTCTGACAAAATTTCCAAGCTTTTTCGAGCTGAAAACTTGTCAGTGCAGTACCAAGGGGTGCAACTGTTGTTTTAAAATCATTTTGATAAAGAGAAATAACATCCATATAACCCTCAACAATAATTAAATTCTGTACTTTTCTATTTGCTTCAATTGCAAGATTTAAATTAAAAAGATTATAACTCTTTTTAAATAAGGGGCTGTCAGAAGAATTTATGTATTTTATGTTTGAGTTATCAAGTGCTCTACCTCCAAATGCAATGACTTGAGATCGATAATCTTTAATTGGAAAAATTAGTCGATTTCTAAAAAAATCATAATATTCGCCTTCACGATTATTTGATTTTTTAATTAATCCTAAAGATAAAGCATCATCTAAATTTAAACCTTTATTTTTTAAATGGAGATAAAGTTGATTAGAAGAACTCCCTGAATAACCCAACTTAAATTTTTCTACAATACTATTTTTTATTAATCTTCTATCTAAATATTTTTTTGCAACATTGCTCTTTTTAAGTTGCGTTTGAAAAAAAATATTGGTTTCATTCATGAGATTTTTTAAACTTGAATAATTTTTTTCAATATAATTTCCATCTTTAATCATTCCATTCTCAGGATTTAATCCTGCTTGTTTAGCAAGAAATTCAATTGACTCTGGATAAGTCATATTTTTATGTTTCATTAAGAATGAAAAGATATCTCCATGCTCAGCACTGCTAAAACAATGATAAAATTCTTTATCATCATTTACAGTAAATGAAGGTGTCTTTTCGTTTTTAAATGGGCTTAGGCCAATAAATTCATTGCCTCGCTGGGTAAGTTTCACAAATTTACCGACCACATCAGATACCCGAAGACGTGATTTAATTTCGTTTATGAATTCTTTTGAATATCTTGGCATTGACTGAGTATATTATTAAAGTCAAAAAAAAATAGACAACAAATTGCCGTTAATTTCTAAGTTTTTCCTTTATTAATTTGCTAGCAAGAGAAATATCAAGGGAAGAATTGGAATTATCTCTAAGATATTTGATTACCTTACCGATTTCTTTCAATGTTGAAGCTTCTGTTGCTTTTATAGCATCATCACATAATAGTGCTGTTTGAGCTTCATCAAGCTGCTCAGGCAGAAATTCGTTGATAATTTTGATTTCACCTTTTTCCTTACTGACTAACTCTGACCTGCCAGCTTTTTCAAACATTACAATCGAATCATTTCTTTGTTTCACCATTTTTTTTAATAGTTGAATAACAGCTTCCTCAGAAATTTCAGAGTCTTCACCTGAAGAACGGCTTGCTATTTCTCTATCTTTAATGGCAGCTAGTACAAGTCTCAAAGTATGGATTCTCTCTTTATCGCCATTTTTGAGAGCATTAGATAATTCTGATGTGATAGTTTCTTTCATTTGAAGTAAACTTAAAATCTATATCATCAAATATCTTGTGGCAATAATAGATCATAATTTATTATCTTATCTTACTATTGCATGAATGCCCCATTTGCACTAGATTTCTATAAATCTAGAATCAGTACATATGTTAAAGTCGATTAGGTTGAAAAAAGATCGTGCAACTGCTCGACCTAAACCTATTGAAGGTCAGCTCATTCTTGAAGATGGATCCCACTATAATGGAATTAAAATTGGTTCTCCTAATATGGAAATTGGTGAAGTATGTTTTAATACGTCAATGACAGGCTACCAGGAAATAATAACTGATCCTTCATATGCAGGACAAATAATAAATTTTACATTCCCACATATTGGTAACGTTGGGACAAATTTTGATGATGACGAGTCTAGAAAGCCATTTGCGAAAGGAATAATCATTAACTGTGATATTTCTGATCCCTCAAACTATAGGTCTATTCTTCATCTTGATATGTGGCTTAAAAAGAATAACGTACCCGGTATTTGCAATATTGATACAAGACTAATTACAAATAAAATTCGCTCAAAAGGTGCTCCAAAAGGCGGTATCATTGAAGGTCCAATAAACAGAAAAAAAACTGCATATTGTTTAAAAGAAATAAAAAAATGGAAGGGTCTTAATGGGCTTGATCTTGCTATTGATGTATCACGTAAAGATGTAAAAATTTATAAATCAAAGAAAAAATCAAAGCTAAAAGTCGTTGCAATAGACTATGGAATTAAACAAAATATATTAAATTGCTTATTAGATTTAAATTTAGAAGTAATTTTAGTACCAGCAATAACCTCGGCAGAAAAGATACTGGCTTATAATCCAAACGGTATCTTTCTCTCAAATGGTCCTGGTGATCCAAAGGCAACAGGAAAATATGCTATACCAATTATAAAAAGACTCATAAAAGCAAGGATTCCAATATTTGGTATATGCCTCGGTCATCAACTTATTTCGCTAGCGATGGGTGCAAAAACAAAAAAAATGTTTCAAGGTCACAGAGGAGCCAATCATCCAGTAAAAAATCTTGAAACTAAAAAAGTTGAAATTACATCCCAAAACCATGGATTTGAAGTAACTGAAAATTCAATACCTAAGAATGTAAAAATAACTCATAAATCATTATTCGATGGAAGTATTGAAGGTATAAAGAAGGGAAAAAAAATATTTGCAGTCCAATATCATCCTGAAGCAAGCCCTGGACCACATGATAGCCATTATCTTTTCAAGGACTTTAAAGAAATGATTAAACAAGATGCCTAAGAGGAAAGACATAAAATCTATTTTAATTGTAGGAGCTGGTCCAATAATTATAGGTCAGGCATGTGAGTTCGATTATTCAGGAACGCAGGCATGCAAAGCATTACGAGAAGAAGGTTATAGAGTAATCTTAATCAATTCTAATCCTGCAACTATAATGACTGACCCTGATACTGCAGATGTAGTATATATTGAACCAATAACACCTGAAATTGTTGCAAAAATAATTAAAAAAGAAAAGCCAGATGTACTTCTACCAACAATGGGTGGTCAAACAGCATTAAATATAGCAATTGAACTCTCAAAAAATGGAACCTTAAAAAAATATAAAGTCGAATTAATTGGTGCAAATCTTCAAGCAATCAAAAAAGCTGAGGAAAGAGAAAGTTTCTATAAAGCAATGACCAAGATAGGATTAGAATGTCCTAGAGCAGAAATTGCTAGAAATTTTAAAGATGCTAGAAAGGCTCTAAAAAAAATTGGATTGCCAGTCATCATAAGACCATCATTTACTCTTGGTGGCACGGGTGGTGGAATTGCTACAACTGAAAAGCAATTTGAAGAAATTGCAAATTCGGGACTTTATAATTCACCCATTAATGAAATTTTAATTGAAGAGTCTGTTGCTGGATGGAAGGAATTCGAAATGGAAGTTGTGAGGGACAAGAATGATAATTGTATAATTATTTGCTCAATTGAAAATGTTGACCCTATGGGAGTTCATACTGGTGACTCTATTACAATCGCTCCTGCACTTACACTGACTGATAAAGAGTATCAAATCATGAGAAATGCATCCATTGCGTGCTTGAGAGAAATTGGCGTTGAAACAGGTGGATCAAACGTTCAATTTGCTGTTAACCCAAAAAATGGAAGGCTTGTAATAATTGAGATGAATCCTAGAGTTTCTAGATCATCCGCTTTAGCATCTAAGGCAACAGGTTTTCCAATTGCAAAAGTAGCTGCGAAACTGGCGGTTGGGTATACTTTAGATGAGCTCACAAATGAAATCACAAAAGTCACGCCTGCATCTTTTGAGCCAACAATTGACTACATAGTTACAAAAATACCTAGATTTACTTTTGAAAAATTTCAACTAACTCAACCACTATTATCGAGTTCAATGAAATCCGTTGGTGAAGTAATGGCAATAGGGAGATCATTTCCGGAATCACTACAGAAAGCAATGAGATCGCTTGAAACTGGCTTAGATGGCTTAGACGAGGTAAGTGTGAGTATGAACAATAAAAGGCTAACCAAGAAAAATATTTTAACAGAACTTAAAAAACCACTTGCAAACAAACTATTATTAGTAGCTCAGGCACTAAGATTTGGAATAAAAATAAATCAAATCTATCAAACTTCAAAAGTTGATCCTTGGTTTATTGGTCAGATAAAGAAGATAGTTGATACAGAAAAAATCTTAAAAAAAGGATTACCAAATGACCCTAAAGAATTGCTTAAAATCAAAGCATTGGGATTCTCAGATAAAAAAATATCGCAATTGTGCAATGTTAAAGAAGAGAAAATTTTTAATATAAGACTCAAAAATAAAATTTTTCCTGACTTTAAAAGAATTGATACTTGTGCAGCAGAGTTTGAGGCAAAGACCCCATACATGTATTCTTCTTACGCTAAAAATACCTTTGATACTGATGCCTGCGAATCTAGTCCAACAAATAAGAAAAAGGTGATTATTTTAGGAAGTGGTCCAAATCGAATTGGACAAGGTGTTGAATTTGACTACTGCTGCTGTCATGCATCTTTTGCCCTTAAAGATTTAAAATATGAAACAATCATGATCAACTGTAATCCAGAAACGGTCTCTACAGATCCAGATACCAGTGACAGGCTTTATTTTGAGCCACTGACGAATGAAAACGTATATGAAATTATTAGAAGGGAAAAAAGTAAAGGAGAGCTTTTAGGAGTTATTGTTCAGTTTGGTGGTCAAACACCTCTTAAATTGTCTGGTTATTTAAATAAAATGAATATTCCAATCTTGGGTACTTCAACTGAGTCAATTGATACGGCAGAAGATAGAGAAAAATTTAAAAAGATTGCAGAAGAGCTTAATCTCTTACAGCCAGCAAACGGAATTGCATACTCTGAAAAAGAAGCTCATTTAGTGATTAAAAAAATAGGATTTCCTGCTGTAATAAGACCGTCATACGTTTTAGGCGGAAGAGCGATGGAAATTGTTCATAATAAAGATGAATTAAAAAAGTACTTCAAAGAAGCTGTGGTGGTTTCTGGTAAAAGCCCAGTACTCATAGATCACTATTTAAAAGACTCTATTGAAGTAGACGTAGATGCCGTATCTGATGGAAAAAAAGTTGTCATTGCTGGCATAATGGAACACATCGAAGAAGCAGGAATTCATTCGGGCGACTCAACATGTACATTACCTCCTTACTCACTGTCAGAAAAAATTATTAAAGATATAGAAAAACAAACAAAAAAATTGGCACTTGCATTGAAAGTAAAAGGACTACTCAATATACAATTTGCAATTCAAAATAATAATATATTTCTTCTTGAAGTTAACCCAAGGAGTAGTCGAACAGTACCATTTGTTGCGAAAGCTACTGGTAACCCAATCGTAAAAATTGCGCTAAGCGCTGCGATGGGGAAACAATTGAATAATAAAAAATTCAAATCTCACAAAACTAATTGTATCTCAATTAAGGAACCTGTTTTCCCATTTAAACGTTTTCCAAACGTTGATACTATTTTGGGTCCTGAAATGAAGTCCACTGGGGAAGTAATGGCAATCGATAAATCGTTTGAATCAGCTTTTATAAAATGTCAATTAGCATCCTCAAACCCACTTCCTAAAAATGGTTCTTTATTTGTCTCTGTGAAAGACTCTGATAAGCCAAAAATTGTTCCTATTATTAGATCTTTTCAGAAATTAGGTTTTTTAGTGAAAGCAACTGCAGGCACCGCCGACTATTTAACAGAAGGCGGTATTAAAGTTAAGAAAATAAATAAAGTTTCTCAAGGATCACCACATGTTGTTGAGGAATTAATGAACGATAAAGTTGACATTCTGATTAATACAACAGAAGGCAGAAAATCAATTAATGACTCCTTTGGAATAAGAAGAACTGCTCTTATGAAAAGTTTGCCATACTTTCTTACAGTATCTGGTGCAAGAGCCGCTATTAACTCCATAAAAGAATTAAGAAATAATGAATTAGAGGTTAATCCTATTACTGAATTTCACTAATCTAAAGGAACAGTACCTAGTTTTTTTGTATTTTTAATTACAAAGGCTGTTTTAACACTCAAAATATTTTCATTTGGTGTAACATGTGTTGTTAAAAAATTATTAAATTCATTCATATTTTTCACTACACATTTTAATATAAAATCTATTTCACCATTTAACATAAAACATTCTCTAATTGGTTCCCAACCCCAAACCAATTTTTCAAAAGACCCCAGGCTTTCCTCATTTTGATTCTTCAGACTTACAAATATCCATGCTACTAAATCATATCCAAGCTTTGATGGATCTAGATTTGCACGAAAACCGTCAATATACCCATTATCTTCCAAGTCCCTTACTCTTCTTAATGTAGGAGGCGGCGACATTTCAATTTTCTTTGATAAGTCTAGATTTGAAATTCTTCCCTCATTTTGAAGTATTCGAAGAATTTTTAGATCTATGCTATCTATTTCTTTTTTTCCCATCAATCTACTGGCCACTCCGTTTCAAAAGTTACGTAATTTAACTGTAGACAGCGTCTTTCTTTTTTAATTTTTTTCTTTTCAAGCCCATGCCAGGAATTTTCTTCCGACGTGAATATATATCCTGTGTTATTTTTGTAAGGTAGTGTTTTAGCAACTTTTAAGTCAGGAGTATAAAAATCAGTTCCTAAGTTTTCATTTTCTCCATATCGGTTTACAAATAGAATTGATGACATTAACTTTTCCTTGATATCACAGTGTGGTTCAAGCCAAAATCCATCACGATCAGCAATAACTTCTAATCTAACATAAGAATTTTTAAGATCTCTATTAATTAGATTAGAAATAAATGTAGTACATTCCGTTGATTGCATTTGTTTGACTAGCTCAAATAACTCTGGATGCTTATTAACATTATCTTTATTAATAAATATTCTCAATTTACTGAGTAAATTTTCTCCAGTTTTATCTCCTGCTCTTGTACCATCGAATATAACCTTGCCCTCAGTGAAATTAATTGAATAAATTTCATCGATGGCTTTTTCTGATAAGGGATTTTTAATAGTCCAATGATTAAAAGGAATATCAGAATGTGATAAATTATTTTTCAAAGCATTTATTAATGTCATGCTAAATTATTATACCTTTCTTCAATCATTCTGGCTACTTTGAAGGTTTCATTTTCATATGAATTTGAAAAGTCTTCTAATTTTTCTCCTAAGAGTCTTGCGTAATTTTTGCGTAAGATCGTTGTAATAAATTTTTCAATTCTGTTATTTTTTTTTAAACTTGGTAGTTTGAAAATATATACTGGTTTATTTGCAGATATTGACTCTGAAATTATTGAAACGGAGTCAGATGTACAGATAAGATATTTCGAATATTGCAATAAGGCTAGATAGGGATTGCCCTCACCATTCCATATAATATTCTTTTCTGAAAAACGATCATTTAGGTATTCAATGATGAATCGGTTGGTCCTCCTTGAAAATAGCATAAATAACTGAATGTCATTATTCTCTAAAACTTTATCAACCTGATCGCCTAATTTCTTAAGAACTGAAACATCGAAGCGATAGTTTCTATTTTGTCCTCCTAAAAAAATTGCACAAATAGGTTTTTGTATTTCTGAAAATTGATCAGCATAAAGTTCAGCTTCTTTATTAAGTAAATTCGAATTTATATGATTAATTGCTAAATCAGTTTTAAGAACATTATTAGCACTTAGATTATCATGTGCTGGTGCAACGACCAAATCAAAGTTATTTGGGTTTATTTTTGGATCTTGTATATGAATTGATAAAACTTTATTTTTTAATGATTTTTTGAGATATAAAGATGCATAAATTGATCTTTTGCCACATGATATAATAACTTCTGGAGGAGCGTTCATTTCTAAACTTATTTGCTCATAATGATTAAATATAATTTTAGATGGAGGTAATATACCCACGGGCAATTTATTCCATGGAAATTTTAAATCTACAATTTTTTGTTCATAATTTACTTTAAGGGCTTCTGCAAGCCCTCTAACCTGACTAATCATGCCTAAGGATCCATCTGTTATGCACCATGCTCTCAAATTCTTGAAATTAGACATTTAATAACTATCTATATTGAATACAAAAGTTCTTTAATTACTAAGTGATAATATATAGATTATAAAAGTTAAATGCATTCAAAAGTTCTAATAATAGGTTCAGGTCCAGCAGGATACACCGCAGCAATATATGCTGCGCGGGCAATGCTCGAGCCAACTTTAGTTCAAGGCTTGCAGCCTGGTGGACAATTAACCATAACTACCGACGTGGAAAATTATCCTGGATATGGAGATGTAATACAAGGTCCATGGTTAATGGAACAAATGCAAGAGCAGGCAAAAAATGTTGGAACAAATATCATAAATGACATTATTAAGAGTGTAGATTTCAAAACCAAGCCTTTTAAAGCTATTAGTGAGTCAGGTACAGAATATACTGCTGACTCTGTTATTATTTCTACTGGAGCTCAAGCAAGATGGCTTGGATTAGATTCTGAAAAAAAGTTTCAAGGTTTCGGTGTTTCAGCATGTGCGACTTGTGATGGCTTTTTCTTTAAGGAAAAAAAGGTAGCAGTCATTGGTGGTGGTAATTCAGCAGTTGAGGAAGCTTTGTATTTAACAAATTTTGCATCTAAGGTTTATCTTGTTCATAGGCGTAATAAACTTCGAGCAGAAAAAATTCTTCAAGATAGATTATTTAAAAACGAAAAAGTTGAATGTGTATGGGATAGTGAATTAAAAGAAATAATTGGAGATGAAGATCCTTTGAATGTAAAAAGTATAAACATTAAAAATACTAAAACTAGCGAAACTAGTAATATAGAACTGGACGGTGTATTTATTGCTATTGGCCATGATCCAGCTACTCAAATTTTCAGGGATCAGGTCGAAATGGATGAGGAAGGATACATAATGACAAAACCTGACTCAACACTTACAAATGTTGAAGGGGTTTACGCAGCAGGAGATGTAAAGGACAAAATCTATCGTCAGGCAGTTACAGCAGCTGGAATGGGTTGTATGGCAGCGCTTGAAGCAGAAAAATACCTAGCTGAATTATCTTAGTGTATTTAAAAACTCTCTCATGCGAACGCATGCATTTTCTAAGTTTTCATCCGAAGTTGCATAAGAAATTCTAAAGTATCCTTCTAAACCAAAAGCAGACCCTTGAACAACAGCGACACCTGCATTTTCTAATAATGATGAAGTAAATTCCTCATCATTAGAAATTTTATTATTTGACTGATCAACTTTACCAATTAACTCTTTACACGAAGGAAAAACATAAAACGCTCCTTCGGGTACTCTACAGGTAATTCCATTCATACTATTAAGTTCCTTGATCAGGAAATCACGCCGACCTCTAAACACATTGGCTCTTTCAGTAATAAAAGAATTATCTCCATTTAAGGCTTCAACTGCGGCGGCTTGACTTATAGATGTTGGGTTACTTGTTGACTGAGACTGAAGTTTCCCCATTGCTTTAATTAAATCGGCATTACCGCCCGCATATCCAATTCTCCAACCTGTCATCGCATATGCCTTACTTACTCCGTTCAGTGTTAATATTCTATCTTTAAGCTCCGGAGCAATGCTTGCAAAAGTATGAAATTCATTATCATCATATATTAGATGCTCATATAAATCGTCAGTCATTATGTTGACGTGCGGATGTTTTTTTAAAACATGAGCAAGTTCTAAAAGTTCGTTTTTTGTATAGCATGAACCAGTAGGGTTTGATGGTGAATTAAGAATAAACCATTTGGTTGATTGATTGATCGTATTTTCTAGTTGTTGAGGTGTGATTTTAAATCCTGACTCTTCACCACATTGAACAAAAATAGGTGTTCCGTGAAAATAATTTACTACATCAGGATAAGTTACCCAATAAGGGGCAGGAATAATTACTTCATCCGATACATTCAATGAAACAGCAAATGCATTAAATATAATTTGCTTACCTCCTGTACCTACAGATATTTCGTTAAGCTCGTAATCTATGTTGTTCTCCCTTTTAAATTTTTCTTTGATTGCATTCTTTAATTCTGGTGTTCCATCAACAGCCGTATATTTAGTATCTCCATTATTAATAGCTTGAATTGCTGCTTTTTTTATATTTTCAGGAGTATCAAAGTCAGGTTCTCCTGCCCCAAGACCAATAATATCTTTTCCTGCAGCCTTTAGTTCTCGGGCTTTTTGAGTAACTGCTATTGTAGCTGAAGGCTTTATCCTTTTAATACTATCCGACAGTTCTACCACAAGTTTATCCTTCAAAATTTGTTATTTGCTTAATCAGCTATTATATTAAATTAGAATAACACACAATTGATATTCTAACTAATTGATTAATTAATGCCTAATTCTGAAATCCTAAAAGTTACCTCTGAGTATAAACCTGCAGGAGACCAACCTCAGGCAATTGATGAAATTGTTAAAAGCATTCAAGGTAAAGAAATGGAACAAGTTTTGCTGGGTGTCACTGGTTCAGGCAAAACTTTCACAATGGCTAAAATTATTGAAAAACTTCAAAGGCCAACTTTAATACTAGCTCCAAATAAAACTTTAGCTGCGCAACTATATGGTGAGATGAAGTCATTCTTTCCTGAAAATGCAGTGGAATATTTTGTATCTTATTATGACTATTATATTCCTGAAGCATACGTGCCAAGATCAAATACCTATATAGAAAAAGAAGCATCGATTAATGAACAAATTGATCGAATGAGGCACTCAGCAACACAGTCATTACTTGAGAGAAAAGATGTAGTAATAGTTGCTAGTGTTTCGTGTATATACGGAATTGGTTCTGTTGAAACTTACAGATCAATGACAATTCGATTAGAAAAAAATCAAAAGATTGGAAGAAATGAAATTGTACAAAAACTAATTACACTCCAATATAATCGGAATGATACAGATTTTCATAGAGGGACATTTCGAGTACGTGGGGACTTAATTGAAGTATTCCCCTCTCATTATGAGGACCGTGCATGGAAGTTATCATTGTTTGGAGATGATCTTGAATCAATAAGTGAATTTGATCCACTGACTGGAAAAAAAACAGCTGAATTAGAAACTATAAAAATTTATGCAAATAGTCACTACGTTACCCCAAGGCCAACACTTGAAACTGCCATAAAACAAATACGTAAAGATTTAGAAATTAGGATTCCAGAGTTTAAAAAAGAGAATAAATTAATTGAAGCACAACGAATTGAGGAAAGAACCCGATTTGATTTAGAAATGATTGAGGCAACAGGTAGTTGTCCTGGTATTGAAAATTACTCGAGATACTTATCTGGAAGAAAAACTGGTGAACCACCTCCGACACTTTTTGAATATTTACCTGATAACGCTCTTCTTTTTGTAGATGAAAGTCATGTAACTGTTCCCCAATTGGAAGGCATGTATAAGGGTGACCGAAGTAGAAAAACTACATTATCAGAATATGGCTTTAGACTTCCATCATGCCTAGATAACAGGCCGTTAAAGTTTGAGGAATGGGAAATGATGCGACCTCAGAGTTTATTCATTTCTGCTACACCTGGACCATGGGAAATGCAAAAAACCCAGGGTGTTTTTACTGAACAAATAATAAGGCCAACTGGACTGATTGATCCAGAAATTGAAATAAGGCCTGCAAAGACTCAAGTTGAGGATTTGATTTCAGAATGTAAAAAAATTATTGACCTAAAGTATAGAGTATTGGTTACAACACTAACTAAGCGCATGGCTGAAGACTTGTCAGAGTATATGCATGAAAACGGCATAAAAGTAAAATATATGCATTCAGACATAGATACGCTCGAAAGGATTGAAATTATTCGTGACCTCAGAAAAGGTCTTTTTGACGTCTTAGTAGGCATAAATCTACTCAGGGAAGGTTTGGATATACCTGAATGTGCTTTGGTAGCTATATTAGATGCTGATAAAGAAGGTTTCTTAAGATCAGAGAGATCATTAGTACAAACAATCGGAAGAGCTGCAAGAAATGTGGATGGAAGAGTCATATTGTATGCTGATAAAGAAACTGAAAGCATAAAAAAAGCAATAAGTGAAACTGATAGACGAAGAGATATTCAGAAACAATATAATAAAGAAAATAACATCACACCTGAGACAATAAAAAGAGATATTAGTGATATCCTTGAGAGTATATATGAGAATGATCGAGTTAATGTAGACTTAAAGAGTACAGAAAAACATCTAGTTGGAAATAATCTAAAAAAGCATATTGATGAATTAAAGAAAAATATGATGGATTTCGCTGATGATCTTAATTTTGAAGAAGCCGCAAAGTTAAGAGATGAGATTAAAAGACTAGAGAATAATGAATTAGAGTTACCATCCAACAGCAATATAGTTTATAAAAAAAATAAAAGAAAAAAAAGAAAGTACTTTACTTAATGATCGTCGATTTTTGCATATTGTTAATAGGACTAACGCTTCTTTTATACAGTGCAGAAAAAATGATCGTATCAGCTGATACAATTGCTAAAAAGTACAAATTATCACCTGTATTAATAGGTTTAACGATTGTAGCTTTTGGTACATCGGCACCAGAGATAGTTATAACTCTATTTGCTGCAACAAAGGCTATTCCAGCCACTGATGCGATAACCGGTAATATTATAGGATCTAATGTTGCTAATATTTTGCTAATCCTTGGGACCTCAGCTTTATTTTTCAACATTAATTTAGATAAAATAGGTACCAAAGATATAGTCTACTTAATTACTATATCGCTCTATTTTTCAGTTCTATTTTATATCGGGCAAGCAATAACCCTTTTTCACACAATCGGTTTTTTGATTTTAATGTTATTCTATATAAATTTTCTTAGAAATTATAAGTCTTCAGATCAAGAGGAAGATCATAAAACTTTTAAAAGTAATACTTATTTAATTTTAGTAATCACATTTATTGGAATCTTTATGGGTGGAAAAATATTCCTAGACAGTTCCCTGAATATTTTTCAAGCATTGGGGATGAATGAAGTATTAATAGGTGTTTTTGTACTAGCTGTCGGCACATCTTTACCAGAATTAATTACGGTTATCATATCGTACCTAAAAAAAAAGGGCTCTATTGGTATAGGAAACGTTATTGGAAGTAATATTATGAATGTCTTATTTGTATTCCTACCAGGGATTATAATTGTGCAAATGAGGGGGCTTGAATATTCATTAAAAAATATAGATATATTTCACATAAATATTTTAATATTGGTAACTTTAATGATAGCGCTTATGGCAGTACTAAAAGTTCAAATGAAAAAAATACATTCTTTATTTTTTCTATTAAGTTATTTTTTATATCTTGGATATTCTTTCACATGATGAAAAAAACAATACTAATTACAGGTGGTTCACAGAGAATTGGAAGGTCAATTGCTCTGTATCTCAAAGAACTAAATTATAATTTTATAATCCATTACAATAAGTCAGATAAGTCAGCCAAAGAGTTAAGAAACATCATTAATCATTCTGGAAGCAGTTGCAAAATAATAAAAGCTGATTTGTCTAGAGTATCCGATGTAAAAAAAATAATAAAAAAAAGTAAAAAACTCTTTGGGCCAATACATGCAATTATAAACAATGCCTCCTTATTCCTTAATGATGATATAGAAAACTTAAATGATAAACTTTGGTATGATCATATGAATATAAATTTATATGCGCCTTTATTACTATCTAAAGAGTTCAAAAAACAACTTCCAAAAAAGAGTTCTGGACATATTATAAATATACTAGATCAAAATGTAATTAATCCTGATACATCATTCTTCTCGTACTCTATTTCAAAATCTGCTTTACTATCAGCCACTATAATTATGGCCAAATCATTTGCGCCAAATATTAGAGTGAACGCCATTGGCCCAGGGCCAACTCTCAAAAATATTCATCAATCAAAAAAACACTTTGATAAATCGTTAAAAAAAACATTACTTAAAATAGGTTCTCCGCCTGAAGAAATAGCTAAAACGGTAAAATTTCTTCTTGAATCTAAATCAATTACAGGTCAATTTATAGCGGTAGATGGTGGAGAGCATTTATCATGATAGCTAGAAACATTCTTAAGTTAAGTGAATTAAGGTCAGATACAGACCTTATCAACCCAAACTCTGGATACGATTTAATCTTCTTAAATGACTTTATGATTGAAGCAAACATTGGAGTATATAAGCATGAGAAAAAAAAGAGTCAGCCGCTTCGAATAAACATAATTGCTAAAGTTAAAAATCCAAAAAAAATAAATGATGATAAATTGTACAGTGTGGTTTGTTACAATCAAATTTCAAAAAAAATAAAAAAAATTATTAAATCTGGTCACACGATTTTGCTTGAAAAACTTGCCGAAAAAATATTTCAAGAATGTTTTAAAAATAAAAGAATTCAGACAATGAAAATAAGGCTTGAAAAACTTGACGCTATTCAAGAAGCTGAAAGCGCAGGTATTGAAGTTGAACGCTCACGTTCAGAATAATGAACAATATTGAGAATATTAAAAAAATAGTAAACCATTCTCCTTCGTCATCAGGCATTTACAAGATGCTCAATGAAAAGAAAGAGATTATGTATGTTGGTAAAGCCAAAAATCTTCAAAACAGACTTAAAAGCTATCTAAATACTAATAATCTCTCAAATCGAATTAGGAGAATGGTAAGTAGAATATCAAATATAGAGGTAATAATAACTGAAACAGAAAAGGAAGCATTATTACTTGAAGCAAATTTAATAAAAAAACTTAAACCACCATTCAATATTCTTTTGCGAGATGATAAATCATTTCCCTATATATTTATAAATCACGAGCAAGAATTTCCACAAATATCTAAACATAGAGGGAAACAAAAATATAAAGGAAAATACTTTGGTCCATTCGCAACAATCAATTCTCTGAATTACACGCTTAAAATATTACAGAAAGTTTTTCTATTAAGGTCTTGCGATGATACTATTTTTCAAAATAGATCTAAACCGTGCCTTCTTTACCAAATTGAGCGATGCAGTGGTCCATGTGTTGATTATACATTAAGTAAAAAAGAGTATTTACAAAGCGTTAAAAATGCTGAGCACTTTCTTTCAGGTCATCATAGCAATCTACAAGAAGAATTATCTACCAAAATGGAAGAAGAAAGTAATAGTCTCAATTATGAAAAGGCAGCAAGTTATAGGGATAAAATTGTTGCATTGACTCAAATTCAAAGCCAACAAAACATTAATCTTTATGATATTAAAAATACTGATGTTATTTCAATTTCTAGAAAATCAAACAAATCTTGCATTCAAGTATTTATTTACAGGTCAGGACAAAATTGGGGAAATAGATCTTATTTTCCAAAACATAGCGATGAAGTTGAAACATTTGAAATTTTAGAACGTTTTATAGTGGATTTCTATACTAGATATTCCCCTCCAAAGAACGTATTGATAAATACACCTATATCTAATGCATCTCTTATAGAAAAATCTCTTACTTCAATCTATAATTATAAGACAACATTCCTTGTGCCTAAAAAAGGTAAAAAATTGGATATTGTAAACTACGCAAGTAGAAACTCGGAACTATCACTTAAAAATCATATTGCCCGGTCTCACTCTGATAAAGAGAATCTAAGTCAACTATCACAAGTACTTAATACGAGCAAAAAAATTGAAAGAATAGAAGCATATGATAATAGTCATTTATCAGGTAAAAATGCAGTCGGTGCAATGATTGTTTGCTCTGAAGAAGGTTTTGACAAAAAGTCTTATAGAAAATTTAATATAGATTCTTCAAAAGTTAAACTTGGCGATGATTACGGAATGATGAGACACGTTCTTGAAAGAAGGTTTTCTAAAGAAGCTATCAAAAATTCAAAAAAATACCAAAAGCTTCCTGATCTAGTTATTATTGATGGCGGAAAAGGTCATTATGATTTAGCAAAAACAATCTTATTGGAAAGAGGATTAAAAAATATTGAGCTTTTATCAATATTCAAAGGCGAAGGCAGAAAAGAATCTTTAGATCGAATTATTTATAAGGATAAAAAAAATTCTATAGATAAGAATAGCCCATCATTTTTCTTTATACAAAGACTCAGAGATGAGTCGCATCGCTATGCTATTGGTGCTCATAAAGCAAAAAGAAAAAAAGAAATGCATACGTCTGAGCTTGAACCGATTGAAGGACTTGGAAAAAGTAGACGAAAACTTCTTCTCAACCATTTCGGTTCAGTCAAAAATATTAAAAATGCCTCTGCTCAAGATATTTTGAAGGTAAAAGGAATAAGCAAATTGCTATCTGAAAAAATATATGATTACTTTAATGATTAATGAGTAAAGTTCCAAATTTCTTAACTATTTCTAGAATTATATTACTGCCCCTGCTGGCTTTTTTCATCATAGTTGATAGTCAATTCAATGCTCTCTGGTCTATTTTTTTATTTTTTTTAATTTCAGCAACTGATTTTTTTGATGGCTATATTGCACGTAAATTGAATACATCATCTCACCTTGGAAAAATGCTGGATCCAATTGCAGATAAATTATTTGTGACAGTAATGATCATAATTTTTATATATACACGGGATATTGAGGGTTACTCAGTTATTGCTGGTACACTGATTATATTACGAGAAATTTTTATTTCAGGTCTAAGAGAATATGCTGTACGTTCAAATGCAAAAATATTAGAAGTTTCTAAATTAGGAAAATATAAAACAGCTACTCAAATACTTAGTTTATTTATTATATTAATATCAACTTCGTTTAGTTCTCTAGAAATTTCTTATCCACTGGGGATTGGTTTATTATGGATTGCAGTAGCGATGTCTTTAATCAGTGCTTATAAGTATTATAATGCAGTATTCAATCAAGATCTTACTAATTGATGGAAATCTTGCATAAATTGAAACGTTTTTGTGTCTTCGCCAGTACTAAATTTTGTCTCATCAATCAATTGTATTGGTGTTATCTCAGCAGCCGTACCAGTTAAAAATGCTTCTTCATAATTTTTCATCTCTTCTGGCTTAAGGTGTTTTTCCTCAACTTGAAAACCTTGGTCTGTAACCATTTCAATTACGGTTTGTCTTGTAATTCCATTGAGAAAACAATCAGGAATCGGAGTATGAATTACCTTATCTTTTATAAAAAATATATTAGCACCTGTCCCCTCTGCAACAAATCCTCTATAGTCAAGCATTAGTGCATCATTGTAACCCTTATCTTCAGCAAATTCTTTTGACATTGTGCAAATAACATATGGCCCTGAGGCTTTAGCTTCACAGGGTGCTGTATCGGGAGATGGTCGTTTCCAAGGTGAAGTAACTAATTTAAGACCAGCTTTACGATCTTCAATTTTAAAATAAGAAGCCCAATCATCCCAGACAGCAATAGCAACGTTGATATCTGACTTTGCAGTAGATATTCCCATTTGCTGACTTCCTCTCCATGCTATTGGACGGACATAACAGTCTTTAAAACCCATTTTTTTGATTAATTCATCTTTGGCTTTATTTATTTCATCTTGACTGTAAGGTATTTTAATTCCGACAATTTCTGCAGACTTATAAAGTCGTTGGGTATGCTCTTTAGATTTAAATATTTTTCCATTGTAGGCTCTTTCACCTTCAAATACTGCGCTAGCGTAATGAAGACCTTGTGTGATGACGTGACACTTAGCATCATTCCAGTGAATGAAATCACCGTTCATCCATATAAATCCGTCTCT
>CACFYZ010000012.1 GCA_902570675.1 uncultured Pelagibacteraceae bacterium
GTCTAATAAATTTTATATTACAACGCCTATTTACTATGTGAATGACAGGCCCCACATCGGTCATGCATATACTTCAGTAGCGACAGACTTCATTGCTAGGTATATGGGGCTTAATGGGTATGATGTAAGGTTTCAAACAGGAACAGATGAACATGGTCTAAAAATTCAGAAAGCTGCTGAAGCTAATGGAATAGAACCATTGCAGTTGTGCAATAAAAACTCTCAAATTTTTAGAGATCTTACAAAGTCTTTAAATTTATCAAATGATGATTTTATAAGAACGACAGAGCAAAGACACATTAGTGGGGCTTCGTATTTATGGAAAAGACTATATGAAAGAAACCAAATTTACTTAGGAGAATACACTGGATGGTATTCAATAAATGATGAAACCTTCTATAATGAAAAAGATTTACTAAAGCAAGATGACGGATCTTTTAAAACACTGACTGGTGGTCCGGTTGAATGGATAACAGAAGAGTCGTATTTTTTTAAGCTGTCTGAATGGTCGGATAAATTGCTTAACTTATATAAAAATAACCCTAATTTCATAAGTCCAAAATCAAAAAGAAATGAAGTTATTAAATTTGTAGAGTCTGGATTAAATGATTTATCGGTATCAAGGACATCTTTTAATTGGGGAATAAAAACACCAAACAATAGTGCTCATATCATGTACGTATGGTTAGATGCATTAACTTGTTATACAAATGGAGTAGATTACTTAAGTGACTCTGAAAATAATTTGAGAGAATTTTGGGGTAACGTTGTTCATATAGTAGGTAAAGATATCTTAAGGCATCACGCAGTATATTGGCCTGCATTTTTGTTGGCAGCAGATTTAGATTTGCCAACAAAAATATTTGCACACGGATGGTGGACAAACGAAGGAAAAAAAATTTCAAAGTCACTAGGTAATGTAATTGACCCCATTGAAATAATAAATAAATATGGACTAGATCAATTTAGATATTTTCTATTAAGAGAAGTACCTTTTGGAAATGACGGTGACTTTTCAAAGAATACCCTTATTAATAGAATTAATAGCGATTTGGTGAATGATCTTGGAAATTTATGTCAAAGATCGCTTACTATGATTGAAAAGAAACTTGGCTCAATAGTTCCAAAAATAATCAATAAAGGTAATAAAGAGAAGGCTTTAGATCAGTCAATTGATGAATTATTAGTAAAAAGTTCGAAATGGTTTTAAATTTTGAGTCGTTGCTTTTTCAAGATAATTAATCAATTGAAGGTTTACATTTTTTCCCAATCCTTGATAAACTGTTGTTGAGTCGTTAAATCGATCACAAAGGACCCAATTACCTTTTTTTAAACTTGGTATTATTATATTCGATACATGTTCTTTTCTCGCGGCAAACAATAAAAGTGTTTCAACAATTGGATCCCACCTATCTTTGTGTCCTCTTACAAGTAACTTTCTTATTTTTTCAGATTCTTGTGTTCCGCCTGGTTCTCTTGTAACAACAACATTTCCGTAATCTGATAATTTTTTTGATAAAAGTTTTATCTGAGTAGATTTTCCTGAACCTTCTCCGCCTTCAAATGTTATAAAGCGTGAGTGAATCACAGGTTATATAAAAAGTCCTAAGATTAAATTATAAATGTAATTGAAAAATCTAATAAAAATATTTGATCTCTTAATATCGTTCGTTGCATAAAGATTGTAAGTTTCTTCTTCTTCATTTGGAACGGTTACTTTTAGTTGCCCAATTTGTTGGCCTTTAATTATTGGAAATTTTATATTTTCATTAATGACAATATAATATTCCATACTAGATTTTTTTGCTTTCGGTACAGTTATAATCACATCATCTTTTACACTCAAGGAAGATAAACTTTCATTTGAACCAGGAACTTTAACATCTCCAACAGCTTCATCTTTTGAAAAAAGCTTTATGTTTGTAAACTCTCTAAATGACCAAGTAATAAGCCTGGAAGAACCTTGAGATCTTTTAGTCTTAGACTCAAATCCATTTGTCACTGAAATTACTCTTCTCTCACCATTGAATGCAGATGCAGCTAAACCATATCCTGATGTTGATAAGTGACCTGTTTTCAAGCCATCAACTCCCATATTCTTATATAACAAAGGATTCCTATTATTTTGTTTTATATCTGACCAAGTAAATTCTGTTTCAGCAAATAAATGATAATATTCAGGATAATTATTTATTAAATATTGAGAAAGGATAGCAATGTCGTAAACAGTAGAATAATTATCGTCACTGTGCATTCCGGTAGAATTCGTAAAATTTGTATTAAGCATGCCAATTTCTTTTGCTTTATCTGTCATCATAAATGCGAAAGACTCCTCTGTACCAGCAATATTTTCAGCAATCACTATACATGCATCGTTACCGGATTGAACAATGATGCCTCTCAATAAATCTTCGACCCTTATCTCTTTATCCACTTCCACAAACATTGATGAACCTTCCCTTTCTTTCCAAGCGCGTTCCGAAACAAGAAACTTATCATCTAGTGACAGAGTGCCGTTTGATAACTTTTCAAAAACAATCAGGGTTGTCATTATTTTAGTCATTGAAGCCGGATAAGTTTTTTTATTCATTTCTTTAGCAAATAATACTTTTCCTGTAGCGGCATCAATCACTACAGCAGTTTCTGCATCAGTATCTATATATGAAGCGTAAGCAATTGATGATAATGATACAATGAGAAATGTAAGGATTACTTTTAAAAAAAACATAATTATTATTTATATTATAAATATTGATAAATCTTCATATTTCTTAAATGTGTCCTTATTTAGGTCCTTTAAGAGGCTCTCGGCATCTTTATATGGCCCAATCAATACTCTATACTCATCCTTACCCTGTGAATTTTCTATTTTGACAGTATCTGCATTAAACTTTGATAGAGTTTTTTCAACAGACCTCGCGCTATCCATAAATGAAAAAGTAGCTATATTTATATAGATTTCCTTATAGGTTTTATTTAATTTACCAGATTCTTTAACCTTATTAACCTCAACAATATCTTCTTTTTTTATAATAAGAACATCTGATACAGGGGCATCGTTAACCTTTTTTTCTTCTTCAAAAGTATGAACCTTGGATAAAACAAAAGTTTCATTTGCATTTAATAATTCAATTTTTACAAAAGCTGCGTCCTCTTTCATCTTAATTTTTTTAAAAACACTTGATGATAAATTTACAATATTAATATGAGAATATGCTTCACGGTGATTAATTCTCACAATAGCTGAGAGCCCATTCTCTAAATTTGTAACATTTATAATTGACGGTAAAGGTAGGCTTCTATGTGATCCAGTCAATACATCATGATGAAAATATTCTTGAGTCTTAGTTAAATCACCATTGTTTAATGTTGTTTCAAGTTTAGCAAATCCGATCTCAATAAGTTCGTTGTAGTCTTGTGGGTAAAACCATTTTCCATTAACCTGATAAGGTTGTTCAATAATTTTTTTTATTTCCGTAACATTTTGATTTTCAACTATTGCTGGAATTAAGGACATAGTTGAACAAGAAGTAAATATTAATGTTAGTGTTATAACAAGATATTTCATTAATAGTACTCAATCATATCAGCTAATGTACCAACTGATATGCCAAAAAATAAAGATCTGTTCCATTGCATAATTACTTTGAAATTTTCATATACTAAGTATTTTCTTCCATCGTCACCTTCAGGATAAATTAGGTATGCTTGAAGATCTTTATCTGGTAGGCTGCTCATATCTGCCTTCAAAATACCAAGCTCACTCCACTCTCGTAACGATTTAGAAACATCGATTTTTCTAGCCGATCTAGAAATTAATTCCTCATTTATTTCTCTTGTAACAATAACTTCTCTACCCCAAGTTAGTTCCCTATCCCATCCAGATAAATTGAGATAATTTGCTGATGATGCAAAAACATCTGGCAGAGTATTCCATATGTCTTTCTTACCATCATTATTATAATCAACTGCAAAGTTTAAAAAACTTGATGGCATAAATTGATTTTGACCCATTGCACCAGCCCATGAACCCATCATATCGTGAGAATTTGTATGACCCTCATCAATTATCTTTAATGCGTTAATTAACTCTCTTGTAAAAAAAACCCTCCGTCTCATATCATATGATAACGTTGTTAATGACCTTATGACGTTAAATGAACCAGTAAATTGACCAAAGCTTGTCTCGATACCCCATAATGCTAAAAGAAACCGTGATTGAACTCCATATTTAGAAGAAATGTTTTTAAGCAGTTCATAATTTTCTTTATATAGTTTTTTCCCTTTAATGAGTCTACTTCTTGGGGTTGTATTGCTTAAATATTCATCCAAAGTAAGAGTAAATTCAGGTTGTGATCTATCTAATTCTAATACTCGGTTATTTAATTCAATATCAATTAAACTATTATTCACAGTTTCCAGAGAAATCCCCTCATCTAGAGCTAAATTTTTTACATTTATGAGCCATTCATTCAAAGTACCTTGTTCATCTGCTTGCAATGATGAAGAATTAAATATAGTAAATATTGCAATTATTTTAAAAAAATTAATTATTTTAAACCTAAGCATATTATTCTGATGAAAAAAATAAGTTCATTGATTGATTTAATTGGTAATACACCAATTGTTCAAGCTAAAAATTTAGATACTGGTAAATGCAATCTTTTTCTTAAAATGGAAAATCTTAATCCAGGTTCTTCAATAAAAGATAGAGTGGCATTGAAGATCATCGAGGATGCTGAAAGTCAGGGAAAATTGTTTAAAGGTTCTACAGTAATCGAGGCAACAGCTGGCAATACCGGACTTGGATTAGCTTTGATCGCACTTCTTAAAGGGTATAAATCAAAAGTGGTTATACTGGATAAAATGAACCACAATAAAATATTACATTTAAAATCACTTGGTGCTGAAGTTGTTTTAGCTAGAAGTGACGTAGGACCAGAAAGTCCTGAGCACTATGTAAATGTAGCAAAAAAAATAGCTGAAGAAACCCCGAATTCATTTATGGCAAATCAGTTTACAAATAAGTCAAATCCGTTGGCCCATGAGTATTCAACTGGTCCTGAAATATTAAGTCAGATGAATAATGATGTAGATGCGGTTGTTTGTGGTGTAGGAACAGGAGGAACAATTTCTGGTCTTGGAAAATTTTTTGCCGCACACAATCCTCAGACTGAAATGGTGCTTGCTGATCCAAAAGGGTCAATTGTTAAAGATGCTGTAGAAAACAAGCCTCTCAAAAAAGCTGATTATTCATGGCTAGTTGAGGGTATTGGCGAAGATTTTATTCCTGACACACTGGACTTAAAATACATTAAAAAAGCCTATGAAGTTACAAATGAAGAGGCTTTTAGTATGATTAGGGAATTAGCACTTAAAGAAGGTATATTGGGTGGATCTTCTAGCGGAACATTAATATCTGCTGCGATTAAATATTGTAAAGATCAAGAAGTTGAAAAAAATGTTGTAACATTTGTATGTGATAATGGTGAAAAATATTTAAATACTGCTTATAATGAAGAATGGTTAAAAGAAAAAAATCTGATATAAAGAAAATCAATCAATTTGATACTCTTTCAGTACATGCTGGTGTAAAACCGGATCCTTTAACTGGAGCAGTCATGACACCTATTTATGCGACTTCAACATATGCTCATAATAAGCCGGGATTGCATCAAGGTTATGAGTATTCAAGAAGTCAAAATCCTACACGTGAAGTTTTAGAAAAGTCACTAGCTGAGATTGAATCTGGCTTTAGAGCATTTGCTTTTGCATCAGGTGTAGCGGCTCAAACAGCAGTTTTAGATCTACTGAAACCAGGTGATCATGTCATTGCTTTTGATGATCTCTATGGAGGCACTTTTAGGCTATTTAATGAAATTAAAGCTAAGTCATCCGGCATAGAATTTACTTTTCTTGATCTTAATACAAATTTTACTAAGGAAATTAAAAGTAACACTAAAATGATATGGATTGAAACGCCAACAAACCCACTATTAAAAATAACTGATTTAAAAAGAATTGTACGTATTGCTCGTAAAAATAAACTTTTAACAGTTTGTGATAACACATTTGCAACTCCTTATAATCAAAGGCCTTTAGAACATGGAATAGATATTGTTAATCACTCTACTACAAAATATATTAATGGGCATTCAGATGTCATTGGCGGCGCTTTAATAATTGGGAAGAACAAGAAGCTTGAAAAAAAACTTTCGTTAATTCAAAATTCCACTGGGGCCGTACCAAGCCCATTTGATTGCTTCCTTACATTAAGAGGAATTAAGACATTGGCATTAAGAATGAAAAAACATAACGAAAATGGAATAAAAGTTGCTCGTTTTTTAAGAGCTCATAAAAAAACTTTAAATGTAACATATCCGGGTTTGCCTAATCATAAACAAAAAGATATTGCTAAAAAACAAATGACTGGATATGGAGGCATGATTACATTCATCTTTGATGGAAATATGAGCGATATATCGAAATTTATGCGTAAACTAAAGATATTTACTATAGCTGAGAGCTTAGGGGGGGTTGAATCTCTAATAGAGTCGCCCGCACTAATGACACACGCTTACTTAGGAGACAAGTCGTTTAATCAAGTGCCCAAAAAATTAGTCCGTCTATCGGTTGGCATTGAAGACAGTGAAGATCTAATTGAAGACTTAAACCAAGCACTTAAATAATTCTAAAAATACTTTAACTAATAATCATTAATTATTGTTTTTGTTATATTTTTTAAAATATTGAAATACGTATGCTCCAATAATCAAAATGATTATGATTGCTGAAAATGCATAAAATAAAAGTGATAAATCCTGCAATAATAAAATAAAATAATCTATCACATTAAGCAAAAATCAGTGTTAATGCCCAATAAAGTAGATATAAAAAAGATATTGTAACAAGACCTCCTATAATCCAATCTAACATAATATAAATTTAACATAATTATTAAAATTTAATAGATATATGAACAGAGAATATGATTTGATATTGTATGGAGCATCCGGTTTTACAGGTAGGCTGGCGGTAGAATACCTCGATGAAAACTATCCAAATATTAAATGGGCAATTGCTGGACGGAATCAAGAAAAGCTCAGAGTTATTTCCGATAATTGCAAGAGTAAACCGGATATCTTTGTCGCTGATAGCCAAGATCTACTAAAATTATTAGAAATTGTATCAAAAACGAAAGTAATAGCATCCCTTGCCGGCCCTTTTAACAAATATAGTGATAATTTAGTAAAGCAATGTATTGAGGCGAACACTCACTACTTAGACATCACAGGTGAAAATATATGGGTTCGTGATCTAATAGATAAGTATCACGATATAGCGGAGAAAAATAAAATTAAGATCGTGCCTTCATGTGGTTATGACTCAATACCATCTGATATGGGTTGTTTTTATTTGCAAAGAAACGTTAATCAAGAAATTAAGAGAATAGATGGCTACCATCGTGCTAAAGGCGGTGTAAGTGGCGGAACAATTGAAAGCGCTTTTTCGATGAGAAATTACAAAAGTAAGTATTCTATGGGCCATCCTTTTCTTTTAAATTCAAAGGAATTTATTAAAACACAAGATCTAGCTGACAATAAAGATCGTTTTAAAATAAAATACATAAAAGATCTTAAAATCTGGTCTGCACCATTTGTAATGGCAATAGCAAATACACGCGTTGTCAGAAGAAGTAATGAGATACATGAAAAAAATCAAGCTGGCTATGGCAATGAGTTTAAGTATCAGGAGTACATGATGACAGAGAAGTATAGCTCAGCATTATTAGTAACAGGCGGTTTGGTGGTATTAGGACTTATGTTAATAAGCCCGATTAATGGACTATTTAGAAAGTTATTTACCAAGCCAGGTAACGGACCAAATAAAAAAACAAGAGAGAATGGTTGGTTTGAGAGCATCTTTATTGGTGAAAATATGAAAAATGAAAAGTTTAAACTAAGAATATTCGGAAAAGGTGATCCAGGATATAAGTCTACTGCAAAATTAATTTGTGAATCAGCTCTATGTATAGCTTTAAGCGATAGAGATTTACCAGGAACAAATATCGGTGGTGTCTTAACCACATCGACTGCGCTAGGGCATTCTTTGATAGATAGATTAAAAAATGCAAATATTGAGTTTGAAGGACCTCATCCTATATAGTTTTGTGCCAAAACGGCTATAAACTAAGAAATATTTAGTATTACATTCTCCTCTTTATAGTTCATAATAATATCAATATCTAAAACTTTTTTATAACCAGAGATTAACATGGTACAAAGTGTTACGGGCGAATTTATAATGCCAAATGAGACAAGATCAGATAATCCCTCTAATATCGAAGATGAAGTTGTTAACAAAATTAAAGAATTGTCTAAATTAAGAAAAGAAATCGCACTGGATTTAAAACATATTGCTTCAAAAACAAAAATATCTACTAATCAATTAAAAAATATTGAGTCATTTAAATTTGAAAAATTACCGCCTCATCCTATGAGATCAGCGTTTATAAACCAATATTGCTCTATCATAGAACAAGCGCACAAGAAATAATTTCACAAAAAATAATTTCTATTTAGAATTTTATTATATATAGTTGCAAAAGCTATAATTATTATCACTCCAATTGCGACTGGCATTACTACAAAATCCAAACCCTGTTGAGTAAGTATAACTATGATTGGGTTAGCTCCTGCTGGTGGATGAATCGTATTTGTTATCATCATTAAAAAAATAGCTAAAGCTACGCCTACGCCTAATGAAATATAATTATCACCAATTATGTATAATACTAGTAATCCCGATAAGGCAGATACAATATGACCAAAAAAAATATTTTTTGGTTGAGCAAATGGACTTGTGTGTGCAGCCATTACTAGCACCATTGAAGCACCAAATGGAGGGATTAACCAAAGTGCATCCTTAAAAAAAGAATTTAAATAAGCTAGCAAACCGATGCATAAAAATGCTCCTAAAGAGCTAAATAAGGCATTGATCAAATCTGATTTATTCATTATTTTCATTCTCTATGATAAAACTCTATTTGACCACCCTATTTTATTTCTTGATAATAGACACAATAGGTATTCAGTCTTTTGTAATTAAAATATACAAAACAAACTTGCCCGATAATTTAAAAATAAATTTTGATATTACTTCTGCTATTATTTTTTATTTAATATTTGTTTTTGGACTTGTATATTTTGTAATAGCTCCCTTTAAAAATGCATCACTATCAAGTGTGATTATTCCAGCAATAATGTATGGGTTAGCAACTTACGCAACATACGCCCTTACAGTTAAAGCTGTATTTAATACATTTAATTGGACAATAGTAATTTCCGATGTTGCCTGGGGAATGTTGCTATGTGTTTTAATATCTACGATTACAATCTTTACAGTCAGTAAAGTAGGATTTCTAAATTAAATATTGTTTTAAAAATTTATTACAATAAATTGAGCAATTCTAGGAGAGGTGGCTGAGCGGTTGAAAGCACTGGTCTTGAAAACCAGCAACGGGGAAACTCGTTCGTGGGTTCGAATCCCACCCTCTCCGCCATGTAGATCAAAAAATTTATTTATTAATAATCTTTATCGCTGAGAAGTTTGATAATTTAAGCTTCGCCAAGTTTCCAAATCTAATCTTTTTAATGGTTTAGACCCTAATATTTTATCACTAATTTTTTCAGCAATCATTATTGTAGGTGCGTTTGTATTGCCGTTTGGAGCAAAAGGCATAATAGAGGCGTCAACAACCCGTAAACCAGTAACCCCATGAACTTTGCCTGAATTATCAACTACTGCAAATTTATCAGTTTTAAGACCCATTCGTGCAGTGCAGGCAAGATGCCATTGGCTTGTAGTATGAGAATTCAATTTTGAATCAAGATCAGCATCAGATTTACAATCGTCTCCTGGGAAAATTTCCTCACCCTTTAGTTCAGAAAATGAAGGCTGGTCAAGTAATTCACGAACTAAACGAATACCTTTACGCATTAAATCCCTATCACGTGTATCTTTAAGATAATTTACTAAAATACGAGGTGGATCATTAGGGTCATTTGAACGTAATTCAACATTGCCACGGCTATGTGTACGCATTAATCCAATATGAACTTGAAATGCATGTTCTTTTAAAGGTTGCCAAGCATTATCATCCATAGCAATTGGAGATATACAAAACTGTAAATCTGGATACTCAATTCCTGGTCCAGATCTAATGCATGCAACAACATCAAAATGATTTGATGCACACATACCTTCTTTAGTTAAAAGCCATTGAATTCCAGCACCTATACTATTTAATCTTTTGGTTTTAGGCCAAAGTGTTACTGGCTTTAAGCATTTATATTTAATCATAAAATCAGGATGATCTTGAAGATTTTGTCCAACACCTGGTAAATCAACTTTAAGATTAATGCCCATTGATCTTAAATGATCTTTTGGACCAATGCCTGAGAGCATTAGAATGTGTGGCGTTCCAATTGCCCCAGCACAAAGGATCACTTCTTTTTTAGATTTAATATTAAATATTTTATCTTTGTTATTTCTAAAACAAACTCCTATTATCTTATTTTTTTCAATAATCAATTTGCAAACAAGCGCTTTTGTAACGATGGTTAAGTTTTCTCTATCACGAACTGGATCTAGATATGCGCGTGTTGTACTCCAACGTTCACCTTTGAATACAGTTCTATCAAAAATACCAAAACCTTCTTGGCAATATCCACTGATATCGTTGGTTTCTTTATATCCTGCTTCTTTTCCGGCTTTAATAAAAGCAAGAGAAAGTTCATCTTTTGGAATGCTTCTGTGAACCTTTAGGGGTCCTGACTCCCCTCTAAAATCGTCTCCACCACCACTATAGGACTCCATTTTCTTAAAATAAGGCAAGACATCTGCGTATCCCCAGTCATCACATCCCATTTGTCTCCAACCTTCATAGTCAAGTGAATTTCCTCTAATGAATACCATTCCATTAATTGATGAAGATCCTCCAAGAGTTTTACCCCGATCATGTTGCAGCTGCCGACCTTCAAGTTCGGGTTCCGGTTCACCTTTAAAAGCCCAATTATGTTTAGTACTTTTAAGATTTAATAAAACAGCTGCAGGCATTTTCAACGTAATAGATTTATCTTCTCTACCCGCCTCAAGAAGAAGAACACTATTTTTTGAATTTTTTGATAATCTATTTGCTAACACGCACCCAGCGGAGCCGCCGCCAACAATAATATAGTCATATTCAGAGTTTATTTTTTTCATTAAAAATTTAATTTTATTTTATACTCTTCATTATTGTTTAACTAGTGCATAGTAGGCTATTATTCAAATAAAATACTTATTAAATGAAGGAAAACAATCTTCTTGCAATAACATATATCATGTTGGGCATGACAGCTTTTGCATTACAAGATACCGTCATAAGATTGTTAGCAGTTGATATTTCAATTCTACAGGTAATGTTCGCGCGAAGTATAGTTGCTTTAATACTTCTAACTTTATTTTTAAAAATTACTAAAAAAGAAATTATATTAAAAACTGCGTTTCCCAAATTATCAATCTTCAGAACTGTAATGTTTATTTTAGCATTTGTTTTCTATTATATTGGTCTTCATTATTTAACATTTGCTGAGGCAACAGCTTTATTCTTCACAGCACCTTTTTTTATAACAATTTTTTCAGGAATCTTTTTGAAAGAAAAAATTGGATTAATACGTTGGGCAATTATTGTTTATGGTTTTATTGGTGTATTATTTATTGTCTCACCTAATATCGACTCGTTCAATGTATACATGATCTATCCTATTCTTTGTGCCGCAGGTTATTCTGCTAACATGATTATTATAAAATACACTTCTGAAAAAGATAATGTTTATACGCAAACTCTGCATGTTTATATAGCCACTATAATAATTTGCCCCATTATTACATTTTCTGGAATATTTCTTGATTTTGGCAATTCAAATAGTGAAGTTTTAAATTTCCTTTTTAGAGACTGGTATTTCAACGATCCGAAGTCATTAATTATGATATTTATTGTAGGCGTGTCAGTAATATTTGGATTTGTATTTCTCTTTAATGCATATAGACATGGAAGACCTTATATTATTGCACCATTTGAATATATATTTCTCATATGGGCTGTTATTTTAGGATGGTTTATATGGAGTGAGACAGTCGATCTCAAAACCTGGACGGGCATTGCGATCATTGTGTCAGCAGGTATATTTATTTTATATAGAGAAAAAATCAGAGATCAAAATATTACGACTGATCAACCAATAAGATAATTAATCCCTAAAATTAACAAATTGCAACGGTATTTCTAATTTTAATTCATTAATTTTAGACATTACGTCTTGTAAGTTGTCTTTTTTAGCACCACTTATTCTCAATTCGTTTCCCTGTATTTTAGCTTGAACCTTTAACTTTGTATCTTTAATCATTTTAGTAATTTTTTTACCCATTTCCTGGTCAATTCCTTCATGTAAATCATATTTCTGTCTGATAGTGTTGCCTGTTGCATTTTCGGAAGATTTAAACTTTACAGCTTTAGGGTCTATTTTTCTTTTTATTAAGTGCGATGTAAGTATTTCTATTACTTGTTTAGCCTTCATATCATCCTCTGATGTCAGTGTGACGACATTTTCTGAACGCTCTAATTTTGATATTGAGCCCTTAAAATCATAACGTTGATTAATTTCCTTCATTGAATTTAAAATTGCATTGTCAACTTCTTGCATTTCAATTCTACTTACTACGTCAAAGCTAGGCATTTATAAAAGTATTCCCTTATTTTCTAAATCTTTAATTTGTTCTTTGGAATACCCAATATCGAGCATTACACTTTCATTATCTTGGCCAATATCGGGTGCAGCTGAAGGACTACTTGAGGGAGTACCGCTAAAACGTGGCGCTGGAGCTGGCTGAGTCACATCATTAATTTTTAAAAAACTACTTCTTGCTTGCATATGTTTATGATCCATTACTTCATTTATTGATAATACTGGTGCGTAACAAACGTCAGTTCCTTCAAATATTTCATTCCACTCATCTCTTGTTCTTGTTTTAAATATTTTAGTAAGTTTATCCTTCAACATATCCCATTTATCAAATTGCATTTGATTTTTGAATTCATCACCAAGATCTAATTTCTCAATTAATAATTGGTAAAATTGTGGTTCTAGTGATCCGATAGAAATATGATGCCCATCTTTGGTTTCGTATACTTGGTAAAACGGAGCTCCACCGTCAAATAAATTACGTCCCCTATTATTAACATTCCAAATGCCTGATTGTGATAAGCTATAAAATATTGATGTAAGCGCTGAAACGCCATCTATCATTGCGGCATCGACCACTTGTCCTTTGCCTGTTCTATTAGCGGAAAGAAGAGCTGCACATACGCCAAAAGCAAGAAACATTGTCCCACCACCATAGTCACCAATAAGGTTTAATGGTATTGATGGTTTATTTTCTCCCCATATTGAATAAAGGGCACCAGCTAGTGCAATGTAGTTTATATCGTGACCAGCAGCTTGAGCCAATGGCCCTGATTGACCCCAACCAGTTATTCGTCCATAAACTAATTTTTCATTATGTTTTAAACAATCATCAGGCCCTATACCTAATTTTTCTGTGACGCCCGGCCTAAAACCCTCGATTAATGCATCTGCATTTTTAATAAGTTTAAATAGAACATCCTTAGAATTTGGATCTTTAAGATTTAAGCATATTGACTTTTTACTTCGACCAGTAATATCGTATTTTGCTTGCTGATTTGGCATAGACGTATTTTTACGATCAATGCGTATAACTTCAGCTCCGAGATCGGCAAAAAGCATTCCACACAATGGTCCTGGCCCAATACCCGATAGCTCTATTATTTTATATCCAGATAGTACACCCATAATTTTAACTATAATGCCAGTAGTTCTTTTGCAAAAGAAAAAGCTTTGTATATACGA
The DNA here is from genome assembly GCA_902570675.1 of uncultured Pelagibacteraceae bacterium. GTDB lineage: Bacteria > Pseudomonadota > Alphaproteobacteria > Pelagibacterales > AG-422-B15 > CACNXQ01. The sequence continues at coordinate 13,971 of CACFYZ010000012.1, forward strand.
TCTTTATTCGACGTTTTTTGGTAATTATATACCAAAGTTTGATCTGATCTTAATTTTAGGTCATATTTGTATTGAGACATAAAATTTACTAATTTATCAGTTTTTTCAAATTTGTTATTTTTAAACTTTATTGTTAGTCCTTTATTTCCAATGTCAAATTTTTCTATTTTTAATTGTTTGCAAATAATTCTGAGTTCTGTGATTTTATACAAATGATCAACCTCTGTAGGAACATCGCCAAACCTTTCAGAAATATCTTTCTTGATTTGTACTAGTTCTTCGTTCGTATTTAAATAAGCTAACTGACGATAGTAAAAGAGCCTTGTATTAAGATTTGGAATATATTTATCAGGTATTAAAACGCTTAAACCCAGATTTATTTGTGGCGACCATTCATTATCAATTGTCGTCGTATCAGATTTTAATTCTGTTATCTTATCCTTAAGTAATTTATGGTAGAGTTCTAAGCCAACTTCTTTTATATGACCAGATTGCGCATCACCAATTATATTTCCTGATCCTCTCATATCTAAATCATGACTTGAAAGATTGAAGCTTGATCCTCGAGCATTAAATTTTTTTAAAAGCATTAATCTTTTGTACGCATTTTCTGAAATGCCATTTAAATCTTTAACAGTATAATAACAAAAAGCTTCAATATTTGATCTACCAATACGTCCTCTTAATTGATAAAGTTGAGATAGTCCAAATTTGTCAGCATTGTGTATGATCATCGTGTTTGTTCTTTGTAGATCTAGACCTGACTCGACAATAGTTGTGCAAAGCAATAATTGAAATTCATTATTATAAAAATCAATCATTGTATTTTTTAATTTTTTTGGAGACATTTGACCATGTGCTACTTGGTATTTAATGTTAGGTAAATAATGTTTTAAAAAATCCTCAACCTCTTTTAATTCATTAATTCTGGGGCAAACGTAATAAAGTTGCCCATCTCTATTTATCTCAGCTTCAATTGCGGTAGTTATTTTTTTGTTATTAAAATCAATAACTTCAGTATTGATATTTTGCCTATTTAACGGAGCTGTTGAAATAATTGATAAATCTCTTAATCCAACAAGGGACATTTGCAGCGTTCGCGGTATAGGTGTAGCCGTTAAAGCAAGAACATGAACATTGGAACGTAATGATTTAATTTTTTCTTTTTGCGATACTCCAAAATGTTGTTCTTCATCGATTATAAGCATTCCTAACTTCTTAAATTTAATTTTATTATTTAATAGAGCATGGGTTCCAACAACAATATCGCATTCTCCGCTATTAATTCTTTCAATAATTTCATTATTTTCTGCTGTGGAATTCAATCGTGAAATTTGTTCAATTTTTATAGGAAAATTATGAAATCTTTTAGTAAAATTTTGATAATGTTGTCTACAAAGTAATGTTGTTGGTACAATGAAAGCAACTTGAGACCCACTCATTGCAACATTAAAGGCGCCTCTAAGAGCCACCTCTGTTTTGCCAAAGCCAACATCACCACATATTAGACGGTCCATTGGCAAACCACTATTCAAGTCAAAGAGTAACTCCGATGTGACATTGACTTGATCCTCTGTATCTTGAAATTCAAATTCATTAATAAATTTTGAATAGTATGGTTCTTGAACACTAAATTTTGTTCCTTTTTTTAAGGATCTTTCTGCTGCAATTTTTATTAAGTCTTCAGCAATTTCGTTTATTTTATTTTTTGCACTGGCTTTCCTGTATTGCCAGTTAGAGCTACCTAATTTATCAACTTGCAAATAATCATTATTGCCTCCGTATTTTGATAAAAGTTCAATATTTTCAACAGGCACATAAAGCTTATCATCATTATAATATGCTATTTCAATACAATCGTGTTCATTTTCAAGAACAGTGACTTTTCTTAAACCATAAAACTTACCTATTCCATGATCTACATGAACAATTAAGTCATTTTTTTCAAATGTACTTAAGTCAGTTAGAAATGTTTCTGCTTTAATGGTTCGCTTATTTTGATTAAATGAAAACTCATTAAATGGCTTGATAACTAATCTAAAAAGACTCTGTATTGATTTTTGATTTCTTGGATTAAATTCTTCAAATTTTTCAATTTCATTGCCAAATAAATTAATACGTACAGGGTTTTTAAAATCTGATGGAAAAATATCAATTACATCACCTTTGACAGAAAACTCCCCATTTTCTTTGATAGAACTCACCCTTACATAACCATTTTCAGATAAAAAATTTATAGTTTTTTCATAATCAAACTTTTCATCAAAACTGATATTAAGATTGTCAAACGATTTTGATTTAAGTGCTAATTCACTCATTTTTTTAGAATTGTATAGTCTTTAAGCAATTCCATTACTCTATTATTTAAATCCTCAGGAATTTTGACTTTATCCAAAGCATATTGATAGATGTCATTGTCATCTAATTCGAGTAAAGTTTCGAGCATATCGAGCTCTGCGCTGTTAAATAATTCAATATATTTTTCTACAAATCGACCAAGTAAAATATCCATCTCTTTAGAGCCACGATGTGATGACTTGAAAAGCAATTTTTTCTGATGAGTGTGTAAATCGTTCATATTTTTTTTATCGATTTTTGATACAATACATATATGAGGCCAAAGATCTTATACAAGCTTTTTTCAAATATTATGACGATTAAAGGTATTGGTCCTAAAAATGCTAAAATTATAGAGCGCTTATGCGGCAAGTACATTGTGGACTTATTGTTTCATAAGCCCTCTGCTTACATAGATAGAAGAAATAGCCCCAAAATAGTAGATTTAAAGGAAGGCTCAATAGCAACAATTATTGTTAATATTGATAGTTATACGCCAGCGTTTAATAGACGAATGCCTTTCCGTATACACGTCTCAGATGAAAGCGGACAAATGTCTATTGTCTATTTTAATTTAAGAGCTCCCTATATAAGAAAAATATTACCAATCGGAAGTACACGAGTAATAAGTGGAAAAGTAGAAAAATTTAATGACTCTTTTCAAATCACTCACCCTCATCATGTAGTTGATGTCAAAAATTTAGAGAATGTTAAAAAAATAGAATGCGTCTATCCATTAACAGCCGGTATGACATCAAAAATAATTCAAAAATCAATTAATTCATCACTTAGCATTATTGATGATTTGCCTGAATGGATACCAGATCAAGTTATTTCAAAGAATAATTGGCCAAGTTGGAAAGACTCTATTTATCAAATGCATAATCCAAATGAACTAGATGATAGTGAAGATAATATGAAATATATAGAACGATTAGTTTTTGATGAACTTTTTTCTCAGCAATTAACAATTCGACTAATAAAAAATAAAATTAGTCACAAAAATGGAGTGTCGTTACCTAATAAAAATACATACTCTAAAATGTTGAGAGAAAAAATAGATTTTAAACTCACAATTGATCAAGAAAAAACTATTCAAGAAATCTCTCACGATCAGTGCAAAAAAACAAAAATGTTACGTCTTCTCCAGGGTGATGTTGGAAGCGGTAAGACCATTGTCGCATTATTTGCAATGATGCAATGTATGGAAAATAAGAAAAAATCAATATTAATGGCTCCTACAGAAATACTTGCGGAGCAGCATTTTAACACAATTCAGGATTTCCTATCCGAAATGAATATTGCTTGCTCACTAATCACCTCGTCTACTAAAGATAGTCATGATTTTAATGCGGACATTATCATTGGTACACATGCACTATTTCAGAAAGGCGTAAACTTTAATAATATTGGTTTAGTTGTAATTGACGAACAACACAAATTTGGAGTGCATCAAAGAATTTTGTTAAATGAAAAAGCGGGAAATAGTTGTGACATTTTATTAATGACTGCGACACCAATACCAAGAACAATGGAATTAGCGGCTTATGGAGATATGGATATATCAAAAATTAAAGAAAAACCTAAAAATAGGAAAGATATTATTACAAAGTCTGTAAATGCTAAAAAGATTGAAGAGCTAAAGGAGAGCTTATTAAAAGTATTAAAAAAGAACCAGAAGATATATTGGGTGTGCCCGCTAATTGATGAGTCTGAGACATTACAATTACAATCAGTAAATTCAAGAGTGAGTGACTTAAAAAAATATTTCAAAACAAAAAATGTGGACCTTGTGCACGGACAAATGACACAAGATGAAAAAAATACTGTCATGTCAAAATTTAAATCTAATAAAATTGATATTCTAGTGGCGACGTCTGTGATTGAGGTTGGAATCGATGATCCGAATGCTACCGTAATTATTATTGAGAATTCAGAGCGATTTGGTCTTTCTCAATTGCATCAATTACGCGGGCGAGTTGGTCGGGGCGAACTTCAGTCAACATGTATTTTACTTTTTGAAGGTCCTCTTACAGAAAATGCTAAGAAAAGACTCAAAGTAATGAAGGAAACCAACGATGGATTTATCATTGCCGAGGAAGATCTCGATATACGCGGTGCTGGCGAAATCCTTGGATCTAAGCAGAGCGGTATACCAAACTTTAGATTATCAAATTTAGACATACACAAACATATTCTCGAAGAGGCGCGAAAAGTAGCTATTAGCGTTGTTGAAAAAGACCCCGACTTAAAAACAGCTGATGGAAAGGCCCAAAGGACATTGCTGCATTTATTTAGAAACCAAGTAGCAATTGATTATCTAAAAACTGGATAATTACTTTTTTGGTGGGACAACCATGCCAGCGGAAACGACTAGTTTAATGGCATCTTCAACCGACATATCCAGTTCTACAATGTCATCTTTTGGAATAAATAACAAAAAGCCTGACGTTGGATTTGGTGTAGTGGGAACAAAAACATTAACCATTTCTGTTTTTTGTTTTTCTTTAATTTCCCCTTTCGTTTCACCTGTCATGAAACCGATTGCGTAAATATCTTTTCTTGGATATTCAATTAATACTACTTTTTGATATGCTGCATCCGAATTTGAAAAAGTCTCAGTTATTTGTTTAATTGCTTTATATACATTTCCAGCAAGAGGAATTCTTGTAATTAAATTGTCAAAATAACCAAGTATTGCCTTACCAAATAAAGTAGAAAAAACTAAGCCAATAATAATAAATGAAATAAATGCTATGATTAATTCTAAACCTGGAATTTTATAACCTATTATTTCTGGTAATAATCCATTTGGATTAAAACGTTGGGGAACTAACCCAGCTATAAACTCAACAATAAATATTGTTATGTAGATTGTCGCGCCAATCGGTGCAGATATTAGTAATCCTGTAAAAAAATACCTTTTGATGAAATTAACTAAGCTATTTTCTTTTTTCTTATTTGAATCTGACATAAGCTATATTCGAAAGATATCATATTTTTATAATTTGGATAATCATTAATGGCCATATTTACAGAATACAAAGATTATGATGGCATTGGGCTAAGCGAATTAATCAAAAAAAAAGAGATTTCACCGGTTGATGCTCTTGATTCCGCTATTGATTTAATAGAGCGCCACAATCCACAACTAAATGCAGTTCATAGAACTATGTATCATTACGCCTTTGAGTCAATTAATCGTAATCAAGAATTAAATGGAGAGTTTGCAGGCGTACCAATGCTGTTGAAGGATATGGATAGTGCGCTTGCGAATTACAACATGATGCAGGGAAGTGAGTATTTAAAAAATACTAAAATGTCCTTTGACAATGAATTGACACGTGATTTTAGAAAAACTGGCGCACTTATATGTGGAAAATCCGCTACGCCTGAATACGGACTTATGATTACAACAGAGCCTATTGCATTTGGAGCGACAAAAAATCCATGGGATCTGAATTTAACACCAGGTGGATCTTCGGGTGGTGCTGCATCTGCTGTGGCGGCAAGATTGGTCCCATTTGCGCATGCTAGCGACGGAGGAGGCTCAATAAGAGTGCCTGCAGCATCTTGCGGGCTAATTGGATTAAAGCCTAATCGTGCAAGAACTTCTTTTGGACCTTCTCATGGCGATAAATGGGGAGGATTAACTCATTCTGGTATTGTTTCACGTACTGTCAGAGATACAGCGCACATGTATGATATTTTATTTGGCAATTCAGTTGGTGATCCATATGGTGTTCATTACGAAAAAGGATCGTTAATTAGGGCCCTTAACCAAAAGAAAAAACTAAAAATTGGTTTTAATTTAAAAAGCCCTGTTGGAATAAATCCATCAAACGACGCAATAGAGGCTATAAAATTTAATGCTAATTTATGTGAGTCACTTGGTCATGACGTTGAAGAAATGAGCTTTAATTATGATGGTTTATTAGCATCACGTGCGTTTGCAATTATAATTACTTCTCATGTAAGTCAAATGTTCAATGAGTTAAAAGATATCGTTGGTCGTCGATATAGTAAAAAAGAAGTAGAAACTACTTCAAGATTATTTGACTATTTAGGAAAAAGTTATAGAGCAAGTGATTACACGTGGGCGCGATATACAATGCAATCAATAGCGCGAAAAGTAATGCAAGACACAGATAAGTATGATGTTGTACTTACCCCTATTATTTCACAGTCACCTCCTCATATAGGAGAAATAAGACCTGACTCAAGATCAAGGTTAATAAGTGAGATTATTATGTCTTTAAGATTAGGATTTATATTCAGAATTAAACCTATTAGGGACGCAATATTAAATACGTTATCACCCCAAAGTCTTTGGTACGCGCCTGACGCAATGCTTCAAAATATGACAGGTCAACCAGCTATGTCCATACCAACATATTGGACAGATACAGGTATCCCTCTCGGTGTCCAATACACGTCACGTTACGCTGATGAAGCAACTTTAATAGCTTTAGCTTCGGAACTCGAAGAAGCAGCGCCATGGATTAAAAGAATTCCTAGTTTGTGATATTTTTTCTTTTAATTTGACTATCAAAACAAAAAGTTAAAGAGAAAATACTGGTCACATGAATAATGGTTATAGCTTTCTGCATTAAAACATTCTCAACCAGCAACGCTTCATTGAGACGAGGATTGCCTGAATTAATTTGGTAGATTACATAAATTGTTGTCGAGATAAGAAATATTATATTTATGATTGTATATTTATTATCTGCGTCACTTAAGAAAAATGCAATCACAAAAAAAAGTGATGCCGGTACAAGCCAGCGAAAAGCATTGATTGCAAAAAAAACGTGAGCCTCTCTGTATAAATCATGAGGTGTCAAAGCAACGCCAGCAAAAAAACACATACCAATAAAAAAAAGTACAGCAGCAATAAATGCGCAAATATAGGAAGTTTTATTTTCTTTAAACAAGGAAGGTATATAAAAACTAGCAATACCTACTAAAAGAAAAGAAAATAAAGCAAAATTAAAAAAAAACGCTGAAGTTGTATTAATGTCGCCTGCAAAGGTAATATAGCCTCCTAATTCACTCAAGAAATTATGACTAAATGAGTAACCGATCTGTGAAGGGTCATGAATATTGCCACCAGGAAAAAAATAAGAGGCGGCAGCGACTGAAAAGATAAAGAAGAATGTTACAAAACGTATTATGTGAACAGTCCAGAACTTAGTTAAATTCATACTTGACTCTTAATTAATTTATTGAAACCAAAAGTAAATATAATAATTGTAACCAACATTGAACTGATGATGACTTTTTGCAGTACAACATTAAATACTAAAAAATCCATTGTGTAAGTCTCTAGAAATAAGTCTCTGTCTTTTATGGCATCTATTGGATTGAAACCCGCTAAGTAGTATGAGTAAATTGCGACAGCAATAAAAAGTAAAACACCTCCTGAAGCGTAATAATTAGATAAGGGACTAAATATGAAAGCAATTACATAAAAGAAGATGGCTATTGTGTAGAGATTAAAAGCTGTCGTTGTAGTAAAAATATGTTTTTCAAAAAATATGTCCCCTGGTGTCAATGCCACGCCGACGAAAAATACTGCAGCAGGGAACATAAATAATGAACCAAGAACAGCAAAAATATATGCATACTTATTTTCTTTGAACAAACTTGGAATAAATAGAAACGCTATACCTTGTAAAAGCAACATATACATTGCGCTGTTCCAAAAAAAAGAAGAGAGGAAATTAATATCCCCCGACATTGTTTTATGAAAACCCAATTCACTTAAAAAGTTTTTATGTAGTGAATACCCTACTTGATCTAATTCAATGTGATTACCCCCAGGATACAAAAACATTGCCAAGACAACAGCCAATACGTAATACGCAGTAATAATTCTTAAAATATCTACTGACCAAAATTTAATCATTTAAGAGTCTTTTGTATCCAAAGGTAAAAATGAAAGTACTGATCATTGCGATAACAGCAATAATTTTTTGCCAAACAACAGAAATAATAAATCTATTATAATCTAAATAATCATTAATATTTTCTACTTCAAAAGGATTAAAATCTGGTGGTGGCTCACTTGTTTCAAAATATGTATAGAAAGCAACATTTAAAAAATAAATAAAAGCTACGATTGTGTACTTTTTGCTTATTCCGCTTAATAAAAATGCCAAAGTCATAAATAATATTCCAATAGTCTGAGCGTTAAAGGCTGTAATAACAAACCACACATGCTCTTCAAAATAAATATCTAGTGGTGTCAACCCAACACCGATAAAAGATACACCAGAAATCATTAGTAAAACTGCTGCAATTATTGAGAGTGTATAACTTTTAGTGTTGCGCTTGAATAGTTTTGGTACAAATATGTAAGAGACGGCTGCCAAACCAAGTACTAATAAAGAGCTATTAAATAAAAAAGATGATAAAAAATTTTGAGTCCCGTCTTTTGTAATAGTAACTCCCAAATCACTAAAAAAATTTTCATTAAATGAATAACTAGTGTAATCAGGGTTAAATAGAGTACCTCCAGGAAACAGGTAAATAGCAATAATGTTAATAAACACGAAATATAACACCATGAATCTAAGCGCATATATCGGAATATAACCTGAATTTTTCATGAAATTTAGCTACTTAAGCTTGAGAAGAGGATGAATACTACAAAAGCAGCAACCATCACGTACATTATTTTATTGTCAAGATTCATGAACGAAATATAATGTTAATTATATGGAAAATCCAGCACGATATACGACCTACAACGATTTTTTTCCTTACTATTTAAGAGAACATAGCAAAAAAAATACCCGAATATTGCATTATATTGGAACCGGATTGGGACAGATAATTTTATGGAGTTCAATATTAACTCAAAGTTGGTTATTTATTCCTCTTGCTTTTGTCTGTGGATACGCCTTTGCCTGGATTGGTCATTTTTTTATTGAGCACAATAAACCGGCAACATTCAAATATCCTTGGTGGTCTCAAATCGGTGATCATCACATGACGTGGTTGATGTTGACAGGTAGACTACAGAAAAAATTAAATGAAGCTGGTGTTTCAGTTAATTAAAACTTGAATCACTAACCCTACAAACATCAAAAATAATGCTGTTTGTGAAAATATCCAAACAGCGCCGCGCGATAATGTATTTCTATACATAATATGAATGATTGAATGAATTATTCTTAGAATTAAATATACCCAGGCACATGAAATTAAAAAGGTATTACTAAGGTCTAAACTTACTATTAAAATTATAAAAAAATAAAAAATAATAGGAAATTCAAATAAGTTAGTGATGTTATTTTTCATTAATTTTAGATAGAGCGGTGAATCTTTATAAGGCTCAATTGGAATACCACTCTTTTCCCAAAGCTTAGACTTTCTCATAAGGTCCGTAGAAGCAATTGAATGTATTAAGCCCACCACAAAAGTTAATGCGACTAACCCGATGGCGGGTATTAAAATACTAGACATTGTTACATCATCAATGAACAAGCTCTGTATGCCATCCAGCCAAGAATTATAGTTGACGGTAGCCAAAAAAAGGTTCTAACGGGCAAGGCAACACCAGGTATTATTTTATTATAAAAGATATGAGTGATTGAATGCAAAACTCTCAACCAAAAAAACCATGACGCTAAAAGAAGAAAGTACTCGTCAACAGTGCCCGTAACATAAATCATGATGCAAATAGCATAGAAAAAGACTGGAAATTCAAATAAATTTGTCAAATTTCTCTGACTATTCTGTATTAATTCATTATTCTCAAAAGTCGGTATTTTGAAGTCTTCTTCTTTGTTTTTTTTGTCGATTACTATGGATTTAAGTCTAAGGGTTGTGCCAAAAGCAAAAACGGCTAAAGAGAGCCATAACATATTAATAATTGGAACGAAGATTAATTCGGGCTGCATAATAAACTCCTTGATTGAAATAAGAATCCAGTAAATTATATATAGTTATTCAGTTTTAACCATATTTTATGAAAGGAGGTGGTCTATGTCTATCAGTAGTATAGAGGAGCTTTGCTCGAGTAGTGAGATTCCATGTGATTGTAGATATGGAAACCTCCACTTTTTGAGTGGAGCTCCGTTTTAACTACAGTAAGCCCCCATTAACTTGGGGGCTTATTTTTTAAAGTTTCAGATTTGGTTTAAATTTTCGAGTTTTATTTTTATCGTTTATAGCGACGTAAGAGAACTCTCCCCTAGCAACCTCAACTTCTTTTTGGTTCATTTCACACCGCATAGCAGTGATTTTAAAAATCATCTTCGACTGTTTTACTGTAATAATAGATCCATAAATATTAATGAATTTACCAACGTGCATTGGATTTTTATATTTAACTTTTGACTCGACCAATACTGCATTGCCTTTTGAAACAAGTTGAGTCATATAAATGCCACCATGGGCCATCTGTTTAACAATCCAAGCACCATGTCCAGTGCCATACGGATTGCTGTCAGGTGGTTGACAAATATTTCTTATTAAAAGTTTACTCATTTTTCTTTCTTAAATAACTTATTAGATAAATAGCTGATACACAACCAACTATATTTGCAAGGCCTTCCATTATTTCAAAATCACGAAAAGGGATAAAAAAATGTATGAACTCAATAAAAACACTAGTGATCAGAGCTAAGCTGATACCAAATACAAAATCATTGTTTTTATTGTTGGCCAATTGTGCCAAGGCGCCAAGTATAAAAAATGAGATAAAGTGTATTCCATTATCAGTAATTAAGTTTGCTACTTCTCTTACAGTAGAGTCAACAGGTACAGGTCGTACATATGAGTAATAGAGATAAAATAAATAAAAAAAGAAGATTAGTCGCAGAGGATTTGCTAAAATGCTCATGAACGTACTATAAGTTTATATAGAAAATGAGCAATATATTAATCATTGGAGCTAATCGAGGTCTTGGGCTCGAGTTTGTAAAGCAATACAAAAATACAAACCATAACATCATTGCAACCACTCGAAATAAAGATAACTCAAAAGAGTTGAATAAAATTAATAATATCGATATCGCTGAACTTGACTTAACTTCTGATACAAGCGTGGATAATTTTGTAACAAGTATCGAGTCTCAAAAAATTGACATACTCATTCACAACGCAGGTATTTTTAGTGATGAGCAATTAAAAGAAGATCTTAATACAGATGCCTGGATGAATGAAATGAGAATTAATGCTGTGATACCCATAATTCTTGCACGAAAATTAAAGAACAACTTAAAAATGGGGTCTGATAAGAAAGTGGTTTTTATATCCAGTCAAATGGGAAGCATTGATGACAATTACTCTGGTAGATTTTATTTTTATCGCTCATCAAAATCAGCTCTTAATTCCGCGGCAAAAAGTTTATCAATAGATTGGAAAGAAGATGGTATATCTGTTCTTATTTTGCACCCAGGATGGGTAAAAACCGATATGGGTGGCACAAGTGCCAAATTAGAAATACCAGAAAGCATTACCCAGATGATCAATGTTATAAACGAACTAAATCTTGATAACTCTGGCTCATTTTTAAATTATGAAGGAAAAAAGCTCGAATGGTAAAAGATCATACAAACGATAAACCTGATTTTTATAATGATTTAGATAAGACCTATGAAAATATTTGGGATCAACTCATAATTGGTAGATCAAAGTCAAAATCTGAATTACATCAAGGTTATGTTTCAACATTTAATGACTCATTTCCATCGATTAGAACAATTGTCTTAAGGCATGTTGATAAGAAAAATAATACCATAAGTTTTCATACGGATATCCGATCCAGTAAAATTGATGAAATCAAAAAAAATAATTCAGTAACCATGCTGTTTTACGATCATGGCAAAAAGATACAAATTAAAGTATCGGGAAAAGCTGAAATCAATCATAAAAACGATAAAGCAAAATTAGCCTGGGATAACTCAAGGTCATTTAGTAAAAAATGTTATGTTGTTGAAAAGGCGCCTGGAACCCCTTCTGATGAACCAACATCAGGATACCTGCCAGAGCATGAAAATGAACTACCGGACGATGATCTTTTACAAAACGGTTACAACAACTTCACTTTGGTAGAAATTCAAATTCACTCGATTGAGTGGCTTTATTTGCATCGTCAAGGTCATCGCCGAGCATTGTTTACATCCACAAATGGCAGTTTAAACAAGGAATGGCTAACGCCATAATAGTGTCTAAATAAAGCAAGAAAAGGTTAAATAGTTTTGAAATATTTGTCAGAAAATAGATATAAAGGAGAGATAAAAGGTTTGGTATTAGACTGGAGTGGAACTACTGCTGACGCATACGTGATTGCTCCAACTATAGTGTTTGTTGAGGTTTTTAAGAAACAAAAGGTTGTAATCTCCATGGAAGAGGCAAGAGAACCCATGGGTTTACGAAAAGATTTACATATAAAAGCACTCACAGAGAACGCTGAAATAAGAAAGCGCTGGAACATAGTACATGGTAAAGACCCACAAATGTCTGATGTTGAAAATATGTACGCAGATTTTGTTCCACTGCAGCTTAAATGCTTAAAACAATACTCAAAATTATTACCCGGAACAGCAGAAGTAATTAAACGGGTTCAAAATAGCGGTATAAAAGTTGGTTGCACAACTGGTTTTGTGCGGTCAATGGTTAATATTTTAGAGGAAGAATCAGCAAAACAGGGATATGTCCCTGATGCGTCAGTTGCAGGTGATGATGTTAAAAATGGCGTTCGGCCCCTTCCCCACATGTTATATAAAAATTTAGATACAATGAATATAGAATCCATTCAATCAGTTATAAAAGTTGATGATACTGTTTCAGGAATTGGAGAAGCAATTAATGCTGGTTGTTGGGGTGTTGGTGTAACGCGATATTCGAATTATATGAATATAAATTCCTTAGAAGAAGCTGATGAACTGAGAAAAGAAGAAATTGATATGAAACAAGGATATGCAAAAGATCTGCTTTATAAAGCAGGTGCGCATTACGTAATAGAAACTATTGCAGATATCGAGGCCGTTATTGATGATATTAACAAAAGGCTTTCACGTGGTGAAGGGCCTTAAAAGTTGATTATAAATTTTTCTTGTTCCTCTGTTTCAATTGTACCTGGCCGGCAATTCCTTACATGATTTATGCATTGCTTTGAATCTAGTCCTAGTGCCTTTAAAATGAGTGAAGCAAACATTCCAGATCTACCTAATCCAGCATAACAATGCAGGTAAACATTTTTATTGAGTTCTAACTGAGTAACACAATCTCTGATAATTTGACTATATTCATTTTTTTTAATCTGAGCTGGAATACCATAGTTTTTTATGGGCATGCTGTAGGCCCTAACATTCTTCTCCTCTAGATCTTTATGGAACTGATTAATTTCAAAATTTCTAATTTCATTAAGTTCTATCAATGAAACAACGAGTGATATATTTAAGTCGATGATAATGGTTAAATCTTTTTTATAAGTAAATTTATCAAATCTAGAATTACTGATACCTGGACAACTGGATATAACCAAATTACCAAGATTTTTTTTTGCTTTAACAATTTTCGAAAGCTTTATTTTAGTAAAGTTCAAATATAGGACTTTGTAATAAAAGGATGAAAGAATGAAATAGCTTCAGTTTTCTTTCCCCTAATTTTTGCATTGTCATCATACTTTCGAAGTCTTACTGCATCTTCAAAATATTTATGACTTTCCAGTTTTCGAATAGCATCTTTGTTTAAATATCCGCCTTGAAGTTTAAAACTTCTTTTGGAGCCATCTGAAAGACCGTCATAATAATCTGATTGAACGGAACATAGATATCTCTTTGCAATAACGTGCATTTTAATTGGGTAAGTAACTTCTTCAGGGAAATACTTGGATAAAAAAGATGCAGCAACGTTTTCATGATACTTGTCATTGTTTAAAAAATCATGGCTATTTACATCTTCGCCAGTCAACATATGCCCTAAATCGTGAAATAATGAAGCAGTAATAAATTTATCACTTTCATTATTTTCTTTAGCTAAGGTTGCGCACTGAAGAGCATGTTGTAATTGAGTAATCTCTTCGTCATAAAAACTGCACGAACCTCTTTGATCAATAATTTCACATAAAACATTGGTACGCTCAATAATTGAAGCTGAATTTAATTTATTTTCTAGAGATTGGATTTTATCTAATTGCATGATTTAAATGATTAATTATATTTTTTTTAATGTCAATAATTTGAGCAGTAACATTAGTGTAATAAATTGCAAAATATCTGTAATAAAAATGCAACTTTGATTTAATTTTTTTGTATTACTTTTCATTAATACTAATGATCAAAGTAGAGAAATTAAATAAGTATTTTGGTGACAACCGTGCAGTAAACGATGTCACATTTGAAATTAATAAACCTGAAATGATTGGTATCATTGGCAGATCTGGTGCTGGAAAGTCAACATTACTGAGAATAATGAATCGTCTAACCGACGCAACTAGTGGATCTATTTTTATTGAAGGCAGAAATATACTTTCATTAACAAAGAAAGACAAACGAGCATGGCAAAAAGATTGTGCCATGATATTTCAGCAATTCAATCTTGTGCCCCGTTTAGATGTTTTAACAAATGTAATTCTTGGAAGATCAAATATTCAAGGTACTTTACGATCAAGCTTAAAACTTTTCACTAAAGATGAACGCGTTGATGCATTGATGGCTCTGGATAAATTGGGAATGGCTGAAACCGCGCTGCAAAGAGCAGAGACTTTATCTGGTGGACAGCAACAAAGGGTTGCAATTTGTAGAGCTATGATGCAACAACCAAAAATGATTTTAGCCGACGAGCCTATTGCATCGCTAGACCCTCTTAATGCCCGACTTGTAATGGAATCACTTAGAAATATTCATAGAGAAAAGCAGATTACTGTTCTTGCAAATCTTCATACTCTTGATACCGCTAAAAATTATTGTGACAGAATCATTGGCATGAGACTTGGGGAAATTGTTTTTGATGATGTACCTTCAAATTTAAAAGATGATGTTGCTAGAGAAATTTATGGCGCTGAAGCTGAAGAAGCATTTGAACCAACAGTTACTTCAACTTCACTTGGCGACGAACAGTTTGCAGAGGCAGGATAATGTTAGCCTTTTCAAAAAAAAACTTAACAACTAACAAGGAGATATACTAAAAATGATTAAAAATTTAGTAAGGTCTATTATTGCTTGTTCATTCCTTTTTGTGTCTGCAAATGCATACGCATGGGATGTATCTGGCTATAAAGGGCCAACAATGGACTTGAGTAAATATCAACCTGAAATGAGACTTGGATTTTTAGGCGATGAATCAGCTCAAGACATTATTAAGAATAATGCATGTCTAAAGGAATATGCGGAAGTTGCATATGGAGTACCAGCTAAAATTTATACTTTTAAAGATTATGCAGGAACAATGGAGTCAATGCTTGGTGGCAGCTTAGACTATGCTTGGTTTGGCTCATCAGGATATGCGGGTATATATCTAGAAGATCCTACCGCTACTGTACCAATTTTAACCAGAATGCAGCCAACAGGAGATATGGGCTATTATTCAGTCATGGTTACAAGATCAGACTCGGGTATCAATTCACTTGATGATTTAAAAGGTAAATCTTTTGGATGGGCTGATCCTAATTCAACATCTGGTTATCTAATACCATCAATCGAATTAAAAGCTGCAGGAATGGATCCAGACTCATACTTTGGCTCTACACAATTTTCAGGTGGTCATGAAAATAACGTTTTGGCAGTTCTTAATGGTGATATCGATGCAGGTGTGACATGGGTATCTGGAGTTGGTGAATGGAGCGAAGGTTACTCTTCTGGAAATCTGAGAAAAATGGTTGATAAAGGACTATTAAATATGGATGACATCAAACAGATTTGGTCATCTGCTTTGATACCAAATGGACCGATTGTAATGCCAACTAATATGCCTGTGAGAGCGCATCAGGTCATGGTAGGCATGAAGCAGTGGATCCATGAAAATGACCCACAATGCAGCGAGAATGTTGCAAATGGAGTTGTTAAAGCTTGGGTGCCAGTCGACCATAGTTTCTATGAAACTATTGTAGCTGCTCGTAAAGCTAAAATTGAAGCTAAAAAAGCCGAATAAATTTCGGTAGTTGTTTGCTAACTTAAGAGGATGGCATGGCCCCATCCTCTTAGTTAGTTGTTTATTTGGAGGAAACAGTGCAATCATCATTGCCAGAAAATTTAATTAAAATTGAAAATAATTTAAAATCTCTTACAAGAACAAGATCAATTTATTCTTTTCTCTCAATTGCGGCATTGATAGCAGTTATTTATTCGGGTTTAATTGTAGCAGAAACAGGAAATGCGACTAGCATCTGGGTTGGATTACCTAAATTTTTCGATTACCCAGTTGATCTATTTGTTGGGTCATGGGAATACGGCTATAGATGGAATTTATTGTTACTTGAATACCTTCCAGATTTAATAAGCACTATTAATATGGCTCTATTTTCAACAGCAATGGGTACGTTGCTAGCTTTTTTTTTAAGTATTTTTTCAAGTCGTAATCTAATCAAAAGTAAAACTACTGTATTAATATTTCGACGCATCATGGATATATGCAGATCGTTTCCAGAATTAGTTATTGCGCTTGTTTTGTTGTATCTACTGGGAAAGTCAGCACTGCCTGCTGTAATTGCCATCATAATTCATACCGCAGGAGCTCTTGGCAAATTGTTTTCAGAAGCTATTGAGAATGTCGACAAAAATCCAATTGAAGGTCTTGAGTCCTGTGGAGCTTCATGGTTTACCAGAATAAGATTTGGTGTGGTAACTCAGGCACTCCCTCTATTTCTAACTTACACAATTTTAAGATTTGAGATTAATATAAGGGCTTCAACTATTTTGGGATTTGTTGGCGCTGGAGGTATCGGTGAGCAACTTTACACTAATATACAGTGGAAATATGAAGCTGACACTATTGCAATAATGTTTTTACTTGTGTCTACGATCATTGCATTGGATTACTTATCAAGTTATTGGCGAAAATCATTAATAGGATTGAAATCATGAACAGGTCTGAAATTATTAAAAATTATTCAGATATAGTAGTTACTAAATTTTCATCTAAAATGTGGTCAACTTTTTTAGTGCTCGGGATTATAGTGTATTTAATCATAGCAATTTTAAGCCTCGACATATTGCAGATTCATAAAAAATGGAGTCCTGAAAGAGCTTCATTGTTTGCCCTCGACACATATGCACACAAAGACCATGTCACAATGAAATGGAGTGAACCAGATGATATAATTATATCCTTTGAAGGAAGCAGGTGGTCTCAGTATGTTGGCCCCTATCAAAAAAGTGACGGTCTTCCAGAAAGGTATCCTGAATGGACTTCCATAGGTCCAGAGGGTGAAACAAAAATAAGTTTTAAAAATGGAGGGTTTGCAAATCTATACGATGATAAAGTTACAATAGAAAACTGGCCAGACACGAAAGAAACACTTGTTTTTCGTCTTGATGCACAAGGTAAGCCTTACGTTGAAAATGTAGATAATCTCCCAAAATGGATAAGGGTAACGGAAAATAAAATAGAGGTTAGACCATCTCTTTACGAAAGAGTTCAAGTTTATTCAAAAAAAGTTGAAGTACATAGGTAC
Organism: uncultured Pelagibacteraceae bacterium; assembly: GCA_902570675.1. GTDB lineage: Bacteria > Pseudomonadota > Alphaproteobacteria > Pelagibacterales > AG-422-B15 > CACNXQ01. The sequence continues at coordinate 31,936 of CACFYZ010000012.1, forward strand.
AATCTTGGTTGGAACTATTTCTGGTTTGACTTTGACAGTCCTTTAGAACCATATGGAATTTGGAATGCTATTTCACTTTCATTCTCAGGCGATAGAGTTGACCCCAATATTTCAAATTTTTCGCTTCTAATTCAAGAATTTCTAAATAATGATATGTGGCATCATGGACAAATATTGTGGGCTTTATTAGAGACAATTTTTATGGCTCTATTGGGCACCCTACTAGCAGCTCTTCTGGGTTTTCCTCTGGCATTTTTTGCAGCTTACAATGTAACGCCTTTTAAATTTGTTCGAACGATATTAAGACGGTTATTTGATACATTAAGAGGCATCGATTTTTTGATTTGGAGCTTAATTTTTTTAAGAGCCTTCGGACCAGGACCATTTACTGGAATATTTGCTATTGCAATCACAGATACAGGAACTCTTGGAAAATTAATGTCTGAAGCAATAGAAAACACTGAAGAAAAGCAACAAGAAGGTGTAGAGTCTACGGGAGCGAATAAAACTCTTCAACACAGATTTGGAATTATACCTCAAATACTTCCTATTTTTATTTCCCAAACTCTTTACTACTTAGAATCAAACACGAGAGGAGCTGTTATTATAGGTGCCATGGGCGCAGGCGGCATAGGTTTACAATTACTTGGAGCAATAAATACGGGTACCAGTTGGGAAAATGTTATGTATATGTCATTATTGATTTTAGGAGTTGTTATTTTCATGGATACAATGTCCGCAAAAGTAAGAAGAGCTTTGATTGGTGATGAAACGCTAGGAGCAGAATTACAATTGGCAAAAATGGCAAAAAAATAATTTTTTTTTGAGATCTTAATATTTTTTTAACAATCTATTTGTATCATTAATTATGACCAAATTTATTCAATTCTTTTTAATAACGTCGTACATGTTATCATCTCTTGCTCTTGCAGACAGTCATGAAGACAATACAATTGGGCAAGCTGGAAGTGACTATTCTACCAATACTGAAAGTACATACGAGAGCAATATAGGAAACTGTGAAGATTTAAGTGTATTAATGCTCCGTGGATCAGTTAAAAACGATATACAGCGAGCTGACCCAGATTCAGCAACGAAAGCACATAATTTAATGCTTGAAGGAATGGAATTGTGTAATAAAAATCAAAACGTCCTTGCAAAAATGAAATTGAAAGAGGCTCAAACTATAGCGAGAGAAGGCAATGTTGCCGGACAAGATATGAGAATTGGAATTGTTAATGAGTCAGACGAACTGCAAGAAGAGACAGAAAATGAAAAAGAAAAGTCATGGTGGCAGATTTTTTAACTACACCTCTTCTAATAACGTACAAAAGCCAGGATCACTACCATTAAAAAAAGTTTCTATATTAGAAGAACAGTGATTAATCACACATTGGTC
>CACFYZ010000013.1 GCA_902570675.1 uncultured Pelagibacteraceae bacterium
AAGATGTTATCTCAAAAGGACTTGATGCATCTTATGGAAAAACAAATGGATGGGCTTTAGCTGAGAGGTTCCTTAATATCTCCTTTAATGGATTAAAAAAACGTGATCAGAAAAATCTTTATGGAGACGACGAAACAGTTCATTTAGATTATTTATTTAAAGTCATAACAAAAAAGGAAAATGCATCAAGAAAAGCAATTCAACTCTATTTTTCTGATGAAGTTTTAAAGGTAAAAGAACTATTTGAGAGTGAGTCTTTTTAATTTTTTTCAATGTAGATTGATTGTGATGGAAATGCAAACCCAGCTTTATTCTTCTCAACAATTTCTTTAATTTCAAGTGCTAGATTTTCCTTAATTTGTAGCCATTCTCCCCAATTAGTTGTTGTAGCAAAACAATAAATCAATAAATCAATGGAACTATCAGAAAATTTTTCAATTCTGACGAATAATGGTTGTTCAGAAGATTTCACAAAATTTCCATCATTTGTTATATAATTATCTATCTCATCTCTAATTTTGCGTAATTGATCTCTGGTTGTTCTATATTCGAGACCTATATTCCAATAGATACGACGACTTTTCATATTACTAAAATTTGTAACTGCATTTTCTGCGAAATTAAAATTTGGAACCATTACTGGAGATGAGTCGAATCTTCTTACTAGAGTTGACCTAAAGCCAATCTTTTCAACAACACCTTCAACAATATTCTCAACTTTTATCCAGTCACCATTTTGAAAACGTTTTTCCAGTAATATTAATATTCCAGAGATTAAGTTTTTAAATAAATCTTGAGCACCCAATGCAACTGCAACACTTAATAGCCCAAGTCCTGCCAAAATAGGTCCAACTTTTATTCCCCATATTTCTAATACAGCGGCTGCTCCGATAACAAATATAAAAAATTTGAGAATTCTTATTCCCCAGTCAATAAGGTCATTTGTTAGTAGATCACCCAGTTTATGTACAAATGAAGAGATAGGATCAATAATTTTATACAAAAACCAAAAAATTTGGATTGTTATGAGAGACCGGTTAAGGTTCGCGGCAAATAATTCTAGAGTTTGATTTAAGTTCAAATATTGGGAACTAATATATACACCTATGACAAGCGGAAAGAACTTTAATGGCCCATCAAATGCTTCAAGCATTGCATCATCAATGCTGGTTTTTGAACGCCTGACGATGACCTTTAATCTACCTATAACTATTTTAGAAAAAATTGATCTAAAAATCACAAATACCAGAAGTATTCCAATAGCTACTAATATATTATTAAGATCTATACCAAATACACCCTGGTTCCATACTGACGTGACTAAGGTTATGAAATTTTCCATTTATTTAACATACATGATTTAATACGTTAATAATAGTTTTTGTTAGGTAAGAAAGTTATTGATTTCTTTTGCAACTTCCTCTGTTCTTTCAAGAGGTAACATGTGTGATGTATCTTTTATAAAACAAATTTCAGTTTGAGGATTTAGTTTTTTAATTCTTTTCTGACTTGTTTCATTACACACAACACTATTAGGAGTAAGAATAATTTTAATTGGCAAATCTATTTTTTTTAAATCAAACCAAACTTCGTGAGATGTAAGTTTGAAACAGGCAGACTCCCATCGAGGATCACATTTTAGTGTATATTGATGGTTATCATTTTTTTTTAAACAATGTTTAACGTAATCAGTAATTATTTCAGAATTAATATTCCTAAAAAGAGATTTACCTGAAAAGTAATTAAGGGCTTCATTTTCGTTATCCCATATATTTCTTCTAATGAGAGCATTTTTTGACAGTGGACTTGCTAAATGGGCAAGATTAATCAGCTGAAGAAATTTGTAAGATATTATATAACGAAGTGGTAAAATTACAGGATCAATGAGAATTAGTTTTTTTACTAACTTTGGATTTGAAAGAGCAAGAAGTAAGCTCGCAGTTCCACCCATAGAATGACCTGACAGAGTGACAGGCTTCTTGTGATCTTGAATGAGATGGGCTAAATCGTCTCTAAATGTGTACCAAGATTTTAATTTTGAATGATCTGCAACTAGATTTGTATCGCCGTGACCACGCATATCATAGGTAATGACTTCGTAATCTTTATCAATTTGATTTAGTAAGCTTTTGTATACTTGCCCGCAAAATCCATTTGCGTGTGAGAAATAAATAATATCGTCAGTAACTTTTAATCTTTTGTAAGTTGCAATATTTCCTGATTGAATATTTATAATTTCTTTATACATGCCGTCAATGACAGGACTCGTTATATTTTTTAAGCCGATAGTAATTATAAGGAAGAGGTGTCATAAAGCCGGCTAACAACATAAAGGGAATTATTGTGATAGTTAGAACTCCGCCAGCAAATATCAAATCTGTCGCATTCATTGCAATTTCCATACTGATCATACTGATAAAACTCATCTTAAATGCGATGCTGACAGCTTCTGAAAAAATAAATGTTCTCATCAAAATTAATGTTTCTAAAATAATACTCGTAATTAAACCATTAATAATTGCAAGGAGCATTACTGTATAGATTGATAAGGAGTGATCGATATTCTGAAAATAAAATATGGTTCCAAAATCGCCTATACTGCATCCAATTAAGCACCACATTGTATTGTAGCTAGCCTTTCCCCATGTGTGCTTACAAGTCCAACTAATATCAAACATTATTTTAAGAATTCTTTTTTGCGTTCCTTAGCATCGCCTAACACTAAAAGTTTGTCAGAATTACTCATTTTTACCCAATTGGTGATTTCATGTTGTTCTCTAAAACATCCAATACAAACGTTTCCATTCATGAAACTTTTTTCGTACTTACAGATTTTAACGCATGGACTTTTAATAAATTCAGCCATTTCAGTAAATTGAGCCATATTATAACAAAACTTTATTTTCAGCTTGATTTATTTATATATTTCAATAAAAAGCAACATCAATTCCAAATATTGATATGGCACGTATTACCGTTGAAGATTGTATAAAATTCATAAATAATCAATACGATCTTGTTATTTTAGCAAAAGAAAGAGCTGTTCAGTTGGGCAGAGGCGCTACACCTTCAGTTGATCCAGAAAATGATAAAAAGCCTGTTATTGCACTGAGAGAAATTAGTGAGTCTAAAATAACAGCTGATGAACTAAAGGAGAGTATTGTTGCTAAGCTTAGACAAATACCAGACTATGAAGAGGAAGAAGAATTAGAAGAGGTTGATAATGATACCTTTAGACAGATGTACCAAGGCGGACTATCGAAGTCAGAAATGGAAAAATCTGCGACAAGAAAATTTACAGCACGATCACCCAGAGTAGAGTCCCGCGCTAAACCTATTGAGGAAGTTGTTCAACCTAAACCTGTATCAGAGGAAATAGCTCCCAGTGATGATGAACTTTTAAAGATTGAACAAGAGGAGTCACTCTCTATTGAACAGGTAAGTGAAGATCAAGAAATGCAAGCTGTCAACGATGAGGTAGTTGAACATGAAGTGATGAATGTAAATGAAGATGTCATTTCTGAAGAAATAAACGAAACATCTAACATAGATCAAGACCTTAATGAACATTCAAATTCATATGAAGATGAAGTTCCAGTTCCAAACGAAGAAGAAAACTCAAAAGAATAACTGGTTAAATGAATTTTGATTTCTCAGATGATCAAAAACTCTTGCGTGACCAAGCAAGAAAATTTTTGCATGATAAATGTGATCGCAAGTCTGTAAGAACAGTCCTTGATGACAATAATCAATTATTTGATAAAGAATTATGGTCACAAATATCGGAAATGGGCTGGACGGGTACAGCCATTCCAGAAGAATATGGCGGACTTGGTTTGGGTATGTTGGAACTCTGTGTTATTGCAGAAGAATTAGGAAGGTCATTAGCCCCCACACCTTTTTCATCATCCATTTACCTATTTGCAGAATTTATTAAAAGTTATGGAACCGAAGAGCAGAAAAAAAAATACCTTCCTTTAATTGCCTCAGGTGAAAAAGTTGGAACATTTGCGTTATCTGAAACCAACGGAACGCCAAAACCTACAAATATCAAAACTGATTTTTTATCAGGAAAAATTAATGGTTACAAATCTCCAGTATGCGATGGAGAAGCAGCAGATTTTATCATAGTTGCAGCAAACTCGGACAAACGAGCAGTTCACAATTCCTTATCTTTGTACTTAGTTGAAACAACCACGGATGGCGTCACTCGAAAAAGTCTTGAAACAATTGATCCAACAAGACCTGCGTGCAGCATCAAATTTAATAATGTAACAGCTGAGCTAATCGGTGAAGAGGGTATGGCCTGGGAGATGATCGAAAATATATTTAACAGAGCTGCTGTTCTTTATTCATTTGAACAAGTTGGAGGTGCACAAGTTTCATTAGACGAAGCAAAAAAATATTCTATGGAGAGGTTTGCATTTGGTCGTCAAATCGGATCATTTCAAGCTTTGAAGCACAAAATGGCTGATATGTATGTCAAAATTGAGCTAGCAAGATCAAATGCCTACTATGGTGCTTGGGCACTAAGCACAAATTCTAATGAATTACCGGTAGCCGCAGCAGGAGCCAGAGTAAGCGCTTCAGATGCTTTTAATTATGCAGCAAAAGAAAATATACAAATACACGGTGGTGTCGGTTTTACGTGGGAATATGATTGTCACTTGTTTTATCGAAGATCTAAAATACTTTCATTAAATATTGGTAGTACTAGACAATGGAAAGAAAATTTAATTTCAAATCTTGAAAAAAGGAATATAGTTTAATTATGGACTTCAATGATTCACAACAAGAAGCCGAGTTTAGAAAAGAAGCTCGCAAATTTTTAGAAGCAAATGCTGAAAAAAGATCAATAATCGCTGATAAGCCTAGTGATAAAGGGTCTCAAATTGCTGTCGCAGGAGCTCCTGAAACTGTGAAAGGTGGTCTAGAGGCTGCCCAAGCAGCTTTAGAAAACGCTAAAGTTTGGCAGAAGAAGAAAGCAGATGCTGGGTTTGCGGCAATCCTATGGCCAAAAGAGTTTGGAGGATACGGTGGATCCCCAATTCAGCAAGTGGTTTATTCGCAAGAAGAGCACGATTTTTTAGTACCTTCAGGTTACTTTGAAATAGGCATTGGTATGCTGGGTCCGACCATGATGGTATGGGGCAAAGATGAAGATAAAAAAAGATATTTACCTAAAATGATTACAGGCGAAGAAATATGGTGCCAATTATTCTCAGAACCCTCAGCGGGCTCAGATTTAGCTGGTATTAAAATGAAAGCTGAAAAAGACGGAGATGAGTGGGTACTCAATGGACAAAAAGTTTGGACATCTGGAGCTCATTTTGCTGATTTTGGTATGATCGTGGCACGTTCTGATCAATCGGCACTCAAGCATAAAGGTCTTACATATTTTTACCTAGATATGAAGACACCTGGCATAGAGGTTAGACCAATCAAACAAATTTCAGGTACGTCAAATTTCAATGAAGTTTTCTTTAATGATGTCAGGATCCCTGACTCACAAAGATTGGGTGAAGAGGGAGAGGGATGGAAAGTGGCTTTAACTACTCTTATGAATGAAAGGTTAGCGGTCGGCGATCCTCCTGGATTAGATTTTGATCAGATTTTCGAAGCCACTAAAGAATTAGAAGTTGAAGATGGTTTAGCTATCAAAAACAGTGAAGTCAGACAAAAAATGGCTGATTGGTATGTACAATCTCGCGGTTTACAATATACCAAATATAGAAGTATTACGGCCCTCTCAAAAGGTCAAACTCCTGGACCTGAATTATCAATTAGTAAATTAGTCACGGCTTCAAAGATGCAAGATGTATCTGCCTATGCTTTAGAATTAATGGACTCCTCTGGCATGGTGCATCATGATCAGAACCCAGTTTTAAAAAATTTATTTCAAAATGGATACTTTTTCTCTGCGGCTATGAGAATTGCAGGCGGTACAGATGAAGTGTTAAGAAATATAATTGCCGAGAGAGTGCTTGGCTTGCCGCAAGACGAGCGAACTGACAAAAAAGTTCCGTTTAATGAACTACCATCTGGCAAAAACTAACTCTTAAAGTGTTTTCGACCATCTTTAGTAATGTTGCGACTGGCGACTTAGCATTTTCTATTGCGTTATTGATTAGCTCTGGAATTTTTGCAGGCTTTATCGCTGGGTTATTTGGTATTGGAGGTGGTGTTGTCGTTGTGCCAGCTCTTTATTATATTTTTACATTAGCTGAAGTTGATGAAAGTATTAGGATGCATCTAGCAGTTGGCACATCTCTTGCTAATATTGTTCCAATTTCAATTATATCTGTAATCAATCATCATAGAAGAGGCGTTGTTGATGTTGGTTTCTTGAAGTTTATTTTTATTTCAGTTTTAATTGGTGTGATCTTTGGTTCAGTTGCTGTTTCGTCACTCAAGGGAAGCAGCTTAATATTAATTTATTCAATCATTTTGTTTTTTGTGGCTCTTCAATTTTTCTTTTGGAAAGATCAATGGAGATTTGCAAACAAATTTCCAAAAACAATAACTGGTCATACATATGGGTCATCAATTGGTTTTTTATCAGTAATTATTGGCGTTGGAGGCGGTTCTTTAAGTATTCCTGTTTTAAAACTCTATAATTTTGATATCCGAGAAGCTATTGGAACAGCGGCTGGCATTGGCACTATTGTTGCTATTCCAGGAACCATTGGTTTTATGATCAGCGGTTATCAAAATGATATTAACTTACCTCTAACTTTTGGTTATGTAAGCTTAGTTGGGTTAATTTTAATAACTCCTATGACAGTAATTGGGGCCCCAATCGGAGTAAGATTTGCTCATTATATTTCAAAAAGTAAATTAAATCGAATTTTTGGTCTTTTTATTTTAGCGATGTCAATAAGGTTCTATTTTGAGTGGATTACGTTAATTTCATAACGTTTGATCATACTCACCAACTTTTCCTGTCTCGTTTAGTAGTTTGTTTATATATGAAAAGATCATTTTTGTCTCTTCATTAGATGATAGACTTTCAATAACGACCACTAATGATGGTTTATTGGAAGAAGCTCTTATCAAACCCCATGACCCATTGGCTAGTCTAAATCGAATTCCATTAACTTTATTTATTTCAGTTATTTGTTGATCTGCAATAAGAGTTTTATTTTCTTTATCTTGACTAATTTTTATTATTATTTCATCGACAACACTATATTTAATATCATCTTTACAAAAAGGTGCCATGGTTGGGGATTGATATGATGTCTTTAATTTCAAATATAATTGAGAGAGTTTTTTATTTTTATTCTTTGCCAAATATTCAAGTACCAAGCATGCAGACTTCAACCCATCATCAAATCCCAAGCCAAGAGGGTGGTTAATAAAGAAATGCCCACTTTTTTCAAAACCACATAAGGCATTTATTTCTCTTACTCTTCTCTTGATATGTGAATGACCAGTCTTCCACATGTCGACTGTACAGTTATTCTTTTTAATAGTGTCATTTTCAAAAAAAAGACCAGTTGATTTTACGTCAATAACAAATTTTGAGTCAGGGTATTGATCTGATAAATATTCAGCTAATAAAAGACCAATCTTGTCAGAAAAAATTTCATTGCCTTCATTATCAACTACTCCTAGACGGTCGCCATCACCATCAAAAGCAAAACCAACATCAGCATTATTTTTTTTCACAGTTTCCGCGAGATCATTCAACATAATTAAGTCTTCAGGATTTGGATTATAATGAGGAAATTCATAATCTAAATGGCAATGAAGTTCAATTACCTCACAACCAATACTTTTTAATAATTCAGGCGCAAAAGCACCTGCCGTTCCATTACCGCATGCAACGACTACTTTCATATTATTACTGATTGATAATGATCCTTTTAGATAATTTAAGTAAATGTCTCGCAGGCCAAGCATAAATTCATAACTGCCATTATACTCAGCATTAAAATTAACTGTATTATCAACAATCTCTTTTATTTTTCTGACTTCATCGGGGCCAAATGTAAGAGACTTTTCTATTCCACACTTGATACCAGTCCATCCATTCTCATTATGACTAGCCGTAATCATTGCAAGACTGTCTGCATTAAGGTGATGTTGGGCAAAATATACCATTGGCGATAAAGAGAGACCAATATCAATTACTCTCATTCCACTTGATATTAAGCCTTTTATTACATGATATTTAACTTCACTACTGTATGAACGGTAATCATGTCCAACGACTATAGAAGAACCAAGCCCTTTTTCTGCACTAATGTATTGCCCAAGTCCATAACCAAATATCTCGAGTCCCTTTTTATTAACTTCATCAGGATAGAGCCAACGAACATCATACTCTCGAAAGCCATTTGGGGATATTATAGGAATATCTAAATCTTCATTAAAATCGAATGTAAGCGGCTTTTGCTTTTCAATAATTTCCATTTTTTTTTGCTTGATTTGCTCTTTCAAATATAGAATAGTTTTAATGTTGGTTCACGTAAAGTGAATAACAGGGAATAAGGTTTAAAGCCTTAACTGTACCCGCAACTGTAACTCAAGAGTTTGAATGCAGATGCCACTGAGATTTTGGGAAGGCGTATTCAAATGTTGACAGAGAAGTCAGGAGACCTACCAACAAAACATAGTCATCCACAATTAATCGGGATAATTAGTTGGACATAGTTTGTTTGCGGTGACTTCAAACTGGAGACAAATTATGAGAAGAAGATTCTACCTATTAATAACAATTTATTTTTCCTTATTAAATGCCGCTGTAGCTGAAATACCTGAAATACTTATTAATCCAAGTAATGAGCAATACACCAGACTTTCATCAGGCTTAGCGGGAGCTAATATAACTATTATTAATGCTGATGAAATTCAAAGCCAGCCTAATAAAAATCTTCCACAAATTCTCGAGATGTATTCAGGAATTGAAATCAGAAGACTTTATGATGGCATTGAAGGTACAAATTCCTCAATTGATATGCGTGGTTTTGGTGAAGCATCAAAATCAAATGTATTAATTCTAGTTAACGGTATTCGATTAAATGAAATTGACATGGCCAATGTTAGTTTTTCTCATATACCTCCCAATTCTATTGAGAGAGTTGAAATAGTTAGAGGAGGTTCAGCGGCTACCCTTTATGGCTCAGGAGCAATTGGAGGAGCGATCAACATAGTTACTAAAAATGACATTACAAATAATGGGGTCAATCTCTCAGTTGGGTCCTATAATTCACAAAAGGTTAATTTTAATCTAGGCACAAACTTAGACGATACCAGTTCATTAACTTTATTTGGTTCAGGTTATTCTAGCGACACATTTAGAGATGCTTCTGATTACGAAAATCAAAATTTCGTTGTCAATTACCAAAATAACTTTAGCGAAATGAAATTAAATTTAGATATTTTTTCCTCAAATAAAGATCAGGACTTACCGGGCCCGCGTGTGAAAGGAGGGGCTGTTTATAACTATCACTTTTGTAACCGCTATGAAGACAGCCGAACTGCAAAACATATTGGAGGATCGTTTGCAACAAATGGAAATTCTTGTAATACTTCACAACGTGATGATTATGCCGACTCCAAAAATTCACGAATAAACCTTAATCTTGATTATGATTTTGATAGCTCCAATACATTTATCATTAATTTGGGCCATAAAGATAGGGATGACAAAGCTTTTCTTGCGGCAAATGGAAATACTGTAAGTACGCCAAACGACGGGGATCGATATATTCATACAAAAACTGACAATAATCTTTTTAATTCACGATATGAAAATAGGCAAGTAAATGAAAATTATTCAAATATTTTTAATTTAGGTTTTGAAATTGGACATGCATTTTATAATTCAAAAAGATATCGAAATGAAAGCGAGTCTCTTGGACAAGAATATCATTCAGATCTAAGGTCTCACTCTTTTTATATTCAAAATACATTTTACCAAAATGAATATGATCTTGCTCTCTCTTTTGGGGCAAGACAGGAAAGAACTGAAACTGCTGCTAGAGATGAGGTATACAGATCAGTTTCTGGTTTTATTTACTCATATAACGCCACTGATCATGACACCTACAATAATGATAGAAATAATTACGCATTCAATATTGGATTTGAAAAAGGGATTAATAAAAATGTATCAATATATGGAAGTTATGCTGAGGCTTTTAGAATTCCAAATATTGATGAAACTATTAAAGCAACAACATCTGGATCTTTTCATCTTGAAGATCAAGAATCAGATGGTATTGAAATTGGTATATTATACAAAAATGCTTTTTTAAATCTTAACGCAAGTTATTATCTTATGGATACAAAAAATGAAATTCAATATAATCAATCAGTCAATACAAACCTTGATCCTATTGAGCGAGAAGGTATCAATATTGATTTAAGCTACATAATTGATCAAAAACAAAAAATAACTTCATCGATTAACCTTACCGATGCTGAATTTACATCAGGAACATTAACTCCGGGTACAGGTGGTACCAGCGCCTGTAATTATGATAATACGACATACTGCAGTAATTCTTCGACTTGGCAAAATTTAATGGGTGGCGGTAGCTCATACAGCCTTGTTGGTAAGTCAGTTCCATTGGTATCTCCTTTAACGTATAGCATCGATTACCAAAATAAATTTTATGATAATTTGATATTTAATTTAGGAATTAAATACAATGATGAGAAATTTGTATCTAATGATCAAGAAAATGTGGAACCAAAAATACCTGATTACTATGAAGTTGATACATCAATCAGTGCAAATTATGGAACATATAAACTCACATTAGGTGTTGATAATTTATTGGATGAAAAAATCTATGATTTTGCAGTGTCTAGTACCTTTCACGATGACAACCACTATGGCTTATCTAATGTTTATCCATTGCCAGAACGAAACTTTTTTATCGATTTTGAATATACATTTTAACTGATAAAAGTTATACATTAACATATGTCTTTAAATCGAAATTTGATCATGGGTCTATCGATCATTGTGATATTAGCAATGAGCCGGCTAATACCACACCCACCAAATTTTACACCAATTTTAGGAATGGCTTTTTTTGCTGGGGCCGTTTTCGACAAAAAAGTTTTTGCTTATATTATTACAATTTTTGCAATGTTATTGAGTGACCTTTTTTTAGGCTTTCATGCAGGGATGTTTGTGATTTATTTTTCTCTTTGCTTATGTGTGCTGATTGGCACTTACATGAGTAGTCGCTTAAGTTTTATAAGTGGCATAATCGGTATAAGCTGTGGAGTAATATTATTTTATTTAATAACTAATCTAGCTGTTTGGTATGGATCTGGAATGTATACCAAAAATATGAGTGGTTTAATCGAATGCTATATTATGGGACTTCCTTTCTTACAAAATACCTTTTTTTCTAGTATTTTATACGGAATGGTTGCCTTAGGGCTATATCAATTAGCTGATAAATATCTAAATTTTAGGCCCAAAAACATATAAAAAGTTGGTTGAAAACGTTTTTCTTTAACATTATATATTTCTAGACAAAAATATTAGGAGATTCTATGGATACAGCTTTTTCAACTGAAGACAAAAAATTTCAAGAAGAAGTCAGAGACTTCATTAAATCTTCTTACCCACAAGAGCTCAGAGACTCAATAAATAGTAAGAGAAAACTCGGTCAGGAATTATCAAGAGACGATTTGACTGCGTGGCACAAAATTTTAGGGAAACATAATGGCTGGTCGGCTCCTAGTTGGCCAAAGCAGTACGGTGGCGCAGAGTTAACGCCGACACAGAAATACATATTCGAACAGGAGTGCGCTAAGGCAGAGTGTCAGTACATTATGCCTTTTGGGATAAATATGGTCGGACCCGTAATATACACATTTGGAAATGACAAACAAAAAGAGCAACACTTACCGGGCATTTTGAATGGAGAAACTTTTTGGTGTCAAGGTTACTCTGAACCTGGGTCTGGTTCTGACCTAGCTTCTCTAAAAACTAGCGCCGTAAAGGAAGGTGATCATTATATTGTTAATGGTCAAAAAACATGGACGACTATGGCTCAGTACGCAGATTGGATTTTTTGTCTGGTCAGAACAAATCCAAATGCAGAAAAACCTCAGCAAGGTATTTCTTTTTTATTGATTGATATGAAAACTCCTGGGATCACAGTAAGACCCATAAAATTGATGGATGGTTCTCATGAAGTAAATGAGACATGGTTCGATAATGTAAAGGTTCCTGTTGAAAATTTAATTGGACAAGAAAATATGGGATGGACTTATGCCAAGTTCTTGTTGGCGCATGAAAGATCAGGTATTGCAGGTGTTGCACGATCCAAAAAAGCAATTGAAAGAATTAAGCAAATTGCAAGTTCAGAAATGTCGTATGGTGAACCTCTTATTCAGGATCCAGCATTTAAAGCAAAGATTGCTGCTGCTGAATTAGAATTATCAGCCCTTGAATTTACTGAGCTAAGAACTCTTGCAAAAGATTCTGCTGGTAAAGGTCCAGGTCCAGAGTCCTCACTGTTAAAGATTAAAGGAACAGATATTCAACAATCTGTAACTGAGCTCGCGATGGAAGCTGTAGGTTATTATGCGAATCCTCATCTTGGAACAACTTTAAGTAATGAGTATGTTGGTCCTGAATATGCGACAAACTTGTCAGGAACGTACTTTAATTTTCGTAAGGCATCCATTTATGGTGGATCAAATGAAATCCAAAGAAATATTATTGCTAAGATGGTTTTAGGTTTATAGATTTTTTGACATCTTTATTGTCATAATCTATACAGTTTCCCATGAATTTTGATTTTACCGAAGAACAAACTCTGCTTGACAATATGGTTACTTCTTTCGTTCGAGACAACTATGACTGGGACACTCGCTGCAATATAGTTAAGTCTGAAGAAGGTTGGAAGGAAGAAAATTGGAAACAATTTGCTGAACTTGGTTTGTTAGGAGTTCCCTTTGAAGAGCAATACGGCGGACTCGGAGGGAAACCGACTGATTTAATGATAGTGATGGAACAATTTGGCAAAGGTTTAGTTGTTGAGCCCTATTTACCGTCAATAATTTTAGCGGGCGGTCTTATTTCGAAACTTGGAACTGAGACTCAAAAGAATGAAATTATTCCAGAAATTATCAGCGGTCATAGGAGATATGTATTTGCTTATGCAGAGCCACAGAGCCGCTTTGATTTGTTTGATATTAAAACCTCAGCAAATCAAAAAAATGAAAATTATATTATTAATGGTTTTAAATCAGTTGTATTCGGGGCTAGTTCAGCAACACATTTAATTATTGCCGCAAGGACCAGTGATGACCAAAGATCAAAATCAGGAATTACGTTATTTCTTGTAGATGTTAAATCAGATGGAATTACCCTTCAAAATTATCCAACGATAGATGAATACCGTGCTTCGGAAGTAGTTATAGAAAACCTGAATGTATCAAGTGAAAATATTCTTGGTAATGTTAACGATGCATACGAAACAATTGAAGAGGTCGTTGATATTTCAACTATTGCAGCTTGTTCTGAAGCAGTCGGTATTCTTCAAGTATTAAAAGATTCTACAACTGAATACTGTAAAAATAGAAAGCAGTTTGGTCAACCGATCAGTAAAAATCAAGTTATACAACATCGACTTGTAGATATGATGATAGAATACGAACAAGCTAAATCAATTCTTTATATGGCAATTACCGCAGATCATTCAAATTCTGAGGAAAGACAAAAAGCAACTTCCGCTGCTAAAGCAAGAATAGGTAAAGCTATTAAGTCATTGGGGGAAAGTTCAATACAACTTCACGGTGGTATGGGAGTTGTAGATGAGTATAATGTTAGTCATTACTTTAAAAGAGCAACAATGATTGGCGTTTTGTTTGGCAACGTAGACTACCATATGAAGCGGTATACAGATTTAACCCAATCAAATATTGATACCTTTGATAAGGACTCCTCAATAAGCTTATCTTAAAGCTTTTCTAACCAGAAAGTTTTTTGAAAATGTGTGCGGTATGTTCAGCGCCACTTTTCAATGCTTTACCATTTGAAAGATCTGATGCTTCCGACCATTTTTCTGCTAGAACATCAGCGTTTAAATCATCGCCTTTCAATGCTACACCCTCTGAGTGAACAATTTCTGCAGAAGCAAATACGCCTGCACCAGCTGAAATCATCGCGCCGTTGGGAGCATCTTCGGATGCCATAAATATTACCGCTGGCGACACTGACTCTGGTCTTAGGCTGTCAAATACTGCATCAGGCATTCCTAAATTTTCAGTCATTCTTGTCGCCGCTACGGGAACGAGCGAGTTGACTTTAATATTATATTTCATACCTTCAATTTTAAGAGTATTCATTAACCCGACAACTCCCATTTTTGCTGCACCATAATTTGATTGTCCAAAATTTCCAAAAATACCTGACGAAGATGAAGTCATGATTATTCGTCCATAGTTCTGTTCAACCATAATCGGCCATACAGCTTTTGTACAGTAGACAGAGCCCATCATATGAACGTCCACAACAAACTCGAAGTCATCAAGTGTAACTTTTGCAAAAGATTTATCACGAAGTACACCAGCATTATTGACTAAAATATCAATACGGCCAAAAGCTGTCATGGTGTCATCAACAAGTTTTTTTACACCAGTTTTATCAGTTACACTAGAACCATTCGCAATTGCATTCCCACCTGCAGACTTAATTTCGTCGACAACTTTTTCAGCTGCTTCACTCGACCCACCTGTTCCATCAACAGAACCACCTAAGTCGTTGACTACAATATTTGCTCCTCTCTCTGCCAATTGAAGCGCATGACATCTACCAAGACCGCCACCAGCGCCAGTTACAATAGCAACTTTATCATTAAAATTAATTGTCATTTCAAACTCCTATGTAAATAAATCCTTTAATTGCGAAAAATTGTTTATAACTAAATCAGCATCATTGTAAATATCTTTATTGTCTGAGTAGCCATACTCCACTAAAACAACTGGCATATTAGCTCTGTGTCCTGCATTTAAATCGGTTACGCTATCACCAATCATAATTGCATCATCAGTTTTTAGGCGAAGATATTTACAAATTTCAAAAAGTGGCATTGGGTCTGGTTTACTTTTTTTAAATGTATCTCCCCCTACAAGATAGTCAAAATATGTTAGAACTTCTAATTTCTCTAACAGCATAAGACTTAATTTTTCCATTTTATTTGTGCAAACAGCTAGTTTAACATCCTTTTTTTTTAAAAATCTAAGAACATTTAAAACGTTATCAAAGAGAACACTATCATCGTCAATATTATGAGTATAATGTAGTAAAAAAACTCGCAACATTTCGTTAATTTTGCTGTTGTTTGTGCTCATTTTTTTTGCAACCGCTGTTCTTTTAATTAGTTCTCTTGCCCCATAACCAACATATTTTCTAATTTCTTCTAACGAGACTAATGGTTGGCCCATCTCAGAGAGCATATAATTAAGTGAATTTCTAAAATCTGGAGCTGTATCAACTAGTGTTCCATCTAAATCAAAAATAAATAGCTTTTTATTATAAAGACTCAAATTAAGTAAACCTCTGAAATAAATTTTTACGATACATTTAAATGTATATTGTTTATTTTTCAAAAAAAAATTCAATGAAAAATTTAGAGGTTATAATACTTGCTGCAGGAAAAGGCACAAGGATGAAATCGGATAAGCCTAAGGTATTGCACACCCTTGGTGGCAAACCTATTATTGATTATGTTATTAACGCCTCTATTTTATTAAAACCAAAAAAAATTCATTTAGTTGTCAATAATGAGGTAAAAGTAAATTTTAAAAATCATAATAATATAAATATTGTCATTCAAAAAAAACAAAATGGAACAGGTGACGCACTTAAGTCAACTCTAAAAAATTTAAATAAAAATTCAGTATCATTAATATTATACGGAGACGTTCCACTCATTAGTCAAAAAATACTTAAACAAATATTAAATATTGAAGAGAATTGCATAAATGTTTTGTGCTTTAATAAAGAGGAAAAAAATAATTATGGAAAAGTTATTTTGGGTGCAAATGGTTTAATATCAGAGATCATTGAACAAAAAGAATTAGATAGAAATGATAATTTTTATTTATGTAATTCAGGTATTTTCTCAATTCAGACAAATCTATTAAAGACATTACTGCCTAAAATAAGTAATGATAATAAAAAAAAAGAATATTATCTTACAGACATTTTTAAATTGGGATCAAAACAAGGTGTTAATATTAAACCAACAATTACGAACGAAACTGAAGTTATGGGTATTAACGATAAAAATGATTTAGCTAAAGCTGAAAAAGAACTGCAAATTAGATTAAGATCAAAACATTTAACGTCAGGCGTTACTATGATTGATCCGGATACAGTTTATTTTTCAAGCGATACCAAAATTGGTAAAGATGTGACCATTCATCCATTTGTTATTATTGGAAAGAATGTTGTCATTGGTAACAACAATGAAATATTTGCTTTTTCACATATCGAGGATTGTAAAATTGGTAATGAAGTTAGTATCGGCCCATATGCTAGAGTTAGACCAGGTACGAAATTGAGCAATAAAACCAAAATTGGTAATTTTGTAGAGATCAAAAATTCAAAAGTTAGCGAGGGAACAAAAGTTAACCATTTAACTTATGTTGGCGATACTGTAATTGGCAAAAAAGTAAATGTAGGCGCAGGAACCATTACCTGCAATTACGATGGGTCTTCAAAATTCAAAACTATTATTAAAGATAATGTATTTGTTGGGTCTAATACCTCACTTGTTGCTCCATTAGTAGTTGGCAAAAATGCATATATTGGCTCGGGTTCTACTATAACCCAAAATGTTACCGAAAATAGTTTGGCAATAGAAAGGACTTCACAAACAGAAGTTAAGAACTGGTCAAAGAAGAAAAAAGGAAAAAAATAATGTGTGGAATAATTGGTATAGCGTCGAATGATAATGTTTCATCTAATATTATTAACTCATTAAAAAAACTGGAATACCGTGGTTACGACTCTGCTGGTATTGCGATAAATAATAATGAGAAAATAAATCAAAAAAAAGTAAAAGGTAAGCTAGATAATTTAATCTATGTGCTTCAGAAAGATCAGTTTGATGGTAAGGTTGGAATAGGACATACTCGTTGGGCGACTCATGGAAAACCTTCAGACAAAAATGCGCACCCTCATTCTTCCAGATTAGTTTCACTTGTACATAATGGAATTATTGAAAATGCTTCGGAATTAAAAAAGGCGCAGGAAGTCAGAGAGTACCATTTCGAATCTGATACAGATTCAGAAGTAATAACAGCATTATTAACACATCATCGTAAAGAAGGGCTTAGCCATTTAGAAAGTATAAAAAAAACAATATCTATACTTGAGGGGTCATATGCTCTTGCGATTATATTTGATGATAACAAGGATACAATTTTTGGAGCCAAGAATGGTAGTCCTCTTGTAGCGGGAACTAATGGGATTGAAAATTCTATAGGCTCAGATTCCATTGCTCTAAGTTCAGTGGCAAATAGGGTGTGTTATCTTGAAGATGGCGATATAGCCGTCTTAGATAATAAAAATATCGAAATTTATAATAGTAAAGGTGAAAAAGCGAACAGGGAATTTGTTGAAATTGGCATAACTGAGTCAGATGTTTCAAAAGGAGAGTACACCCATTTTATGGAAAAAGAAATTCATGAACATCCTCATGCAGTTGGCGAAACTTTTAGGCAATTTATAGATTATGACATTGGGATAATCAAAATTTCAAACCTTAATCTTGATTTTTCAAAAATTTCAAAAATCCATCTAATTGCCTGTGGAACAGCTTACTATTCTTGCTTGGTTGGAAAATATTATTTTGAGCAGTATTCAAGAATTCCTGTTGAATGTGATATGGCATCTGAATTTAGATATCGAGATCCAGTAATTGAATCAAATGCATTATGCATTTTTGTTTCTCAATCTGGTGAAACAGCTGATACTAAAGCAGCAGTTGACTACTGTAGAGATCGTAAAATTAAGACATTAAGCATTGTCAATGTCAAAAATAGTTCCATTGCCCGAGACAGTGATTATTGTCTTTATACAAAAGCTGGAGCCGAAATTGGTGTTGCTTCTACCAAAGCATTTACGGCACAACTCTCTGTTCTCTTATCAATGGCTATTCACTTAGCAACCTTAAAAAAGTCTATCACAATTGATGATAATAAAAAAATTTGCAAAGAAGTTATGCAAGCAACACAACTACTTGAACAAGCAATTGAGAGATCTTACACTTTAAAAGATGTTGCAAAAAATATTACGACGGCTAAAGGAGTTATGTATCTTGGAAGGGGGATATCTTTTCCTCTAGCATTAGAGGGTGCGCTAAAGTTTAAAGAAATTTCCTATATTCATGCCGAAGGATATCCTGCAGGTGAAATGAAACACGGTCCTCTAGCATTAATTGAAAAAAATTTACCTGTTGTATGTATTGTTCCACCTGGTCCATTATTTCATAAAACAATATCTAACATACAGGAAGTTATAGCTCGTGGTGGAAAGATTTTGATGATCACAGATGATGAGACACTTGAGTCCAATTCAGAAAATATTTGGGAGATCTTTCGATTACCTAAATGTCCTAAATCGATCGAGGCTATAATATATTCTGTTCCAATTCATATGCTTGCTTACTATTCAGCAGTAGAGCTAGGTAATGATGTCGACCAACCAAGAAATCTTGCTAAATCTGTAACTGTTGAGTAAATTAAAAAGCTAAATATATATAGGAGTTTTAGATAACAGTGATGGTTCTATTAGATTTTGATGTTAAAGAAGGTAAACTAGAGGAGTTCCTATCTGTATTAGAACAAACCTTACCTGATACAAGGGCATATGCAGGTTGCATTTTTTTAAAAACTTGTGTTTATGAAAATCAGAACAAGATATGTTTGGTCGAAGAATGGGAGACAAAAAAACATCAGGAAGAACATTTTGCATGGAGAGTAAGTACCGGTTTAACAGAAGCTATTGAACCATATGTTAGTAATGTGAACACTACTTATATGGATGTAAAACAAACTTATTGAAATTAATAAATTTGAAATCTAATATTTATGTGTTTTTTTAGTAGTTAGAGTAAGTTAGAATAGTTTAATGGCAATAACTTTAAAATCAGATGGAGACGTTTCAATCATTCAAATGGATGATGGTAAAGTAAATGTATTTTCTCCAGATATGATTAAACAATTTAGTGATATTTTAGATCAGGTACCAAGCGATAAGGGGTCTGTTTTGATCGTTGGAAGAGAAGGCATGTTCTCAGCTGGTTTTGATTTAAAGGTAATGATGTCGAGTCCAGAAAATGCAGCAGCAATGGTAAAAAGTGGTTTTCGACTTTTAATGAAAGTTTTCACTTTTCCAAGACCAATTGTTGCGGCTTGTAGTGGACACGCTATAGCTCTTGGTGCCTTCTTACTTTGTAGTTGTGATTATCGTTTAGGGGTTAAAGGTGATTTTAAAATTGGAGCAAATGAATTGAGAAATAACATGATTGTTCCAACGCCGATCTTAGAACTTGCTAAGTTTAAATTAACAAAGCCTCATAAGCAAAGAGCTCTTTTAAATGCAGAAATGTATTCAATTGAAGACGCTATAGCACCAGGTTTTCTGGATGAAGTAGCCGATCCTGATAAGCTCATGGAATTAGCAATGATTAAAGCAAAAGACTTAGCTACCCTTGCTCATCCTCAGTATCACCAAACTAAAAAACTTGATCAAGAAGACGTAGCTTTGAAAATAAATGCAGGAATAGATACACTTGGTGCAATAAATTAAGTAAAATCAATGTATTTTACTGAAACTCTAGTATTTTACTTTATTTAGTATTATAAACCCCCGAAATAACGAATATTAATTTATTATGAAAAAATGGTCAGTAAACAGCTGGAGAAATTTTGAGGCAAAGCATTTGCCCGACTATCCAGATGCTCAAAAACTTGAGGATACTGAAAAACAGTTACGATCTTATCCGCCACTTGTATTTGCTGGAGAAGCTAGAGATCTAAAACGTAATCTTGCTAAGGTTTCTGAAGGTAAAGCATTTCTTTTACAAGGTGGAGATTGCGCTGAAAGTTTTGATGATTTTAATGCAGATTATATTAGAGATACATTCAAAGTATTACTGCAAATGTCTGTTACATTAACTGCTGCAGGTAATTGTCCTGTTGTTAAAGTTGGAAGAATGGCAGGTCAATTTGCAAAACCACGAAGTGCGCCTAAAGAAGAAATCAATGGAATAGAGTTGGACAGTTATAAAGGCGATATTATTAATGACATGGACTTTACTGAACAGGCAAGAGTTCCTGATCCCAATCGAATGATCAGAGCTTACACTCAATCAGCTGCTTCACTTAATTTATTAAGAGCTTTTGCAAAAGGAGGTTTCTCTGATTTAAATAAAGTTCATCAATGGAATATGGGGTTTGTTGATGAAAGTCCTCAGGGAAAGAAATTCAGAGAACTTGCTGATAAAATTTCTGATACTATTTCGTTCATGGAAGCTATTGGCATTTCATCAAGAAATACAAAGAGATTAAGAAGTGTTGATTTCTTTACAAGTCATGAAGCACTTCTTTTACCTTATGAAGAATGTCTTACTCGATTAGATAGCACAACAGGGGAGGTTTATGATACTTCCGCTCACATGGTGTGGATTGGTGATCGTACCAGGCAGCCTGATGGAGCTCATGTTGAGTTTTGCAGAGGAATCAAAAATCCAATTGGTATAAAATGTGGGCCATCTTTAGATCCAGAGGAATTGAAAAAATTATTGGATATATTGAATCCTGAAAATGAAGCTGGTAAAATTACACTGATCTGCAGGTTTGGTTCACAGACCGTTGCTGAGAAATTACCAAAATTAATTAAGCCTTTCTTGAACTCAGACCATAATTTGGTTTGGTCATGTGATCCAATGCATGGAAATACAATGAAAGCAAACTCAGGTTTTAAAACCAGACCCTTTGAAAGTGTTCTCAAGGAAGTTGAAACTTTCTTCGATATTCATCATCAAATGGGGACCTATCCGGGTGGAGTTCATTTAGAAATGACGGGTCAAAATGTTACAGAATGTATTGGTGGCGCTCAGGCAATCAAAGATGAGGATCTTTCCGCAAGATATCATACACACTGTGACCCAAGACTAAATGCCAACCAAGCTCTTGAGTTGGCATTTTTAATATCTGACAAACTCAGAGAGTCGCAAGAACCTAAAAATTCAAAAATTACAATTGCCAATTAATTGCGACTAAATTATTTAGTTGTAATATCAGTCAAATGACAAAAAAAATCTCTATATTAATCGTTCAGACAAACCCTATTGTGGGAAATATCGAATACAATAAGCAAATTGTGATTGATCACATTAAGGATAATCAATCGGATCTTATAGTGTTTTCTGAGTTAATGCTCACAGGGTACCCTCCCGAAGACTTAGTCTTAAAGCCAGCATTTATGGATAGGGTAAATTCTGCTCTATCTGAGATCTTAGAATGTTCAAAAAGCAGCGATGCAACTATAATTTTAGGTACCCCTTACCTTGATGATGATAAATTATTCAATGCAGCTTTAGTAATAAAAGAGGGTCAAATTTTAAATAAACATTATAAGATGGCTTTGCCAAATTATGGTGTTTTTGACGAAAAAAGGATTTTTTCTAACGGTGAGCAGATAACTATTATTGATTTTAATGGAATTAATTTAGGTATATTTATCTGTGAAGATATCTGGGTCAAAGATACCATTCTGGAATTAGACAAAGACAGAATAGATTTGGCAGTTTCATTAAATGCATCACCCTTTGATGTAAACAAAATAGAGGACCGTGAGAAGAAAGCCCTAAATTTTGCAAGTTCGATAGATGCACCTTTAATGTATGTAAATCAAGTTGGTGGTCAGGACGAAATTGTATTTGATGGTTCTTCATTTATCTGTGACCAAACTAAGATTGTATCAAAACTTAATCACTGCGTGGAAGAGTCTAGAGAATATATATTTAATACAATTGATAAAGCTTTCGAAGTTGAAGAAAATGATAAATTTGACATAGATAAGCAAGATATTGTTTATTCAAACTTAATACTTGGATTAAGAGATTATGTAGATAAAAACAAATTCCCTGGAGTTGTAATCGGTATCTCTGGAGGAATAGATAGTGCATTTAGTGCAGCAGTAGCCGTGGATGCTTTAGGAGCTGATAGAGTTAAAGGTATTTTAATGCCATCTCAATTCACAAGTGACGAAAGTAATATCGATGCTAATTTATTGGGAAAAAATTTAGGAATTGATCTGCTTAGTATTTCTATTCAAGATATTGTTAATTCATACGATAATACACTTTCAGATCTTTTCGCAGACAAAGAAATAGATATTACTGAGGAGAATATTCAGTCAAGGACAAGAGGAGCAATATTGATGGCTTATTCAAATAAGTTTGGACACATGGTTGTTACAAATGGAAATAAGTCTGAAGTTTCAGTAGGATATTCTACATTGTACGGTGATATGTGTGGCGGGTTCTCTGTTGTCAAAGATATCTACAAATCTGATTTGTATAGATTATCTGAGTGGAGAAATACAAATCTTCCATCACTTTCAAAAATTAATACGTTAGATATTATTCCTAAAAATATAATATTAAAAGAACCTACTGCAGAGTTAAAGGCTGACCAAAAGGACAGTGACTCGCTACCACCATATGATATTTTAGACAAGATTTTATTTTTGCTTGTTGAAAAAGAAAGTTCAATTAAGGAAATTGTATCGCAAGGTTATGATGTTGGTGTTGTAACAAAAGTTCAAAATCTTCTCTACAATTCTGAATACAAACGACGACAAGCAGCTCCAGGAGTAAAGATATCAGAGAGAAATTTTGGCTATGACAGAAGATACCCAATTACAAATGCTTTCAGAGATAGAGAAAATTAAATGTCAACGGTAACTAGATTTGCACCAAGCCCAACTGGATTATTACATTTAGGCAATATTAGAACTGCACTAATCAATTGGCTTTACGCAAAAAACAGTGGGGGTAAATTTATTCTTCGTATTGATGATACTGATCAGGAAAGATCAAAAGAGGAGTACATATCACAAATAAAATATGACCTAGAATGGCTAGGTATTGATTTTGATGAAACTTTTAACCAGTCTTCTCGATTTGAACGGTATAGAGAAGAGTTCGAAAAACTTAAGTCTGCAGGTAGAATCTATGCCTGTTATGAAACTCCAGATGAATTAGAAAGAACGCGAAAATTACAAATGGCAGCGGGTGGAAAACAAGTATATGACCGCTCTGCGCTAGAATTAAGTGATCAACAGAAAAAAGATTATGAGTTAGAAGGCAGAAAACCTCATTGGAGATTTTTACTGCAAACAGAACGCATGCGATGGAACGATTTATTGAAAGGTGAAATTGATATTGATCTTACTAGTTTATCTGATCCCGTTTTATTCAGAGAAGATGGTGTACCACTCTATACCTTTTGTTCTGCTGTAGATGATATTGATTTTAATATTACAAACGTAATTAGAGGCGATGACCACACAAGTAATACGGCAGTTCAAATTGAAATTATAAATGCTTTAGATAAGAATAAGATTTCATTTGCTCATCATGCACTTTTAAAGGCATCAAGTGGTGATAAATTGTCCAAAAGAGATAATGTCATCTCAATTGATAGTTTCAGGGAAGAGAATATTGAACCTATTTCAATTCTTAGTCTTTTATCAACAATTGGAACATCAAAATCAATTGAATTAAAAGACAGTATTCAACAGATTATTGATGAATTTAGACTAGATACTATCTCAACCTCGCCAGGCCGCATTGAAACTGATGTACTTAAAGCACTTAATAAAAAACAAGTTCAAAAGTTTGAATATGATGAAGTTAAAACAAGGTTAGATAAAATCGATACCAACATAGATCAAAAATTTTGGAATACAATTAAAGGCAATCTCGATACTGTTGAAGATGTAGCGGCATGGACAGATGTTGTTTTTAAAAATAATTCGTTTGAAACTGAGGATAAAGATTATATTAATTTGGCCTTAGAATTAATGCCTGATGAACCCTGGGATGATCAGACATGGACTGTATGGACCAATGATATTAAGGAGAGAACAGGTCGAAAAGGAAGGGAGCTATTTCTACCATTACGATTGGCATTTACCGGACTTACTCACGGCCCTGAAATGAAGCTGCTGATACAATTAATTGGCAGAAATAAAATTCTTGAGAGGACCAAGAATTAAATGTCTTTAAAGCTTTACGATACATTCACAAATTCAAAAATAAAGTTTGATCCAATTGATCCAACTAATGTTCGAATGTATGTTTGCGGACCAACTGTTTATGATTATGCTCATGTTGGTAACGCTCGTCCAGTCATTGTATTTGATATCTTATTTCGATTACTTCAGAATATTTATGGGACTAAAAATGTTACGTATGTAAGAAATATAACAGATGTTGATGATAAAATAATTGATGCAGCAAATAAAGCATCCGAAGACATAGGCATGTTGACAGAAAAAACAATAAATTATTTTCATGATGATACAAAATATATTGGTGCTTTAAAACCAACATTTGAACCAAGAGCTACAGAACACATACCAGAAATGATTGAGCTGATTGAAAAACTTATTGAGAAAGATTTTGCTTATGTTGCTGAAGGAAACGTACTTTTTTCTTCAAGTAAATTTAGTGAATATGGAAAACTCTCAGGTAAAGATTTAAGCGAAATGATAGCAGGTTCACGGGTGAATGTTGAAAACTACAAACGTACAGAGTCAGATTTTGTTTTGTGGAAGCCTTCTAAAGAGGATGAACCTAGTTGGAACAGTCCCTGGGGCAATGGGAGACCTGGTTGGCACATAGAGTGTTCAGCTATGAGTGAAAAGCTACTTGGAGAGAGCTTTGATATCCATGGTGGTGGGCAGGACTTAATTTTTCCTCATCATGAAAATGAAATTGCTCAAAGTGAGTGTGCTAATGGTAAAAAATTTGCAAATTATTGGGTTCATAATGGTTTCGTCACTGTCGAAGGAAACAAGATGTCAAAGTCAGATGGTAATTTTGTTACAGTTAATGAATTAAAAGATAACTTCCAAGGTGAGGTCATTAGACTTGCAATGATATCTACTCACTACAGGCAGCCCTTGAACTGGACTATAGCTAATCTAGAAGAAAGTAAGAAGACACTCGATAAGTGGTACAGTTATTTAGAGAGTTTTAATGAGGGCGAACTCGACGTAGCTGATAATGATAGTGATATAATGGAAGCTTTGCTTGACGATTTGAATACCCCAAAAGCAATAAGTATTCTTCACCAAAAGTTTAAAAATTGTGAGTCAGGAAATATTAGTTTAGCAAGTAACTTTTTGTCGGCAGCAAACATGCTAGGACTCTTATCAGAAAAACCAGCAGAATGGCTTACTTGGAAACAAGAAAATATGAATATCAATAAAGCCCAAGTTGAATTGCTCATTGCACAAAGAAATGAGGCGCGAATGAACAAAAACTTTAATAAGGCTGACGAGATACGTGATGAGTTGGACAAAATGGGTATAACACTTGAAGATAAAGGTGGAGAAACTGATTGGAAGGTGAAATAAGTGAAAGAAAAACTATTCATATTTGATACAACATTACGAGATGGAGCTCAAACTTACGGGGTAGATTTTAATGTTGATGAAAAAAAACTTTTAGCCAACAAATTAGATGAGTTAGGAGTTGATTATATTGAAGGGGGATGGCCGGGAGCAAATTCGACGGATACAAAATTCTTTAATGAAGATCTTTCATTTAAGAATTCAATATTTACTGCTTTTGGTATGACAAAAAAATCTGGCAGAAGTGCAGACAACGATCCTGGGTTAGCATCTATGATTAATATTAATGCTCCTGCGGCATGCGTAGTTGGAAAATCTTGGGATTTTCATGTTGATCTTGCTTTGGGTATTGCCAATGAAGAAAACCTTGAAAATATTGCTGATTCCATAAAATTTTTAGCGAAAACAAAAAAAGAAGTTCATTTTGATGCGGAGCATTTTTTTGATGGGTATAAGTCTAATCCAAATTATGCAATTCAATGTCTTAAAACAGCTCATTCCAACGGTGCAAGATGGTTAGTTTTATGTGATACAAACGGTGGAACCTTGCCCCATGAAGTTGAAGATATTGTCTTAAAAGTTTCTAAAGAAATTCCAGGCAATCACTTAGGTATTCATGCACACAATGACACGGGTAATGCAGTAGCTAATACTCTTGCTGCTGTTAGAGCAGGTGTCAGACAAGTCCAAGGAACCATTAATGGTTTAGGTGAACGATGTGGTAATGCAAATTTAATAACGCTCTTGCCTACATTTGCACTAAAAACCGAATTCAAAAATAGGTATGAAATGTCAATTGATGAGGGAAAACTTAACTTGTTGACTGAGCTTTCAAGGCTGTTAGATGAAATTTTAAACAGAGTACCTAACCGCACCGCGCCATATGTTGGATCAGCAGCTTTTGCTCATAAAGGGGGATTACATGTCTCAGCTGTTAACAAGGATCCAAAAACATACGAACATATTGATCCAGAACTAGTTGGAAATCATAGGCAAATTATAATTTCTGAGCAGTCAGGTAAATCAAATATTTTGTCAAAGTTAAAATCAGCTGGAATTGAAATTGATCAAGATGACAAAACAATTCAAAAGATTTTAGACAGAGTAAAAGAAAGAGAATTTAATGGATATTCATATGATGGTGCCGATGCATCATTTGAAATATTGGTTAATAAAGTACTTGGTAAGATGCCAAACTATTTTGATGTCGTAAGCTTTAATGTCAATGTTCAGAATTCTGGAGAAGAAGGGCAAACAATGTCGGAGGCATCTGTAAAACTTAAAATTGATAATGAAGAAGTAACGGGAACTGGAATGGGAGTGGGTCCTGTAAATGCTCTCGATAATGCTTTAAGAAATAACTTCAAATCAAGTCGTTATGCTGAACTTATTAGAGATCTCTCATTAATTGACTATAAAGTTCGCATTCTTAATACGGGAACGGATGCAATTACAAGAGTTTCAATCGAAAGTTCTGATGAAAAAAAGAAAAGTTGGTACACAGTTGGTGTCTCTGAAAACATAATTGAAGCATCTTTTAAAGCATTAATTGATAGCGTTGAATTTAAGCTAATGAGAGAAAAAGCAAACGTTTAGACCCAAATGAATTTTGATAAAATTGCAATTGTATTAGTCGATACACAATTACCCGAAAATATTGGTCTTGTAGCAAGGTCCATGTATAATTTTGGCTTCAATGATTTACGACTTGTAAACCCTAAAATCGAATGGCCATCTGAAAAAGCACTTGCTGTTTCAGTTGATGCAAAAAGCATAATTGAAAAAGCAAAAGTATACGGCACTCTTAGAGAAAGCTTAAAAGGGGTTAATTTATCAATTGGCTATACCGCTCGTCAAAGAGATATGAGTAAACAGTTTAGTGATAATATTGCTATGGTCAGTGAAATTAATGAAAACAAATATAATGAAAATATTGCAATTATTTTTGGAGGTGAGTCATCGGGATTGACTAATAATCATTTATCTCTAATAACGCGATGCGCTACAATTGATACGCATGAAAATTTTTCGTCTTTAAACTTATCTCATGCGGTAAATGTGTTCTGTTACTCGCTTTTTGCAGAGGTTTTCAGATCAAAAAAACCAATTGATAAAATTTCTAGATCTAATGGAAGTCAAAATGATCTTATGTACTTTTTCGATCATCTAGAAAAAGAACTTGAAGTAAGAGGTTTTTTTCAACCTGAAGAAAAAATGCGAAAAATGAAGCAAAATTTACGCAATATATTTCATAGGGCTGATTTAAGTGATCGAGAAATAGCTACTTTACGAGGTGTTGTGACCGTGCTTGCTGAATATAGTAAAACTAGGGAAATTTAGCTTTCTGGTTTGACATTGTTCAGGAAAACAGTATAAACCACGGATCATCAAATATGACAAAAAGAATAGCACAAAAACACAAAATAGACCGTCGTCTCAGTGTTAACCTATGGGGTAGACCAAAAAGTCCTTTCAATCTAAGAAAATATAGACCCGGCCAACACGGACAAAAGCATACGGGTAAACTATCTGATTATGGAGTTCAGTTGAATGCTAAGCAAAAGCTTAAAGGGTATTATGGCAATTTGAATGAAAGACAATTTCGAAACTGTTATAAAGAAGCAATCAGACAAAAAGGTGACTCTGGAGAAAATCTTATTGCAATTTTGGAACGACGACTTGACACAATTGTTTATCGCTCAAAATTTGTGCCAACTGTATTTGCCGCTCGACAGTTTATTAACCATGGACACGTTAAAGTTAATGGTAAAAGAGTAAATATTTCGAGTTTTCTTGTAAAAGAAGGTGATGTTGTTGAGGTAAAAGATAAATCAAAAGAAATGGCCCTCGTCATAGAGTCGATGAAGAGTCAGGAAAGAGATATTCCAGGCTATATTACAGTTGATGAAAAAAAATGTTCCTCAACCTTTGTTAGAACTCCACAGTTTGCTGAAGTACCTTATGCTACTCAGATGGATCCAAAATTAGTCATCGAGTATTATTCTCGCTAATACCAAAATGAGTGCATCGCACTGGTTTTCCAAAAATTATTTAGAAGCAAGAAAACGCTTTATCAGCTCTATCAATGAATTAGAAACATGTGGCTATAAAGTTCGTCATGATGTTCTTTCCTTAGATCTCTTTGGACCTGATGGCGAAAATCTCACTATAGATGTTGCAGTAATTGGGTCATTAAACTGTGAGAAATTGTTACTCTATAGCTCAGGTATACATGGTGTTGAAGGATTTGCTGGATCAGCAATACAATTGTCTGTTCTTGATATGCTTAAGTCTGAAGAACCTATTCAAGATTATTGTATTGTTTTTGTTCATATTATTAATCCTTACGGCATGGCATGGCATCGAAGAGTAAATGAATGTAATGTTGATTTGAATAGAAACTTTCTAAAAAATC
Organism: uncultured Pelagibacteraceae bacterium; assembly: GCA_902570675.1. Taxonomy (GTDB): domain Bacteria; phylum Pseudomonadota; class Alphaproteobacteria; order Pelagibacterales; family AG-422-B15; genus CACNXQ01. Next base: position 29,061 of record CACFYZ010000013.1, read on the forward strand.
ATTCAGGTGAACCCGAGGGTTATAAAAATATTAATGCCTTTTTAAATCCAAACTCAATACCTAAGAAAAGTGAATTAAGTTTTTATTTAGAAGGAATTAAATTAATTTTAAAATATGGCTTTATCAATTTTAAACAATGGTTTGCCCAAGGGCAGTATACAAGATCCACAAGCTTGCAGTATGGTGGCGATCAATTGCAAAAAGGACCTAAACTATTATTAGATTGGTTACAAAAAAATTTAAATAATACCAAAGTGATATTTGGAATTGATTTGCATACTGGCTTAGGAAAATCAGGATTTGATACTATATTAGTTTCTGATGAAACAAGTGAAGAAGATTATTTTCTGTTTCAAAGTTTATTTGGCGATCACTTAGCCCCACTTGATCCAGATAAAGGTGTAGGATACCGAATAACAGGAGATATACACTCAGGAATTTCAAAAGAATTCCCATCTATTAACTGGTTAACAATTACTCAGGAATTTGGAACATTTAGTCCTGTTACAGTATTTAAGAATTTGAGAGCAGAAAATAGATGGACACAAAATAATAGTCTTAATGATCCTGTAGTAATCATGAACCACTGGAGCAGAAGTAATTTATTACGAACATTTAACCCTGAAGATAAAAATTGGCATAAAAACTTAATCGATCGAGGAATAACTGTCTTTAAAATAGTGACAGAGTATTTGGCATCTACTGATTAGTCGTGAGATATACCTTTTGAGTCAAAAACTGATGCAAGTTCACCACTTTTATGCATATCTAGAATAATATCGCATCCTCCAACAAATTCACCTTTAACATAAAGCTGTGGTATCGTTGGCCAGTTAGTGAAATCTTTAATACCTTGTCTTAATTCATCACTTTCTAATATGTCTACATCTTTATAATCTATATTCATAAACGACAGAGTATTGACAACTGCATTTGAAAAACCACATTGTGGCTGATTTTTTGTGCCTTTCATGAAAAGGACTACGTCATTTTGATTGACGATATTTTTTATTTCTTCTTGTACACTTTCAGACATAATTGAAGAATTAACTGCTTTTTAAATTTATTCAATAATAATTTTTGGATCTAGTATGTTTTTTATTACCTTTGTGCTTAACTTAAAATTGATTAAACCATTGAGAATGAGCACTTATTAAGGAGGGCAATTCAACCTTTCCGATTGAATTGAGTAAAAGAGCTGATCCACCTACGAGACCAATTTTTTCTATCAAAACTTCTTTTTCATTTGCTTTTGTGTTTATCTTTTC
>CACFYZ010000014.1 GCA_902570675.1 uncultured Pelagibacteraceae bacterium
TTCTATATGCTTCAAAAATTTATATCCAAGACCATTACCTAGATGAGCGTTTTCAATCAATCCTGGAATATCTGCAACCACTATTTCCTCGTCGCCTTTTCTTAAAACACCAAGTTTAGGTTCAAGAGTTGTAAATGGGTAGTCAGCTACCTTTGGTTTTGCAGCTGATATTTTTCTAAGCAAGCTTGATTTGCCTGCATTTGGAAAACCAACTAATCCAGCATCAGCGAGTATTTTAAGTCTCAAAATAATTTCTGCTTCGTGTCCTTTTTCTCCAGGAGTTGCTTTACGTGGAGCCCTGTTTGTTGAAGACTTAAAATTGATATTTCCCATACCACCTTTTCCACCTGGGAAAAGAATAACTTTTTCATCATCAACTATGTCAGCAATTACTTCTTCGTTGAGAAGTATTTCAGTTCCTACTGGAATCTTTAAAATTAAATCATTACCAGCTGCCCCAGTTCTATTTCTTCCTGCGCCACCTCTTCCTTTTTGTGCTTTAAAGTGTTTCTGGTATCTAAAATCAACCAGAGTATTTAGAGAGTTTGTTCCCTCTATTATGATATCTCCTCCCTTGCCACCATTCCCACCATCTGGACCACCAAATTCTATGTACTTTTCTCTTCTAAAGCTAAGACAGCCGTCACCGCCGTCACCACTTTTTACAAAGATTATTGCTTCATCAATAAATTTCATTTTGAAGATTGGTTTTAAAAAAGTATTTACTTTTAAGCTTTGGGAACAACAGAAATAAAAGTTTTGCCGTTTTTCTTTTTACCAAATTTAACAACACCATCGACTAGTGAAAAAATCGTATGATCTTTTCCTAATCCTACGTTGTTGCCTGGATGCCATTTAGTTCCTCTTTGTCTTGCAATAATATTGCCAGGAATCACAGTTTGACCACCATATCGTTTGATGCCAAGTCTTCTACCAGCAGAGTCTCTGCCGTTTCTCGATGAACCACCAGCTTTTTTAGTAGCCATATTTCTATCCTACTTTCTTCACTGTTTTTTTCTTTACAGCTTTTTTCTTAGTAGTAGTTTTTCCTTCAGAAGCTGTTTCAGATGCTGCAGGCTTTTTCAAAACCTTCTTATTTTCAAATCCAGGAATCTCAAGAGAATTAATTTTCAAAAATGTCATATCCTGTCTGTGACCATTCAGCCTTCGATAATTCTTTCTTCTCTTTTTTTTGAATACAAGAATTTTCCTATCACGGTCTTGTTTAACGATTTCAGCACTGATTTTAGCACCATTAATTTGTGGTGAGCCAACAGAAAATTTATCTCCATCACAGGCAAAAAGTACGTCGTTTAAAGTAATTTTGTCGCCATCTTTTCCATCAAGTCTATTGACGGTAAGTATAGTGTCTTTACTCACTTTATATTGTTTTCCTCCAGTGGAAATTATTGCAAACATATTAGAGATTCTCTAATTGAGATTTTAAGTGGCCTATATATAAACCTCGCTTTTTTTATGTCAATAGACATATTTTTTATCGAAAAAAACTTAAAATCTTTGATTTTTATGCATAAAATGTTCATACATTTATTCTACTAATCTTTATTTAATCAATTATTGAACTATGGCTTTATTGATGAAACCTTTTAGGGCATTTAGGCCTCAGAAAAAAAGAGTAGAGGAGGTTATTCTTCCTACATTTGATAACCTAACTCCACAGCAACTAAATAAAATTTTAAAAAAATCTGAGTACAATTTTTTAAATGTTGTAAGTCCAAAAGCTTTTTACCCCAACATATCAAAAATAAATTCTAAAAAACATGCATATAATCACCTTTGTGCAATGATTAATAATAAAATTATTATTCAAGAAAAAACAGAATGTTTCTATATTTATCGTTTAAATAAATATAATAAAAATCAGTATGGAATTGTGACTTCAATTGAATTCGATGAGGGAAATAAAAAAATTTTAAAACATGAGGCCATCTTTAAATCTCGCTCTACTTCTATATTAGAAACAATTGAACATACCAAAATGCAAATTGGTCCAGTATATTTATCTTATAATGAAAAAATAAATCTTGATTCTATATTTAATAGATACATTGGAAAAAAACCACTTTACAAATTCAAAACTGCTGGAGGTACTACTAGGTCTTTATGGAGAGTTAGTGATCAAAAAGATATTTATTTAATTAAACAAAAGTTATCTAATATCAAAAAGCTTTATATTGCTGACGGCCATCATCGTTATGCAGCAATAGAAAACCTGTCAAAAAAAATTAATAAAAAAGCATACAAAAAAAAGAAACTAAGTCTTCTCGCTGCAATATTTAGCAAGGACGATGTGAATATTTTAAGCTTTCATCGTTTAGTAAAATTCAAAAAATTTAATAAGAAATCCTTTTTATATGGCCTCAAAAATACATTTTTATTGAAACGCGAATCTAAATTTAGGACACCATGCAAGCCAGGTTCAATTATGATGTATGTAAAGAGTCAGTGGTATAATATTTCACTTCAGTCAAACGATAAATTATATTCAAAGTTTGAAACTGATGTAGATATAATAGAAAAAATAATTATAAAAAATATAGCTAATAAAAAAAATGGTAACTTGGTTTTAAGTTTAACTAATTTGCCTGGTAAATTTGCCTATAAAAAGCTAGTACGAGAAGTCAATGATGGGCGAGCAGATGTAGGATTTTTCATTTGCCCTTTGCCAATGAAGAAGATAATGTCCATTGCAGATAGAGGAATGATAGTACCAAAAAAATCAACTTATTTTGACCCTAAGCCAGCTGACGGTTTAGTCAATTTGCAAATGGATTTTTGATATGGAAAAACCATCACAAAAACCTCATTACCCATACTTTTCATCAGGACCATGTGCAAAGCCACCAGGTTGGTCATTTCAAAAATTAAGTGATGCCGCGCTTTCAAGATCGCATCGTTCAGCTGCAGCATTACAAAAATTGCAAGAAGTAATAGACAAGTCAAGACAGGTTTTAGAAATACCAGATGACTATCTCATTGGAATAGTTCCTGCATCAGACACGGGCGCTGTGGAAATGGCAATGTGGTGTCTTCTCGGGCAAAGAGGAGTAGAAGTTTACTCATGGGAAAATTTTGGTCATGACTGGAATATTGATGCAGGTGAACAATTACCGATAGAAAATAAAACCCTTGTTAAGGCTGAATATGGTGAGATTCCAGATTTTAGCAAGAGTAATCCAGATAATGATATTATCTTTACATGGAATGGAACGACCGCAGGTGTAAGAATCAAAAATACTGACTGGATAAGTTCAAGTAGAAATGGGTTAACAATATGTGACGCCACTTCGGCTGTCTTTTCAATGCAAATGGATTGGCCTAAATTAGATGTTGTAACATACTCTTGGCAAAAAGTTCTTGGAAGTGAAGCTGCTCATGGTATGTTGATATTGTCCCCAAGAGCAGTTGAACGACTTGAAAGCTATACGCCTCCATGGCCAATTCCAAAAGTATTTAGACTTGCACAAGGTCAAAAATTAATATCAGGAATTTTTTCTGGTACGACAATAAATACACCATCCATGATAAGCGTTGAGGATGTTTTAAATTCTTTAAACTGGGCAATTGAAGTTGGAGGTCTTAATAAATTAATTGAAATCTCAGAAAATAATTTAAAAATCGTAAGCAATTGGTTAGAGACAAATGAAAATTTTGAATTTTTAGCAAAAGATCCTGATACAAGATCGTGTACTTCAATATGTTTAATTCCAAAGGACCCTTGGTTCAAATCATTAGATCAAGAAAATAAAGTAAAGTTCATGAAAGAGGTTTGCTCTCACCTCGAGAGTAATGAAGCAGGTTATGATTTAAATTCTTATAAAACTGCCCCTCCAGGAATTAGAATTTGGGGAGGTTCAACTGTCGAGAATGCAAACGTTGAGTTAGTCTTACCTTGGATAGATTGGGCATATTCAACGACCAAATCAAATTTTCAGTAATGAATAAAGTTTTAATCGCAGACAATGTGTCTGACGTCGTTTTTAAAGTTTTCGATAAAAATAATATTGAGTATATACAAAAAATTGGTCTTACTGAGGATGAATTAGCATTAGAGATCATCGGTTTTTCAGGACTTGTCATCAGATCAGCCGTCACAGTAACGAAGAAAATTATAGACTCAGCTGTTGATTTAAAAGTTATAGGTAGACCCGGAGTTGGAGTTGATAATGTTGATTTGAATGCTGCTTCTAATAAGAATATAGTAGTTATGAATACCCCAATGGGAAATGTTCAAGCAACAGCAGAACTGACTTTTTCTCTAATACATTCCTTGATGAGAAGAATACCTGAAGCTAACCATTCCATGCATGACAATAAATGGGAAAAAAAGAATCTCATAGGGTCCGAAATGTATGGCAAAACAATAGGTATCATCGGTTTTGGTAACATCGGGAAGAAAGTAGCAGAAATTTCTAGAGCGTATGGGATGAACATTTTTGTATACAGTGAGTCTCTTGATGAAAATTTACAAGATCAGTACGGTGTGACTAAGAAGTCAGTTAATGAACTTTTATCTGATGCAGATATTATTACATTTCATAATAAATTATCTGATAAAACAAAATTTATGATCAATAGAGACACTTTAAAAAAAATAAAGAACAGTTCAATTATCATAAATTGTGCGAGAGGTGGAATTATTAATGAAAATGATATTAAAGAGGCTCTTTTATTAGGTGAAATCTCTGGATATGGTTGCGATGTATACGAAAATGAACCTGAACTAAAAAGTATATTTTCAGGAATGCCTAATGTAGTTATGACACCTCACATCGGGGCAAGTACAAGAGAAGCTCAGGAAAAGGTAGCTCTGCAAATAGCTGAACAAATGAGCGATTTTTTATTAAATAATAAAATCATTAATCAAGTAAATAAGTAATGTCTCATAAGTTAATTTTAATCAGACACGGAAAAAGTGTTTGGAATTTAAAAAATATTTTTACTGGGTGGGTAGATGTAGAATTAGATGTTCAGGGTGAGCAAGAAGCAAGCCTGGCAGTAGATTTAATTAAGAATGCAGATATTGTTCCTACTTATGCATTTACCTCTTATCTTAAAAGAGCTCAAAGGACACTTGAAATTATTTTAGAAGGATTAGAAATTAAAAATTTACCACAAGAAAAATCTTGGAGACTTAATGAAAGACATTACGGAGCTCTTCAAGGATTAAATAAGGAAGAAGTTAAAATTAAATATGGAGATGAACAATTCCTAAAGTGGAGAAGAAGTTATGATATTCCACCACCACAACTTGACATCACTAGTGATATGAATCCAAAAAATGATCCTCTTTATTCAAATATTCAGTCACTACCATTATCAGAGTGTTTAGCAGATACTTATCAGCGAGTAATTCCTTATTGGGAAAAAACTATAAGACCAATAGTACTAAAAAATACTACTATTATTTCAGCACATGGAAATAGTTTAAGAGCATTGTGTAAATACCTTTTTGAAATTTCAGATAATGATATTGTCAAATTAGAGATTCCCACCGGGAATCCTTTACTGATAAGCCTAAATAATAGTTGCAAAATTCAATCGGCAAGTTATCTTGACTCCTCACGATCTGAAATTTTACCAGATTTTACTGATTAAGAAGGGAATATTTATGAGTGAAGCATATATCACATCTGCCGTTAGAACTGCCGTTGGATCCTTTAATGGATCATTAGCAAATTTACCAGCACACGACTTAGGTAAAGTTGTCATTAAAGAAGCTATTAGTCGATCTAACCTAGAGTCGGCGGATGTTGAAGAAGTTATCCTTGGTCAAGTTTTAACTGCTGCTACTGGTCAAAATCCTGCAAGACAGGCATCAATTAATGCTGGCCTCAACAAAGAAACCCCTGCCTGGTTGGTAAATCAAGTCTGTGGATCTGGATTAAGAAGTGTTGCTCTTGCTTATCAATCAATCATGAATGGTGATGCAGATATTATTATAGCGGGCGGTCAAGAAAGTATGAGTCAATCTCCTCACTGTACATACTTAAGAAGTGGTACGAAAATGGGTGATGATAAGTTAATTGACTCGATGATCAAAGATGGATTATGGGATGCTTTTAATGGTTATCATATGGGAACCACAGCTGAAAACGTTGCTGAGCAATGGCAGATTACTCGTGATCAACAAGATGAATTTGCTTTTAATTCTCAGCAAAAAGCAAGCAAAGCAAAAGCTGAGGGTGTCTTTAAAGATGAAATAGTTGGAGTTGAAGTAAAAAATAGAAAAGAGACAATTATATTTGAGAATGATGAATATATTAAAGATGGTGTTCAATTAGAAAAAATTTCTTCACTCAGACCTGCTTTTGCAAAAGATGGAACAGTTACAGCAGCAAATGCTAGTGGTATTAATGATGGTGCTGCAGCATTAACCGTTATGTCTGGTGACGAAATGAATAAAAGAAATATAGAACCACTTGCAAGAATTGTATCATGGGCAAGTGCAGGAGTTGATCCTTCTGTGATGGGTACTGGACCTATACCAGCCAGCAGAAAAGCTCTAGAAAAAGCTGGATGGAGTATTTCAGATTTAGATCTAGTAGAGTCAAATGAAGCATTTGCAGCCCAATCATGTGCTGTTAATAAAGAAATGGGTTGGGACACATCAAAAGTAAATGTTAATGGTGGTGCTATAGCAATTGGTCATCCGATTGGCGCTTCAGGAGCAAGAATATTAGTTACACTTCTAAATCAAATGAAGAGGCAAGACGCAAAAAAAGGACTTGCGACACTTTGTATTGGTGGCGGTATGGGCGTTGCACTCTGTGTTGAAAGATAATTAAAAGGAGAACAAATATGTCAAAAGTTGCATTAGTCACTGGCGGAACAAGAGGTATAGGTGCAGCAATTTCTCTTGCATTAAAAAAGGAAGGTTGTAGCGTAGCCGCTACTTATAGTTCTAATTCAGACGCGGCAAATAAATTTTCATCTGAAAACGGTATTGAGGTTTTTCAATGGAATGTTGCAGATGCTGCGGCATGTGAAAATGGCGTGAAGCAAGTTACTGATAAATTAGGTGGCATTGATATATTAGTAAACAATGCGGGTATTTCAAAAGCATCGATGGCTCATAAGATGTCAGTTGAACAATGGGACGAGGTTATAAAAACTGATCTTGACTCAGTATTTTATATGACGAGGTGTGTTCTAGAGAGCATGAGGGAAAAATCGTTTGGTAGAATAATAAGTATTTCCTCAATTAACGGTCAGAAAGGTGAGATGGGGCTAATTAATTATAGTGCAGCAAAAGCTGGATTATTAGGTTTTACAAAAGCACTAGCTCAAGAAACTGCGAGAAAAAACATTACAGTAAATGCAGTCGCTCCTGGTTACATTGATACTGAAATATTAGCTGATGCCTCTGAAGACTTTATGAAAAGTCTGATTAGTAAAATTCCTGTTGGTCGACTTGGAACAGTTGACGAAGTTTCACGTATTGTTACATTTCTTGCAAGTGATGAGGCGGGTTTTATAACTGGTTCAACGATATCAGCTAACGGTGGACAGTATTTCGCTTAAAAGTTATCTTTGAGCTCTCTTATATAACCAAATACTTCTTCAGGACTTTTACCTTGAAGACCAAGATTTTTAATTAGATTGATATCATCAGCTTTAAGGAATATATTCATTTTCTTTTCATCAGCAATTGTTGATGGTATTGAAGGTAAGTTCTTTTCATTGAGTTCAACCAAACTTTCAATTTTTAATCTCATATCCTCAGATGGATAAATTGAATTTATAAATTTTCCATTACTTAATGTGTATTCATGGCCACAATAAATTTTTGTTTGATCAGGAAGGGCACGTAATTTTTTTAGAGAATTCCACATCATAGTAGGCGTTCCTTCAAAAAGTCTGCCGCACCCAAGAGAAAATAGGGTATCACCAGTAAAAACAGCATTGAGAGATTTAAAAAAAAAGGCAATATGACCTGATGTGTGTCCAGGAATTTCAATTATTTGAGCGGTATGTTCTTTGAAACTCCAATAATCACCATCAGAAATTTCTATATCAATGCCTGGAATTCTTTCTCTATCTTTTTTACTACCGACTATTTTACAGTTATATTTTTCTTTAAGTTCATAGTTTCCACCAATATGATCAAAATGGTGGTGAGTGTTTAATATATACTTCAGCTGTAGATCATTTTTTTCTAACGTATCAATAACAGGGTTTGCCTCAGATGGATCAACTACAAATGCTTCTTTCTTATCGTTCAAATATATATATGCGTAATTATCATTTAAGCATTTTATAATAAGTATTTCTGTCATTAATCAATCCTTAGAAACCAAAAAAAGTCCTACTTCATTAAAATAGCTATCTAAAAAATTTTTTCCATGAAACTTATCAAGATTTTTATTAGAGAGGTTTCCACTTTTCTCAATAGTAATATTTATTTCATCGCATAAATCAATAAAATCGTTAATCGTGCAAAAGTGAAGATTTGGTGTTTCATGCCACGAATAGCTTAATTTTTCACTTACAGGCATCTTTCTGTTAAATAGTAAACTAGCGCCGATTTTCCAATGTCCAAAGTTGGGAAACGATATTATTGCTTTTTTTGATATTCTTACTAACTGCTGCATTACAGTTTTAGGACTTTTAGTTGCCTGTAATGTATAAGTAAGAATTGAATAATCAAATATTTTGTCAGGGTAATCATACAAGTCTTTATCAGCATCTCCTTCGATAACTGAAATTCCTTTAGCTAAACAAAGTTGAACTTTTTTTTGATCAATTTCCATACCTCGACCATCTATGTTTTTGTGTTTTTTTAAATACTCTAATAAGGAACCATCATTACAACCCACATCGATTACAGATGCATTACTTGGAATAAGATTAGCTATTATACCAAAATCTTTTTTTTCATTAATTAGACTCATAAATTTTCATATGTTGAATTAACAAATCCTTTAATTGCTTCAAAAAATTTTGGCTCTTCTAATAAAAAAGAGTCATGACCACCATCAGTTTCAATTTCAATGAAACTTACGTTAAGACCGAGGGAATTAAAGACTTTCACAATTTTTTTATTTTCAGAAGTTGGATATAACCAATCACTTGTAAATGATACACAAAGGATTTTAGACTTAGTATTTTTAAATGCTTCAACTAGAGAACCATTGTGAGTAGAAGAAATATCAAAATAATCCATCGCTCTTGTTATATATAAGTAACTGTTAGCATCAAAACGATCAACAAAGGTAAATCCCTGGTGTCTCAAGTAGCTCTCTATTTGAAAGTCAGCATCAAAAGAATAGTCTAGACTATTTTTGTCTTGAAGATTTCTTCCAAACTTACTCTGTAAAGCTTCTTTTGATAAATAGGAAATATGGGCAGCCATTCTTGCGACTGAAAGTCCTTTTAGAGGTTTTTTATCAGTATGATAGTAATTACCTGATTGCCAATTAGGATCAGCCATAATAGATTGTCTTGCTAATTCATTTAATGCAATATTTTGTGCAGAGTGATTTGTTGCTGTCGCGATTGGAATAGCTGAGTGTACCATTTCTGGAAATTTAGAGAGCCATTCTAGCACCAACATACCACCCATTGATCCGCCTGTGACACAAAATATTTTTTCTATTTTTAAATAATCTATTAATAATTTTTGCGCTCTAACCATATCCGCAATAGTCACTACAGGAAAATCCGTAGCAAACTCTTTTTTACTTTCTGGATTAATTTCTTTAGGTCCTGTAGATCCCATACAACCACCAATAACATTAGGGCAAATTACAAAAAATTTATTTGTATCGATTGATTTATTTGGTCCTACAACCATTGACCACCAACCGCTCTTTTTTGTAATAGGATGATCACTGGCAACGAATTGATCACCTGTTAAAGCATGACAGACTAAAATTGCGTTATTTTTTTTTTCGTTAAGAGTGCCATAAGTGGTGTACGCAGTCTTAAATTTTGATAAGGCAGCGCCCCCATCTAAAATTAGTGGTGTATCTTCTGCTAACGTAACAATTTTATTTTCACTCATATAATTTTTCCAAAAAAAAACCGCCTCACAACTAAGTTTGGCGGTTTCAACTACCTCTTTAGCTGCATTTTTATTGCGCCCGCAATCTGTGCTCAAATCGGCGCAATTAAGGTATTATATATTCTTGATGATATTGTCAAATTAGAAGATTTATTTATTTCAAAGATTTTCTTTCAAAATTAAGAATATTCACATATTTATAGCCAGTTAAAACATGAAAAAACTAAAAAATATAAAGCTTTATGAAGGTGGTATTTCATCAATACCAGGTAAAAAAAATGTTACTAAGCTTTCATCTAATGAATCTCCTTTTGGCCCCAGCGTGCGAGTGCAGAAAGCTATTTCAATAGCAAAGTCACAAACCCATAAATATCCAGATGGCAACAGTATTCAGTTAAAAACTACTTTATCTAAAAAAACAAAGTTAAATATTAATAACTTATTTATTGGTAACGGATCTGATGAGATATTAGGCATAGCTTGTCAACTTTTTCTAAATAAGGGAGATGAAGTAATTATTCCCAAACATAGTTTTTTAATGTTTGAAATATATTCTAAAATTAGTGGTGGTGTTGTAAAACAGTCAAGAACAAATAATTTACGTTTTGATGTAGAAAATATTTTAAAAAATATTTCGAAAAAAACAAAAATAATTTTTATAGCTCAACCAAATAATCCTACTGGTTTCTATTTATCAAAACAGGAATTGAAATTACTGATCACTAAAGTTTCAAAAAAAATAATTATAATTATTGACGCGGCTTACTCTGAGTATGTTACTGATAAAGATTATTCAAATGGCATTGATTTTGCAAAAAAACATAAAAATATTATTGTTACTAGAACTTTTTCAAAAATTTTTGGTCTCGCATCACTGAGATTGGGATGGTGTTATGCTCATAATGATATAATACAATTGATGAACAAAGTTAGGGGACCATTTAATATAAATCAAATAGCGCAAACCGCGGGCATTGAAGCATTAAAAGATAAGAAATATATTAAAAATTCTATTAATCATAATAAATTTTGGCTTAGAAAAATGAATAATGAGCTGAGTAAACTTCCAATTCAAGTTTGTGATAGTAGGGCTAATTTTTTATTATTAAATATTGGAAAATCAGTAAAAATACTCAATCGATTTCTGTTATCAAAATCTGTAATTGTCAGGTTAATGGATAAATATAATTTACCTCAATATATAAGAGTATCAATTGGAACCTCTAAAGAAAATAAAAAGTTCATAAAATCTATGAAAGAGTTTTTTAATGGTAAAAAATAAAAGATTATATAGAAAAGTCAGTATTATCGGTCTTGGCTTGATAGGTTCGTCTATAGCGCTTGCAATAAAAAGGAAGAAATTAGCCCAAGTTACTTCAGGTTATTCTAGAAGTCTTAAAACGAGAAATGCTGCTAAAAAATTAAAAATAACGGATAAGATTGAAAATAATATTGGTAATTGTGTAAAAGATTCTGATTTAGTTATAATTTGTACACATTTAAATAGTTATAAAAGTATATTTAAAAAAATATTACCTTATCTCTCAGGAAAAACCATTGTATCAGATGTTGGCTCCGCTAAAGAGTCTGCAATTGCATCTGTTGAGAAGTTTACTCAGAATAAAATCAACTTCGTACCTGCGCACCCGATTGCTGGAACTGAAAAGAGTGGCCCCTCAGCAGGTTTTGCAGAGCTGTTCGAGAATAGATGGTGTATAATAACACCCCTTAAAAACAATACATCTAAGGATATAAATATAATCAAAATATTTTGGAAAAAGCTGGGTAGTAAAGTTGAAATCATGACCCCGTCAAGACATGATAGGGTAATGGCGATTACATCACATCTGCCTCACTTAATTGCTTATAACATTGTGTCTACAGCAGCTGATCTAGAAAATATTACAAGATCAGACGTTATTAAGTACAGTGCTAGTGGATTTAGAGATTTTACAAGAATTGCTTCATCTGATCCAACTATGTGGAGAGATGTTTTTTTGAGCAATAAAGATGCAGTTTTGGAAATGATTAGTAGGTTTTCTGAGGATCTGAGTGTATTGCAAAAAGCTATAAGATGGAATGATGGCGAGAGTTTATATAAATTATTTTCTAAAACTAAAAAAGTAAGAGAAAAAATAATTAAAGCTGGTCAAGATACAACAGACGCAGATTTTGGCAGATCAAAAAGAAAATAAATCTCTCAAGTCAACTAAAGGAATAAATAACAGAGATACAATTCCATTGTTAACTATGATTGGTGTACTAAACAAGTTATTATTGGAGCTTTCGTCAATCACATCAAGTTGAAGACTACCATTTAAACTTTGATTAGAATTAGTTAAGCTTCCTTCCAATATTACTCTAACATCTTCATTGAAGGAATCTAAAACACTAGAAGTTTCAGCTGTTAGAAATATTTTAAACTCTTCATCGGTTACTCTACTAATTTTAAAAATTATTTTATTTATATTTTGAATGTTATATTCTTTAATTCTAAGGTTCATGTTGTTTGCTATTGAATAAATTTCATTTAATTGGTTGTCAGCCATTGATAATCTAAGTTGAATTTCATTTATTAAAAAATTAAAAGAGTCGTTATTTTTTTCTGAGCCCATAAGACGATTTGTACTAATCATAAGCTTACTGACATCGAGAGGATTCATATTTATATTTACATCATCTAACTTAATTATGGATAGTCCTTGTAGGGACACTAAATTTGGACTTTCTATTAGAGCTGTCAATCTATAGGGATAACCAGTAACTTTAAGGGATTTGTATGAAACGTTATATTTATTTAGGTTACTCACAAGCTGTGTTTTTAGCTGAAATGAAATAAATAACCAATACAAGGAATATAAAGCTAAAATTAAAATCACTAATAAAATTATTTTGTTAAATGAAATAAATTTCATTTTGGATAATTATTTTTTGCTTCAATAAGTAATTTATCTGATTGTTCCTCAATTGAATTATATAATCTCTTTGCAAACTGATTTTTATCTAATCCTGCCTCAATTGGTTCTAAAAATTCAATAACCATTTTTCCTGGATACCTCAAAAATTTTCGACGTGACCAAAAGTAGCCACAGTTTATAGCAACAGGAAGACATGGAATCTGAAGCCCATCATACAATGCAGTTACACCATACTTATATGGTCGACGTTCACCAATAGGAGTCCTAGTACCTTCAGGGAAAATAAGTAAGGGGCGCGGGTCTGTTTCCATGCTTCTTTTTGCGGAATTTACCATTGCTTGAATATTTGTTTCACCTTTTCTCCGATCAACGTAAATAAAATTAGCCTTTTTAAAACAAAGTCCAACAATGGGAATAAATAGTAATTGTTTCTTTGCAATAATTGATGGAGTTTCAATCACCTCATTTAAAAAGATTGCTTCTGCAAGCGATTGATGTTTTGCAGCTATTAAATATTTTCTAGTTTCAGGAATATTTTCCAATCCTCGGTATTCTACCTCAAGATTTGCAAAGTATTTCAAGCTAAATTTTGTATGGGTAGACTGGAAACGAATTATTCCAAGCATATGTATTTTTGGAAGAAAAAAAAGTATGGGCGCAAAGAAAATACAGATTAGCAGAACAATATAAAATGAAAGATTTGCCAACAGCGATCTAATATATATCATTAGTATAATCCTATACTTAAACTTACTTTAGTTCTTAAATATTTTACATACTCTACAATCAATTTCTTCATACGAATATTTATTTTTTGACTCTTATATTCCACTCCATGATAGTGAGTCTCTTCTTTTAAAAGAAGTCTATTTGATTCAAGTTCAACTCTTGGAAGATGATAATCCGACGAAACAATTAAAATAGTATTAATGTTATTATTTAATTTCCAAACATAAGCCTCTCTTATATTTTCAAAGGTATTACTTGAAGTATTATCAAATTCGATACAACAATTAAAAAGCTCGTCGTATTTTGGAAATTCTTTTTTTATTACATTAAGAGATATCTTGCTATTAACTCCTGAGATTAAAAGCTTATTTCCGATTTTCTTTTCAAGCAATGACAATCCCTCCGATATTCTGTATTTATCGCCAGTTAAAACTACAATTCCTTCAACGATACTCTCTTCAATAGGTAGAAATTCGTATTTCTTTATTTTCAAAAGAAAGTAATTAAAGTGAAGAAGTACAATAATTACAATTAATAAAAGCGAAAAATGATAGTAATGTAATTTTATTTCATTAATCATTTTAAATACGTTACACTAATTTACTAATTAAATTTACAACAAATAAAACTTTATAAGATTATGATAATTTCATGTCCTTCTTGTTCGGCAAAATACTTAGTGAGTACCGAAGACATAGGATCTGGGAGGCAAGTGAAATGTACAAGGTGTAATTACTCTTGGTTTTACGAAAATACTAATTTCAAAAACGACAAAAAATTAGAAATTGAACAAATAAGTAAGTCCAATATACAACGCGATCATGCTAAAGACCAAAATTTACCAGTAGTTTATGAGAAGAAGAAAAATATTCCACTTCCATTCTTAGTGCTACTAATACCTGTGATCTTTATAGCTATTGAAATGATAATAAGGAACTCAAATATAAATGCTTTAGAATTTAGTAAGGAATTAAATAATCTTATTGAAACTATTGTGAATATAATAGGAAGCTTATTTTCTTCTTAAACTTCGTTACTAATAAAGTCCTCAAACGTTTGCCGTTTTCTAATTGTTGTTATTTCTGATCCACTTATTAATAACTCCTCAATGAGTGGACGTGCATTATAATTGGAGCTCATTGTTGATCCATATGCTCCCACATCTTTTAAAACAACATATTCACCAATTTTAATCTTATTAAATCTTTTTATATTCATAAATACATCAGAGCTTTCGCATATTGGTCCTACAATATCGGTGTTTATTTCCTCAAATTCATCATTGTTAATTTCTGGTAATACTTCATGATTTGCGTCATATAAGGCTGGCCTTATCATATCATTCATACCCGCATCAATGATTATAAATTTCTTACCAGTAATATTTTTTATATAAAGTACTTTCGAAACCAATATTCCTGCATCAGCAGAAATTAGTCTTCCTGGTTCAAAAATAAATTTGATGCCATCCAAGTCAAAATATTTGTGTATTAATTTTGCATAGTCTTCAAATGTAAAATTTCTTTTTTGTGGACTGAGCCCGCCACCCACATCAATTGTATCAATTATTGATGTCTCACTATTTATTTTTTTTGCTAAATCCCCAATAAGACTAAAAGTATTTTCAAAAGGATTTAGCTCCTTAATATTGCTGCCAATATGAAATGCAATTGACGATATTTTCAAACTTGAATAATCTGCTCTATTCTGAAAAATTTTATGAGTATCCTCAATGCTTACCCCGAATTTATCTTCCAGACTGCCTGTGCTAATTTTTTTATGAGTATCAGCCTTAATGTCAGGATTAATTCTAATACCAATTTTCTGAACCTTACCAATGCTTGCTGCCATTTCATTTATGCGGTTTAATTCATCAATTGACTCAACATTAATTTGAAAACAATCGTTATTAATAGCAAATTGAATGTCTTTGTCTGTTTTGCCAATTCCTGAAAAAACTATATTTTTTGCACTTATGCCGGCTTTCAATGCTTTTCTCATTTCCCATTCAGAGACAACATCTGCTCCAGCGCCAAGTTTCTCAAGAGTTTTTAATAAGGTTAAATTTGAATTTGACTTTAACGAAAAACATACAGTGCTATCGAAAGATGCAACTGAGTTAGCAAATTTGTTGAAATTATCTATTAAAGTATTTTGACTATAGCAGTAAAATGGCGTAGTTCTGCCTTTCGCTATTTCACTAATTGCCACACCTTCAAATTTTAAGATATTATTTTCGTATTTCAGAAAAGACATTTAAGCTTGATAAATTTCTATGTTATAACTGCTCTTAGCTTCAGATGGTGTATACTCGAGAGAGCCCTTTTTCCCACACCCGATAATACATAAACATATAATTATAATACTAATATTTTTCATCTTTTAATTCTTTTCTAGCAAGGCTAATCATTTTTCTTATCTCAGATATAGCGGTTCCACCATAACTTTTTTTATTATTGATACTATTTTTTAAATCTAATGTTTCATAAACTGATTTGTCTATATTTTTATCAAACTTCTGAAAGTCTTTCATAGAAATTTTGTTCAAATTTATATTCTTTTTTTCTGCAAAATTAACGATCTGAGCCGTCAAATTATGAGCTTTTCTGAATGAATATCCAAGATTAAGTACTAACCAATCTGCTAACTCAGTTGCATTTGCATAGGAAAATTTCAATTTTTGTTCAGCAATGGTTTTATTAATTTGAATTGATGAGATTAATTCATACATGCAATCAAGACAGAGGTGAATATTTTTACTAGATGACGTAACTAGCGCTTTATCTTCTTGAAGATCCTTACTGTATGTTAACGGAAGAGACTTTAAAAGGCTTAGCATTGATGACAAATTACCCTGTATTAAAGATGCTTTTGCCCTAATTAGTTCAGCGCCATCGGGGTTCTTTTTTTGTGGCATGATTGACGAGCTAGACATTAATTGATCTCCAATTTTAAAGAAATTTACTAAATCAGAGCAATAAAAGGCTATTTCTTCTGCCAACCTAGATAAGTGAACAGCTAATAATGATGAACTTGATAAGAAATCAACAACAAAGTCTCGATCAGAAACTGTGTCAATCGAATTTCTCGTTGGCCTTTTAAAACCAAGCATTTTCGTTGTTTTATTTCGGTTAATTGGAAAATTGGTTCCTGCCAAAGCGCCGGCCCCTAGAGGGTTTTCGTTTATTCTTTTAAATGCATCGCTGTAGCGTATTGTATCTCTATTAAACATTTCATAATATGCCATAAAAAAGTGTCCTGCAGATATTGGTTGCGCAGTTTGTAGGTGTGTTAGCCCAGGGAACAGTATTGAAATGTTCTTATTTGCTACTTGTATTAAAGATAACTTTAATTTTTTTATTTTTTTTGAAATTAATCTATTATCTTTTTTCATCCATAATTTTAAATCTGTAACAACTTGATCGTTACGCGACCTTCCGGTATGCAATCTTTCCGCAGCTTGTCCGATAAGTTCAGCTAATCTATGTTCAATATTCATGTGAATATCTTCTAGATTATCATCAAATATAAACTTTTTATTTTTAATCTCTGATTTAATTTTTTTTAGACCAGAGATAATATTTTTTGCATCTTTATTAGAAATAATTTTTTGTGAAGAGAGCATCGTTGCATGCGCGATTGATGCTTCAATATCTTCGTTAAATAAAAACTTATCATTTTCTAAAGATGAATTTATATTAATAAAGGACTGACTTGCTTCTCTACTGAATCTATTTCTTAATTTATTTTTTTTTATGGACATTTTATTAAAATTATTTATTCCTCAAATTACTATGTCATTTATATTTAGCAGATTAATAATTTTGATGGTATATGCCACAATCTTTATCTTTTGCAATAGTTTATATATTGCAAGTTCAATGGCTAATAATTTGATTATTGAGGAAAAACCTGGTTTTGGCAGTAAATTTCAAGATATTAATAGTAAAGACCTAAAACTTTCTGATTTTGCGGGAAAACTACTTTTGATTAACTTATGGGCAACTTGGTGTGAGCCTTGTAAAGAGGAGATGCCTTCGTTAGATAGACTTCAAAAACAATATAATAAAGAAGATTTCCACATTCTTGCAATCAGTATCGACCGAGGACCAAAAAAAAATTCAGCTAATTTTTTTGTAGATTATAAAATATCTAACATTGATTTATTTTTTGATGACAAAAATAATATTCCTAGAGAAGTACGCGCTGCTGGGCTTCCATTTTCGTTATTTATTAGTCAGGAAGGTAAACAAATAGCAAAATTGATTGGTCCAGCTGAATGGGACAGCATTTATTTTAAAGATTTCGTAAACAGCAACTTAAATTGAATTTATAAAGCTTGTTCTAATTCAGGTAGCACTTGGAATAGATCAGCGACTAATCCATAATCAGCAACGTCAAATATAGGAGCCTCTTCATCTTTATTGATAGCAACGATAACCTTAGAGTCCTTCATCCCAGCTAAATGTTGGATTGCTCCAGATATGCCTACAGCAATATAAAGTTCGGGAGCAACCACTTTACCTGTTTGTCCAACCTGATAATCATTGGGAACAAAGCCTGCATCTACAGCAGCACGGGAAGCACCTACAGCTGCACCAAGTTTTTCAGCAACCTTATCAAGAAGCTCGAAATTTTCTCCATTTTGCATGCCTCTTCCACCGGAAATAATTGTCTTAGCAGAAGTTAGTTCTGGTCGGTCAGATTTTGTTAATTCTTCCCCAATAAATTCAGAAATAGACGGAATATTTTCAGCGGTTATATTAACTACTTCGCATTCTGCAGAATCAGTTGTCGCGGCTTTAAAAGCAGTTGGCCTAACAGTTAAAACTTTTTTGGCATCTGTTGTTTGAACTGTTGCAATAGCATTTCCAGCATAAATTGTTCTAATAAATGTATCTGCGCTTTCCACAGAAACAATCTCAGATATTTGTGACACATCAAGTTTAGCTGCGAGTCTTGGCATAACATTTTTACCTGTCGTTGTAGCAGCTGCCAAGAAGTAGTCATAATCATTTGCAACATTTAACATCACTTGAGTAAGTTTTTCTGCGAGAACATTATCAAAAGCTTCATCATCAACATGCAATAGTTTGTTAAGACCACTAATTTTTGAAGCCTCAGCGACTGCATCACTGATATTTGAGCCAACGATTAATCCATGAACATCACCTTCGATATTCGTAGTTGCAGTGATTGCTTTTAAGCTTTGATCACTAATTTTGCCATTATTATGTTCTATATAAAATAGTGTTGTCATATTACCCCTGCCTCACTTTTTAGTTTTTCTACAAGTTCTTCTATACTTTCAACTTTTATCCCCGCTTGTCTTTTTGGAGGTTCAATAACTTTTAAAATATTAACTCTCGGCGAAACGTTGATACCAAAATCTTCAGGAGATTTTTGATCAATGGGCTTTTTCTTAGCCTTCATGATGTTAGGTAATGATGCATATCTTGGCTCATTTAATCTTAAATCGGTTGTAATAATTGCAGGCATATTTAAGTTTACGGTTTGTAAGCCACCATCGATTTCTCTGGTGACTTTCACTTTTTCACCATCGATTTCAATTTTGGAGGCAAAAGTTCCTTGAGGCATATCAGTTAGCGCAGCCAGCATTTGGCCTGTTTGATTGTTATCTCCATCAATTGCCTGTTTTCCTGAAATGATAAGGCCTGGAGACTCACTCTCACAAATCTTTGCTAAAATTTTCGCTACTGAGATGGGCTCAACTCTTTCCTCAGTTAAAACATGAATACCACGATCTGCTCCCATAGCTAATGCAGTTCGTATCGTTTCCTGACATGATTGGTTGCCAATAGAAACCGCAATTATTTCTTCTGCTTTCCCTGCTTCTTTTATTCTGATTGCTTCTTCAACTGCTATTTCACAGAATGGATTCATTGACATTTTAACATTTTCGGTCTCAACGCCTGTCTGGTCAGACTTTACTCTAATGTTTACGTAAGGATCAATAACTCGTTTTACAGGGACTAAAATTTTCATGATTTAAGTGTTATAATTTTTTTTTAGTTGAGTAAACATATTTTTATACATTCTTACCTGGTTTCCAAAGTATATCTTTTTTTCCATTCTTGTTTTCAACTCTAGATAATACAAAGAATAAATCTGACAAGCGATTGATGTATTTAATAGCTTCTTCATTTACTTTTTCATTTTTAGCTAAAGAAACCATCTGTGTTTCTGCTCTTCGAGTAACGGTTCTTGCGTTGTGTAAAAATGCCGCAGTAATTGTGCCGCCAGGAAGAATAAATGAATTAAGGGGGGTAAGCTTAGAATTATATTTATCTATTGTTTTTTCTATTCTTAAAACTTGATTTTTAGTTATACGCAGTGGCTTATATTTTGGCTTTTGCTGTATCGGTGTTGCTAGATCAGCACCTAAATCAAATAAATCGTTTTGTATTTCTGATATAATTTTTTTTAAAGTTGTCTTGGCTTGGATATTAAGAACACCTAATATTGAATTAAGCTCATCAACTGTGCCATATGCTTTAATTCTAATGTTATCCTTTGAGACTCTCTTACCATTAACCAAGCCTGTTTTGCCTTTATCACCAGCCCTGGTATAAATTTTATTTAATTTGACCATTAATTATTGGTAGAAAAGTAAAGAGCACTCATAATGATTACAATTGCGATAAACTGTAGAGTAATTCTTAGTCTCATTAGTTTATTTGAATATTTTCTATTAAAATCTCCACCTTTAAACATTGCATATAGACCAGTGCCTAGGACAGCTAAAACTGCAAGCAGTGATATTGGAATTAATAAGTAATATAAAAAACCTGGCATATTGAATTAAGCTGGATTTGTAGATACTAATCTACGTGTTACAATATCTGCCTGTATTTCAGCTGTACCTTCAAATATATTTAGAATTCTTGAGTCACATAATATTCTACTAATTGGATATTCAAGAGCAAAGCCGTTTCCACCATGAATTTGAACTCCATTATCTGCACATGCCCAAGCAACTCTTGCTGCTAACATTTTTGCCATTCCTGCCTCTAAATCACAACGGTGTCCTTTATCTTTTTCTTTTGCCGCGAAGTAAGTTAACTGTCGTGCAGCCATTATTTCAGTTGCCATAGAAACAATTTTAGAGGCATTTCTCGGTTTATCGTATAGTGAACCACCGTTTGTATCTGTTCTGTCGATTGCATATTGCATTGCTGTTTCAAAAGCTGACTGAGCAACACCCAACGCTCTCGCAGCTGTTTGGATACGTGCTGCTTCAAAAGTTTCCATCATTTGCTTAAATCCGTTACCTTCTTTTTCACCGAGAAGATTTTGTTTTTTAACTTTAAAGCCATCAAAAGCCATCTCATATTCTTTCATACCCCTGTAACCCAATACTTCTATCTCACCGCCACTAATACCCTCATCAGGAAACATGTTATCATCATCACCTCTTTGCTTTTCAGCAAGAAACATTGATAGTCCCTTATATCCTTTTTCATCTGGGTTTGTGCGGGCAAGCAACATCATGATGTCACTTCTTGCGCCATGAGTTACCCATGTTTTATTTCCAGTAATTGTATAGTGCTCACCATTTTCTACAGCTCTAGTTTTGAACGATCCCATATCTGACCCCGAATGCGGTTCAGTGAGAACAGCACATGGAAGTATTTCGCCAGAAGCAATTTTTGGAAGATATTTATTT
>CACFYZ010000015.1 GCA_902570675.1 uncultured Pelagibacteraceae bacterium
TGCCCTTAATGAATAATGAATTTCTTATAAAATCTCGTTTTGAAGAAAATGGGAAGATTTTTGAAACAGGTGCCCCAGTCACAGGAGCAGTTCCAATAGAAGATGCAGTTGCAGTTGGATTTGGTGATGGGTCTGTAAGGTTTTTTTGGCCCGATCGAGATCCCTTAGAAGTTCAAGCGCACGCTGGTTCAATATTAAGTATTGCCTCAAGTGATTATGGAGTGATAACAGGTGGACAAGATGGTTATTTTTTAAAAATATCAACAAATGCTGATGTCAAAGAAATTTACAATTTTGGAACGCGTTGGGTAGATAATGTAGCCGCCTTCGAAAGTATGGTTTTGTGTTCGTCTGGAAAAAACGTCTACATTTGGTCGGACGAAAATACTAACCCAAAAATATTAGAGCATCAAAGTACGATAGGTGGAATTGCGATCGATCAAAATGGAAGGCGAATTGCAGTTTCATGTTATGGAGGAGTAACTTTGTGGAGGTTAGAAAAAAACAAATGGAAATCCTCGAAATTTGCTTGGAAAGGCTCTCATGGTAAAGTTGGGTTTAGCCCAGACGGTAAATATTTAGTGACAACAATGCAAGAAAATGAGCTTCATGCATGGCGTATTAGAGATAAAGCAAATTTTGCAATGTCAGGTTATCCATCGAAAGTGAAAAGTTTTACATGGGCGGGTGACAATCCTTATCTGGTAACAGCCGGTGCAAAAGAAGCAATCTGCTGGCCATTCGACGGTAAAGAGGGGCCGAGGGGCCGAAAGCCTCTATGTATTGCAAGTGGTGGTCAACAAAATGCAACTTTCGTAGAATCATTGCCAGGAGAAAAAGCTGTTTTCGCAGGGTTTCGTAATGGCATGGTCCTTCTTTCAGAATTATCAGAACTAACAAATGATGTTCTAATTCAAAATCCTACTGGATCAGAGGTATCAAACATTAGTATTTCACCTGATCGATCACATATATTGGTCGGAGATGCAAAAGGCCAAATTTTATGGTCACCTCTTTGGGAGCAATAAATAAATGGCAAGCATGTTTGAGAAAAAAAAACCGGATAAGACAGCAATACAGAATTTAAAAAATTTAATTACAGATAATTTTAAATTAGATAAAGATACAATTATAAGTATTGCTGAACTTAGTTGTCATGAACCTGATTGTCCTCCAATAGAAACAGTAGTAACAATTCATCATGTTGATGGAAATACTAAAAACTTTAAAATACATAAACCTATGAATAAGATACAACCAAACGATTTAATTAAGTTAATACTCTAGAACAGAGATATTATAGAAAAAATGATATATAAGATTTATGAAGCATTAAGAGGAAGTATAATATTATGAGATATATTATTGTTTTTAGCTTTCTATTTCTTATCTCTTGTGCGACACCTCACGTTGTCGACATTATCCAACCTAATGATGAACAGTTGTCCTGTATTGGTTTGCAAAATGAAGTTGATGAATTGGATAAGTTCATCAAAGAAGCAGAAAGTGAAAAAGGTGTGAATTGGAGTAATGCTGGAAGATTGCTTGTTTTCCCAATCGGTATCTGGGCTACTTATGAAAATGCAAGTCAGGCAATAGATGCAGCAAATCAAAGAGAAATATATCTAAAAGGAATTATGTCAAAAAAGAACTGTTAACGAACCAGATAATCAAAACCATAAATATTTAAAACGATAATTATTATATATCATTTCAGAGCCAGCACATACGCACTGAAATGATCTAGCCACTAATAGAAAAAAACATCAAGCCGAAAAAACCTGTTGCGATGACAAAGCTTGTTAAAAGTTTAGGGGTTTTAGAAAGTTTAAGCTTTGTTGTTGAAGGTATAATCACGAGAGTTGACTCACCATTGTATGATTGTCTTCTTATGTACTGAGGCTTTATTTTCGATTTTTTCATATTCAATAAATAAGTACTTAAAAAGCAAGGCTTAAATTTGATAGAAATATGTTCAAAAAAAGATAAATGACTATTTAATTAAATATTTGCTGATATAACAAACCGATGAAAAATATTGTCTCAATCAAAAATTTATCAAAAACATATGATAATAATTTTCAGGCCCTAAAAGATATTAATCTAGATATCAAAAAAGATGAAATCATAGCTCTCCTTGGACCAAATGGAGCTGGAAAAACAACTTTAATTAGCATTATTTGTGGGATTGTTATTCCAACGTCTGGTTCAGTATCAGTAGATGATTTTGATATTATTAAAGACTATAGAAAAACCAGATCTCAAATAGGCTTGGTTCCACAAGAGTTGACATTGGAGCAGTTTGAATTTGTTTTTAATAATGTGTCCTATACGCGAGGATTATACGGAAAGCCACCTGATCCATCTTTAATTGAAAAAATATTAAAAGATTTAAGCTTATGGGATAAACGAAATTCAAGAATAAATGAGCTGTCTGGAGGTATGAAAAGACGCGTACTAATTGCCAAGGCGCTTTCACATGAACCCTCCGTATTGTTTCTTGATGAACCGAGCGCTGGTGTTGATGTTGAGTTGCGTCAAGAAATGTGGGAAGTGATTAAAGACTTAAGAAATAGCGGTGTCACGATCATTCTCACAACACATTATATTGAAGAAGCAGAAGCAATTGCCGATCGAGTTGCGGTAATTAATAAAGGTGAGCTTCTAATCGTTGATAACACTTCCGATTTAGTTCAAAGCATGGGACAAAAAACACTAATTATTGATTTACATGATGCTGTCGACTCTCTCCCTACAAAATTAGATAATTATAATCTAAAAGTTTTAAACAACGGATTATCAGTCAGCTATGATTATGACTCGAAAAGTAAACAAACAGGAATAACTTCTTTATTGCAAGATATGAAAGAGTCAGGGTTAAAACTAAAAGATATTAACACCGAACAAAGTTCACTTGAAAATATATTTGTCGAATTGGTAAGGGAAAAATGATGAATTTTTACGCAATTAGAGCAATTTATCTCCACGAAATGGATCGCATGAGAAGAACAATTGGTCAAAGTATTTTATCACCCGTTATCTCTACCTCACTATATTTTATAGTTTTCGGATCTGTAATTGGGGGAATGATTCCAGAATTAGACGGGGTAAGCTATGGATCATTTATTGTACCTGGCTTGCTGATGCTGACACTTTTAACACAAAGTATATCTAACTCAGCTTTTGGAATATTTTTTCCAAAATTTACAGGTTCAGTCTATGAGGTATTAGCTGCACCAATTTCTTCACTTGAAATCATTATAGGATTTGTTGGAGCCAGTGCATCTAAATCATTAATCGTTGGTATAATTATCTTAATTACTGCTAGTTTCTTTGTTGAACTCGAAATTCAATATCCTTTTTTAATGTTCTTCTTACTTGTTCTAACATGTCTCACATTTAGTTTATTTGGCTTTCTCATTGGATTATTAAGTAATAATTTTGAACAACTTCAAGTTGTACCTTTAATAATTATTACGCCATTAGTATTTTTAGGTGGAAGTCTTTACACAATTGAAATGCTGCCTGAGTTTTGGCAAAAAGTTTCATATTTTAATCCCGTTGTTTATCTTATTAATGGCATGCGCTGGTCATTTTATGGTTCATCAGATATTAGTATTTTAATAAGTGTCCTATCACTTGTTGCTTTTTTATTAGCCTGTATCATTGGTGTAGCAATAGTGATTTCAAAAGGCTATGGAGTAAAAAATTAACTTTGAAAAATATAATAAAATGAAGAATATTTTTTCTGTATTTTTTCTACTAATTTTAGTTACTCAAAATATATATTCTCAAGATTCCTCAGAATTAATTGATCCTGAAATTTTTAATGACACCTCAATTGAACTTAACTCTACATTTATAACTAAATCACTTGATGCTAAAAAAAATGGTGAACCTGTTGTTGGCAAGGAATGGATGATTGTAACAGCAAATGCATATGCATCTAAGGCAGGAGCTGAGATTTTAAGTTTAGGTGGTACCGCAGCGGATGCTATGATTGCAGCTCAAGCAGTTTTGGGACTCGTTGAACCTGAGTCATCGGGCCTTGGTGGTGGCAGTTTTCTAGTTTGGTTTGATAACAAAACCAAGATGATTACTACTTTAGATGGAAGAGAAACAGCTCCACAAAATTCAGAAACGACACAATTTCAAAACACTAATGGTGATCCGAAGAAGTTCTTTGACGCAGTAATTGGCGGCCTATCAGTTGGGACACCTGGAACACCTGCATTAATGAAAGAAGCGCATAATAAGTGGGGACAATTGGACTGGTCATTTTTGTTTAATGATGCAATCAAACTTGCGAAAAATGGTTTTTCTGTTTCGAAAAAATTAGAGGCATCAATCAAACGTGATGCAGACAGACTAAAGAAA
This sequence comes from uncultured Pelagibacteraceae bacterium, assembly GCA_902570675.1. Lineage (GTDB taxonomy): Bacteria > Pseudomonadota > Alphaproteobacteria > Pelagibacterales > AG-422-B15 > CACNXQ01. The sequence continues at coordinate 4,378 of CACFYZ010000015.1, forward strand.
GCAGAAATGACTAAAAATTATTTTTTTCCTAACGGTAAAGGTCTTCTACATCAACAGATCGTTGTGAACAATGCTTATGCTCAAACACTACAAATAATTGCAGATGAAGGACTTGACGATTTCTATGACGGCGATATTGCTAATGACATCATTAGTACTGTTCAAGATTATAAGAGCAACCCAGGATTTCTCAGTAAAACTGATCTTAAGAACTATCAAATTATCGAGAGAAAGCCTGTATGTGTAATGTATAAAAATTATGAAGTTTGTGGCATGGGACCTCCATCTTCGGGTGGTGTCGCTGTTGGTCAGACCTTAAAATTGTTAGAACCATTTGATTTAAAATCTCTTGGATATGAAAACCCTTTATCATGGCAATTGATTGGAGATGCAAGTCGTCTTGCTTTTGCTGATCGAGATAGATACTTGGCTGATAGTGATTTTGTTAAAGTACCAGTTACAGGCTTACTTGATGATGAATACTTAAAACTAAGATCGAATAAAATTAAAGTGGGTTCAAAAACAGAAGAAATCAAGCCTGGTAATCCTTCAAACAGTTTTGCATCTGATTACAGTGATGATAATTCTCTAGAACTAAATTCAACCACACATATTTCAATTTATGATAAATATGGAAATGCACTATCGATGACATCGTCAATTGAAAACGCGTTTGGTTCTAGACTATTCACTAAAAGTGGTTTCTTACTAAATAATCAACTTACTGATTTTTCATTTAAACATAAAATTGATGGAAAATTAGTTTCAAACAGATTAGAGCCTGGAAAACGTCCGAGGTCCTCAATGTCACCAACCATCGTACTTCAGAATGGAAAACCAATCTACATAACCGGATCACCTGGGGGTAGTAACATTATTGGGTTTGTAACAAACTCCTTAATATCTCTTATAGAGTGGGATATGAATGTACAACAGTCAGTCTCTTTTCCACATGCCATTAATCGATGGGGTAAATACGAGATTGAAGAATCGCCAGATGCTCTAAGACTTGAAGAAAGTTTGTCAGCTATGGGATATGATACAAAAATAAAAGGATATTTTTCAGGATTAAATACCATTTATATTGGAGATAATTTAGAGGGTGGATCTGATCCACGTCGCGAGGGAATAGCATTAGGTGATCTATAGCTTAACTAAAATATTTTTAGCCCCTATCGCTTAATAGTAAAGCAGGTCATTGGTAATGATCAGCCGCTGGAGCGTAACCAGCTAGGGGCACCATATTTTCAAATTAAATTTAATTGTTTTTTTTGCATGAACCGCCATAATTATTCACTATGAATATCAATTTAGCTAAGGTCGCTTCGCAAAAAAAGATAAAGTATTTTCTAGTCACTTTTGTAGATTTATTTGGTGTGCAAAGAGCTAAATTAGTTCCTGCAAGAGCAATCTCTGAAATGCAAAAAACTGGTGCTGGATTTGGAGGTTTTGCAACACATTTAGATCTTTCGTTCTCCGAGCCCGATATGTTTGCTGTTCCTGATCCTCAAAGTCTCATTCAGTTACCTTGGCAACCTGATGTTGCATGGTTAGCAAGTGATTTAGTAATGAACAATGAGCTAATGGGTCAATGCCCAAGAGTAATTCTTAAAAATCAAATAAATAGTTTAGAGACCCTTAATATGAAAATGATGACTGGTGTTGAATGTGAATTCTTTATTTTAAATGAAGAAGGTACTAAAGTTGCTGACGATCGGGATGACGCACTAAAGCCTTGCTACGATGTGGCTGCTTTAATGAGAAGATTTGACGTCTTAACTGAGATTTGTGACTCCATGATAAAGCTTGGATGGAAACCCTATCAAAATGATCATGAGGATGCCAATGGCCAGTTTGAAATGAATTGGGAATATGCTGATTGTTTGACCACTGCAGATAGACATGTTTTTTTTAAATTTATGGTTAAATCAATTGCAGAAAAACATGGGCTGAGGGCGACATTCATGCCAAAACCATTTACTGAGCTTACAGGAAATGGTTGCCACGCACATGTATCATTATGGGATATGAAAAAGAAAAAAAATTTATTTCATGACTCTTCTGATCAACTTGGATTATCAAAGATAGGGTATCACTTCATAGGTGGAATTATAAAATCAGTAGATGCTTTCGCTGCATGGTTTAACCCCAGCTTAAACAGTTACGAAAGATTAAATGCAACAACAACTAATTCAGGTTCAACTTACTCACCAACAGGAGTGACGTATTCTGGAAATAATCGAACTCATATGATTCGTATTCCTGATAGGGGGCGGTTCGAATTTAGGGCAGCTGATGGCGCAGTAAATCCATATCTTTTACAATCTGGAATTATTGCTATGGGCTTAGATGGTATTAAAAACAAACGTAAACCAGGTAAAAGACAGGACATTAATATGTATACACAAGGTCATAAACTTAAACGTGTTAAAAAACTTCCAGTTAATCTAGATCAAGCACTCAAAAAATTTAGCGAAGATGTTATTGTGAAGAATTCTATTGGATCAAAAATTGTATCTAAATACATAAAATTAAAAAAACGTGAATTAAAAGAATTCAATAAGGTAAGAGAGTCCAACAAAAAAGATTGGACGCGTAAAAATATAATAGATTGTTAAGATTTACTTTGTGCCAAGTACAGTTGCTACAAGATGTATTCTGTCCTCTTCCCCGCCATTAATTGCTGTATGATATTTAGTATTGTCTGTTAGATAGATATTACCATCAGCTGGAATATGGTATCCTGTGTGTTCTATGAAAATGCGAGCACCATAATTCGTTTTAATTGCAATGTGAAGTCTTCTCTCTGGATCTCTATGCCAGCTAAGTGTTGTTCTCGGTGGCATTTTAATCACACGACAACGTCCTATTTCAAAAAACTGATTAATTTTTTCATAAACGTACTTAAAGTACGTATCGTTCAATTTGGGGTTGAACAGAGTATATCGAGATTCATCAATATATGGTTCACGTTCCATCTCTTCAAATGAAGCGTCTGGTTTTGTCCAATACTTTCCTCTAATGTTTCCTCCAAACCATTCATCTAACTCTTCTTTATCGTAGTTTAAACATATTGCATTCGATTTAAGCATGCCTGGTTTTTGTTCAGAGTTCTCAAACGGTCTTATTCTTACCAATTCGCTAACAGCTCCATTAAGCTGGTCAACATCAAATGAGATGTTTTCAAGTCTTTCAATATATTGGTTTATGGGTGTGTACATATTTAATTAAGTATCTAATATTAATATAATGTAGTTTGCGAGAAATTAAAGTTCTACAAGGATTGTGGTAGGCTTAAATTGTCGCAGTTTTTTTAATTTAGCCTAGAAAATCTCTCAAAAATCAATATTTATTTTATTTGCCAAGATCCCATACTTGGAGATAAGTAGATGATAAGAATATTTAATTAACATGAGTTATAGAATCGATAATCTTCAATACTGCAATTGGTCAGAAAATATTTTCAGAATTAATAATAAAGCAAAACTAGATGCTGTTCATGTAACAATTGCATATCATGAAGACTTTGATGAGGTTCAAAATAATATAAATCAATGGCAAGTATACTTTAACGATTTTAAAGATTTAATATTCCACGGTAAAACATACAAAGATATCGAAAAGGCTCACAAAGAAAATAAAACTGCAATTTTTTTTGGCTTTCAAAATTGTTCACCAATTGAAGACAATATTAGTCTGGTTGAAACTGTTCACAATATGGGAACTGTTTTTATGCAGTTAACCTATAACAATCAGTCATTACTTGCAACGGGCTGTTACGAAGAAAATGATAGTGGCGTAACTCGAATGGGCAAAGAAGTCATAAAGGAAATGAATCGTGTCGGTATTATCATTGATATGTCACACTCAGCAGAAAAATCAACTTTGGACGCGATGCAGATCTCTGAAAGACCAATTGTTGTAACTCATGCTAATCCTTCATTTTGGCATGAGGTAAAAAGAAATAAGTCTGAAATATTATTAAAAGAGTTAAGTCAGTCAAAAGGAATGATTGGTCTTTCTCTCTATCCACATCACTTATTAAACGGTTCCAATTGTTCGCTTGAGAGCTTTTGTGAAATGGTTGCAAAAACTGCTGAAATTATGGGTACTGAATGTATAGGTATCGGATCCGATTTATGTTTAGGGCAACCTGATACGGTAGTTGAATGGATGCGAAACGGTACATGGACTAAAAATCGAGATTATGGTGAAGGCTCTGCAGATAATGCTGCATTTCCAAGACAGCCAGAATGGTTCAAAGATGCAACTGGATTTAATAATCTTGAAGATGGTTTAGTAAATGTAGGTTTTAATAAAGAAGAAGTTGATGGTATCTTAGGAAATAATTGGTTTAATTTTTATAAAGAAAATATTTTTTAAATATGACATTTTCAGTTCAGCGTAGAAACCCAAATGAAATAATGAAACTCAACCGATTAGGTTGTTTTCACCAATCAAAACTCTCATTTTTAAGAAGCTTTATTAGAGAATTTAAAGATTGGAGATTTAAAAATGAAATTTTTGAACTTGACGAGGATGGATATGGAACCGCTGTCTACTCTGTTTCAAATAGACAAAGAACTTATTCCTTAATTTGTTATGCAAATAAATTAGATGACTCAGAAAGATCTGATCGGGTAATTGCTACAAAATGGGATGCTGCTTTTGTTATTCACGACGGTCATCCGAGTAAAGATGATATTGAAAGACTTCGAAATAATGTTCCTAAACAAGAAGTAGGCAGATGTTCATTTAAAGAACTTGCATTATCAAGAGCTAATAAATCGGTACGAGTTTTTAATCATGTTGTTGAAAGTCTGTCGAGTGGAAAACAGCCTGATAAAGAACTTCTCAACAATGTTGGCTATTTGTATAGAACTACAGCTGTTTACGGGTCAGGTAAGTTTGGCTTGGCCGATCGATATAGAATAAAAGATAGACCGGAAATTAATGGTCCATTTAGAATTGAAATGATGCTCGTTTATCTTGTTCGTCAATTTACATTTGATCAAGTTAATCATATTGCTGAGAAAAAAAATCCAAACAATTTCATTAAACTTGATATTGATTTATCAAGGCAGCTTGGCATTGGCAATTCAACAGGTCTTGGCATGGCTCCCTTTATTATTAATCATCCAGCTCTACTTCATCAATGGATCTACGTAAGAGAAGAGGCTTTAAAACAGATACGAGAGATCAAACACGTTACTAATAATGAATTAGGGATATTCAAAAGATGCCTGGAATTCTCAGAGAAGAATATAGACAATTGGAATACCAGCAGCCAGTTCCAAAAAGCAAAAATAAAACAACTAAGACAAGATATTCAAAAATTTGAAAGTGAGTACGACTTAAGTATTAATGATTGCGAGTATTTTTGGGATAAAACATATAAATGGACGGAAGAGAATTTAAGCTACGAAGGTATTGAATATATTGTCTCTCTGATGATGGAACCTTATGACAATATTGTGAGTCACTTAGTGCCTCAAATGAGTGCCGACGAGGACCAATTTTTTAATATACCAACAGAAAGAAGCACGAGGGAGTTAAAAGAAATTATAGAAAAATCTTATCCAAATATACTCGCAATAGATTTTTCAATAAAAAAAAGTAATGAGAACTTTTGGTTTATTTCAAAAAACAAAGAAGAACCTCGCATCGCGAATCGATTTGAAGAAGACGGCTCTCAATTGGAGCAACCTCTTGCAATCGCAAGAGATATTAAAGAATTATATAACCGCTTGTCTTTAGACAAAAATCAAAAGTTGTCTAAATTTCTCGAAAATAATAATGATTTAAGGCATATCGTTCGAAGATGTTATGTTGTAGAAAAATTACCGTATGCAGAAATACAGGATAATTCAATTGACGCAGAATTAATGCCAATTGATATGTTAAGACTAAAATTATCTTTTTTTGGAGCGCAAAAATTTGATCCTCGATCAGATAAATGGCTTCGTATTTGCATGTATCAAGGAGCGCCGCTCATGCATGAAATAAATTTATCGAATGATACTTGGATATATAATTGATGCAGTCTTCAAGCGAAATCAATACTATTTCTAAGCGGGCCGTAAAGGCTTCAGGCTATACATGGGGCATCGCCGAAGATGTTGGAAAAAGTATAAGTTCAATTGAGATGTTTGGAATTGCTGGAGTAAAAAATCTTACTTCTTATTTAAAATTAATTAGAAATAATAAACCTGAGGGTCCAAAGGAAATAAAAAGAGAAAATTACCTTAATGGTAAAAATCTGTGCCCTATCTACACAGGGATCAAGTTAATAGATGATTATCAATTAGTTGACGAAACTAATTCTTTGTATTTTTTAAATGTTGATTATCCATTACTTCTTTTACCTTTTGTAAGTAGACTGTCATACCTAATTGGCAAAAGAGTGGGGATAGCAATCGATCAAATTAACGTCGAATGTAATTTAAATATTTGTATTCTTGCTGATCGTCAAATCAAAACCTCGGTTATTCAAAAAGCTGATACTTTTTCAATAAATATAATTGAAAATCTGGACAGCTTCTCTAGCGAGACATGGAATGAGTTGTATGAAATGTCTTCTGAAACATTTGTTGAGGAAACTGAGCGCTTAAAAAATACTGCTGCAGGTGCTGGACTGCAAGACAACGATTAAGAGCTAAAGCTGAATACCAATATTTTTTAATTGTAAATAACTTTTAATGGCTTGTTGACCTTTTTCACGACTGTATCCAGACTGTTTATATCCTCCAAATGGAGTTGCTATACTCCCTGTAAACCAACTATTTACATAAACTTGCCCACCATTTAATTGAGATGCTGTTTTTGTAGCCATGTCTACATCTTTTGTAAATACACCTGCTGCTAAACCGTAGTCTGTATCATTCGCAATATGTATAGCCTCCTCATGGTCTTCATACTCTAGAACAGATAAAAATGGTCCGAAGATTTCTTCCTGTGCAATGGTCATATCCGGTTTGACATCTGAATAAATTGTTGGTTCAAAAAAGTAACCTTTTCTATCTACTCGATTACCACCTGAAACTGCCTTAGCTCCTGCTTGTAAACCAGAGCGTGCATAATTCTCAATCTTTTGTAGTTGTTCCTCTGAAATTACTGGAGTTAAATCAACACCATCTTCATTACCTGGTCCTACTTTAATGGAAGACGCTAATGAAGATAACTTTTCAAGGACTTCGTCTTTAATTGATTTATGAACGATCATACGAGACATAGCTGAACAAATTTGTCCAGCTTGACTGAAAATTCCTACTTTGGTTGCATTTATCACCTTATCAATATCTGCATCAGGTAGCACAACTGCTGCTGATTTACCTCCAAGTTCAACTACAGCAGGTATAGCGCGTTCAGCAGCTGCATGTAAAATTTCTTTGCCTGTTTTTACTGAACCGGTAAATGTTATTTGCGCAACATCTGGATGAGCGGTCAAAGCTGAGCCAGCTTCATTGCCGTAACCAGTTACAATATTTATTAACCCATTTGGGACCTCCGCATTGTGAATTGCTTGTGCAAAAAAAGAAGTCGTCGCAAGTGGCGTAAGTTCAGCTGGTTTGATAACAGTAGAATTGCCTGCAGCAAAAGAGCATGCCAATGATCTGGCTATCATTGAAATAGGAAAGTTCCAAGGAACAATATGGCCTGAGACACCATAAGGTTCATATATCGTATAATCCATTACCTGACTGTTAACAGGAATTGTTTGACCCTCTATCTTGTCAGTTAGACCACTGTAATAATCAAAATAGTTAGCCGCATCGACAAATTCGTATTCAGAAGCAGCGAGCAGTTTACCATTTTCAGCACAGAGCAAGGCCCCTCCTTCTTTACTTATGTTTCTTAATTCATCAGCGATGCGACGCATAAGTTTAGCGCGTTCCATCGGATTCATATCTACAAGTACTCGGGACTCATATGATTTTTTTGCAGCTGCAACAGCTTGATTAATATCTTCTTCCTTACCACAAGTTATTTCACCAATAACTTCTTCATTGGCAGGATTAATAACCGGGATTAAGTCTTTACTCGAACCATCTGTCCATTCACCATTTATATAGTGCTGATATTTTTTCATGTATTTATAATTTTCTAAATTAATAGTGATCTATTTATATGATAAGATCATTATTAATTTAATTTAAAAAAGCCTAGATTCCCAACTATTTTTACCTTACTCTTCAACGCATGAACTCCAAAAAGTCAGATTTTGTAAAATTCGAGCAAGTTGATAAAAGTTATGACGGTAAAGAACTTGTTGTTAAAGGTTTAGACCTAGATATTGCTGAAGGAGAGTTTCTAACATTACTGGGACCGTCAGGATCTGGAAAAACTACAACTTTAATGATGCTTGCTGGATTTGAAACTCCAACAAATGGTGAAATATACTTTGATGGACGTCCCATAAATAATATTCCTCCTCATAAAAGAGGTATCGGTATGGTATTTCAAAATTATGCTTTATTTCCTCACCTATCAGTATTTGAAAATCTAGCGTTTCCATTAAAAGTAAGAAAGATTGATAAATCTGAAGTTGATGAGAGAATTAATAGGACATTAAAAATGGTTTCACTGACTGGCTTTGAAAATAGAATGCCTGCTCAATTATCTGGTGGACAACAGCAGCGAGTTGCGGTTGCAAGAGCTTTAGTATTTGATCCTAAGCTTGTTCTCATGGATGAACCATTGGGTGCATTGGATAAAAATTTACGGGAAAGTATGCAATATGAATTAAAGCATATTCATGAGTCCCTTGGGGTAACAGTTGTTTACGTTACGCATGATCAAGGTGAGGCGCTTACAATGTCTAATCGAATTGCAGTCTTTAATGATGGAAAAGTTCAACAACTTTCTGGGCCAAATGAATTATATGAAACGCCTGTGAATTCTTTTGTAGCAAGTTTTATAGGCGAAAATAATACTTTTACTGGTACAGTTAAAGAGATCAACTCTGGTTCAGCAAAGATTGAAACGGACACTGGTGAAACAATTATAGCTAATCCGATAGCTGTAAAAGCATCTGGGGATAAATCAAGAATTTCTCTAAGACCTGAAAGAGTAAGTATTGATCCTAATGACCAATTAGAAAATCGTTTTACAAGTGAAATAAGAGAAATTATTTATCATGGTGACCACACTCGGGTACGCGTAAATCTTTTAGGAAATGATGAGTTTATACTAAAAGTACCTAATGCAAGTAGCGACTTAAAGCTCAATGTGGGGGACAAATTAGACTTAGGATGGTCATCTCACGACTGTAGAGCATTAGATTACTAATCCTTTAATACTACATCTAGATTCAGCATTAATTTATTGAAAAATAATCTTTTTTTTGTTGCGTTTTTGTTAAAGGCCTTGTGTAATAATTCTTTATATAAAAAAAAGGAGACGATTAATCATGTCTAGATTAACTAAACTAATCTCTTTGGCTGCTTTATTAGTGGCTCCATCTATGGCTACGGCTGCGGAAGTAAACGTAGTGTCATGGGGAGGCGCTTATACTGAGAGTCAAAAGCTAGGTTACGGGGACCCATATCAAGAAAAGAGTGGCGTTCAAGTAAACTGGATCGACTACAGTGGAGGTTTGAGTGAAATTAGAACTCAAGTCGAGTCTGGAGCTATTACTTGGGACATCATCGATGTGTATGCACGTGATACAATTATCGGTTGTGACGAAGGATTGTTTGTAGAATTTGATTTCGATAATGACTTCCCTGCTGGTGTTAATGGTATGAAAGCAAGTGATGACTTCTTTGCTCCTATGCCTAGTGACTGTGCTGTGGGTAATATTCTTTACTCATGGAACTATGCTTACAACACTGATAACATTAATTTTGATGGAAGTTATCCTACAACGATGGAAGATTTCTTCAACCCAGATAAATATCCAGGTGTAAGATCTCTGTATAGCTCCGCAATGTCAAACCTTGAGTTTGCTCTAGTTGCTGATGGTGTTGCAGGGTCTGACGTGTACGACTACATGGAAGATAACGGTCTTGATAGAGCGCTTGATAAACTAACTGAGCTTTGCACTCACCCTAAAGGTGGCTGCATATTCTGGTCAGCTGGTGCTCAACCACCTGAGCAGTTAGTATCTGGTGAAGCTATTATGGCTACTGGTTGGAACGGACGTCATTTTAATGCCATTGTGAATGAAGGTTCACCTATGAAAATGGTGTGGGATGGTCAAATACTTGATTATGAGTACTTTGTACTCGTAAAAGGCGGACCAAACCAAGCTGAAGCAATGGAAGCATTAAAGTACTTCACAAGTTCTGAAGGATTGGCAGGAAGTGCAAAGCATATTGCTTACGCACCTTTCAGAATCTCATCTCTTGATATAATCATGGCTGATGAGCCTTGGTTTAATTCACCTCAAGCAGGTGCGGTTGAGATTATGCCTCACATGCCTACAGCTCCAGCAAACACTAAGAACTATGTTCTTATGAACCCTGAGTGGTACGCTGATAACAACACTGATATCAACGACACATGGGAAGCCTGGAAAGCTAACTTATAAAAGACTAAAACTTGGGCAACCTATGGGTTGCCCAAGTCACCTAAATTAAGTATTCTAATACTTAATGCCCTCAGAAATTAGAACGTCAGATGGTGAACTACTATCTGTAAAACTCAAAAAAGTTGAACGAAGACGCAGAACAACAGCATTCTTATTAGCGGCACCACTGCTATTTTTTATAATTTTTGCCTACCTTATTCCCATATTTCAAATGCTTGGAAGAAGCATAGACAATGTTCAGATGCATGAATTTTTGAGTGATACTCACGATGTCATGCAAACTTGGGATGGCAGCGAGATGCCTGGGGAGGATGTAACTTCAACATTTTTTTACGAACTTAAAGGTTTAGTTGAAGAGAAAAATCATGGAAAAATTGCTACTAGACTAAATTATGAAAAAGGTGGATTTACAAGTCTTATAAAAAAAACCGCAAGGAAACTTGATGACTTTGATGAAAATGCAAATTTTCTCGATCAGTTTATTGATGTTCACAAAAAGTGGGGTGATATAGAGTATTGGCTGGCTCTAAAAAGAGGTACTGATGCATACCATTACAGAAAATATCTCACAACTTTTGATTTTGAACAAAAATATGATGGTTCAATAGAGAGAATACCAGAAAAAAAACGTATAAATGTAACACTTTGGTTACGAACTATTTTTGTTGCTGCAGGGGTTACATTCTGCTGTTTCCTACTTGCTTATCCGATATCACATTTACTCTCGGTTCTGCCAACACGATATTCAAATCTATTAATGATTTGTGTTTTGCTTCCATTTTGGACTTCTCTTCTTGTTCGAACATCAAGCTGGATGGTCCTATTACAAAAACAAGGAGTGCTAAACGATACACTTGTATCGTTAGGTATTGTTGCTGACGAAGGGAGACTTGAATTAATGTACAACATGACCGGTACGTTTATTGCTATGACGCAGATACTCTTACCGTTTATGGTGCTTCCACTTTATAGTGTCATGAAAACGATACCTCCAAGTTTAATGAGAGCCGCAACTTCCATGGGTGCAACACCTTTTCATGCATTTAGGAAAATATATTTTCCACTTACTTACGCTGGCATAAGCGCCGGTTCAATTTTGGTCTTTGTCCTTTCTATTGGATACTATATTACTCCAGCACTGGTTGGCGGCGCTAAGGGAACATTAATAAGCAATAGAATTGCCTATCATATGCAGCAATCACTTGATTGGTCTCTCGCTACAGCAATGGCAACTGTTCTTCTTATTGCCGTGCTAATTGTTTATTGGCTCTATAATAAAATTGTCGGTATCGATAATATGAGGCTCGGATAGAATGGCGTTACCCAAATATACTGAAACACGTTACAGAGTATGGCACTACTCATACCTGGTTATTTGTACAGCGGTGTTTTTTTTCTTAATTGCCCCACTGTTTGTGATCATTCCACTTTCGTTTAATGCAGAACAATACATTCATTTTTCTGATGGCATGCTAGCTCTTCAACCCGAAGCGTTTTCACTCAGGTGGTATGAAGATATGATCTATGGAACCAAAAATCCATGGGGTATTGCTGCCAGAAACAGCATTTATTACGCCTTTTTTTCTACGATTGGAGCCACTATTTTGGGAACTGTTGCAGCCTTAGGCCTGAGTAGCCGATATATGCCATATAAACAGTTAATTATGAGCATTCTTATCTCACCAATGATTATTCCTCTTATTATTTCAGGCTCTGCAATTTTCTTTTCTCTTGCTAAACTTGGATTAGCTGCAACTTTCCCTGGTATTGTCATCGCTCATATTATTTTAGGGACACCATTTGTTGTAATAACAGTAACTGCAACCTTAAGTGGATTTGATGATAGCATAACGCGCGCAGCATCAAGCCTTGGAAGTACACCAACTAATACCTTCTTTAAAATTACATTACCTCTAATAACGCCTGGTATAATCTCCGGGGCTTTATTTGCGTTTGTCACTTCATTTGATGAGATCGTTGTAATTCTCTTCGTAGCAGGTGGAGATAGAAACCTTACGACCATCCCACTTCAAATGTGGACTGGTTTAAGAGAGCAGCTTAGTCCAACAATCATGGCTGTTGCCACATGTTTAATTATTCTTTCTACATTGATATTAATTGTAACTGAATTGTTACGCAGAAGATCAGAGAGAATAAGAGGTATATCGGCTCAGTAGTGATAATTATTTATTAAATATTTAAACCGTCTTTTTTTAATTCCTTGACTAAGTCGTTAAATTTATCTTGCCCAAAGAAAAACTTATCTTTGTAAACTGACAACGGTACGCCATGATGGCCAGCTTCAAGTTGCTCTTTTTGATTTTTTTTAATTTGAGAAATTATTTCTTCTTCCTTTTCAGCAACCTTATTCTTTATAGATTGAAAATCTAGTCCCAGTTTATTTGTTACTTCAATGAGATTATTATCTTTATGCCAATCCTCAGTACCACCAAAGATACAGCGAGAAATCTCATAAGCAAAATCAAGTTGCCTATCATGATCAATTGCCTGCAAGAAATGACAAATATCAAATATAAACGGCTGATCTTTCAAGACTTCACCCGTAAAGGTATTTTGACGGATTGGATCTGGCTTTGGAGGAAGAGAAAATGGTAAGCCCAGTCTTCTAGCTTTCAATTTCATATCAATCATTTTCCACCAAAAATAGGTAAAAAAGTTTTTACCCTCAAAAAACTCAGGCTCTCGAATTGCAAGTGGATAAACAAGTTTAAAATTTACATCCACTCCATACTTGTCACGAAGCATAATAATCCTCGGCGATATTAAATAAGAGTAAGGACTTCTTACTGAAAAATAAAAATCGATTTTCATTAATTCAAAATTAACCTTTCACAACCTGTACCATCAAATAAATTATTAATTTTTTTCTTATCATCGTGTGAGAGTAAATTGTATTCCTCATTAACCCATTTCAAGCATTTTGCCTGATAGGGAAAAGATTTTTGTTTCCAAGCACAACCATCAATTTCAGTTTCCCATTCTTTATCACCATTTTCTATCGCTTTAGCATTGGCTAGTTGTGCAGGTACATAGCCCTTACCTATTTCAGTTAACAGATCTTTTACTGTTGTGGGAAGGCTTTCAATAGTACCCCATTGGTCTTCTTCAACCTCAATACCTGATTGGTCCTCTATTAAACCTACCCAGGCTACTGTTCTTAAGGATACTTGATGACAAATTTCTCTGGGAGTTGGATCAAAATTAACAAGTTGTGATAGCTGGCCGTATAAGGCAAAATCACAGGATGCAGGCCTTTTACTGATAAGATAAGAAGAAGACGCAAGATGTTTTTCAAGGATATTCAATAATCTTTTAAGGCTTGCATCAATAATTGGGGCTGTATCATTATTGGATCCAACCACCCACAATCTATCAATTTGTCTTTTACTAATCATCTCTTTAACATTATTTAACATCTCATCAGGCAGCATTCCTAGCGTTTGTAAGGGAAGTATTGTTCCTGCATTATTTGCATCTTTCTGATCATGCCATCGATAATGAAACATATATTTTGTTCCCCATTCGTCCGCAAAGTCTTCGAGCAAGTAATTAATAAAGGCTAAGGCTGGATCGCTTGGGATTGAACTTCG
>CACFYZ010000016.1 GCA_902570675.1 uncultured Pelagibacteraceae bacterium
GAAATGGAATGCACCTTCATATTTCAGTGTACGATGATGACGGAAAAAATATATTTGCAACCAAGAATCGTTATGGAAATGATAAGTTAAAAAATGCGTTAGCAGGTTTCCAAGAAACTTTTTATGATTCATTTCCAATATTTATCCCAAATAGAAACGGTTACAGAAGAATACAAACTAGAAATTTTGTACCCGTTAATAAAAGTTGGTCCTGGAATCGAAGGGATGTTTCATTAAGAATACCTGCTGGATCAGATAGTGCAAAAAGAATAGAACATCGGGTAGCATCAGCTGATGCAAATCCATATCTCGTTTTAGCATGCATACTATCTGGACTTCATCATGGACTTACAAAAAAATTATCACCAATAGACCAAGTAAGTTTTGATAATACTGAAGGTGCAGATAAGACTGCTGATCCTGAAATGCCAAAAAATATGGGGTCCGCATTAAAGCGCTTTAAAGAATCAAAAATATTATCAAAGTATTTAGGAAAAGAATATCTTGATTTATATGTATCCGCCAAAGAAGGTGAATTTGAACATATGGAAAACAGTTTCATACCTTCAGAAGAATACGAGTTTTATTTATAGATTCATGACTGATCTACTTTTCAATCACAATAGCTACTTAAAAGAAACAGAAGCCAGTATTATTGGTGTTGAAGAAAATATAATAAAATTGGATAGGACAATTTTTTATGCAGAGTCGGGTGGACAACCTGGAGACCAGGGTGAGATTGTTTTAAAAGACCAAGTTCTCAAAGTGATAGATACTAAAAAAGGATCAAAACCAAATGAAATTTTGCATATTGTTGATGGTTTCATTGATCAAAGCTTAGTTAATCAATCTGCTGAACTTAGGATTAATTGGGAACTTAGATATGCACATATGAAAATGCATTCTTGTTGCCACATTTTGTGCAGCTTAGTTGACGCCTTGATAACAGGTGCATCAGTTGGAAGCGCTAAATCAAGAATAGATTTTGATGTTGATCCATCGATGCTTAATAAAGAAGAGTTAAATGAAAAGATTAGAGATATCATTAATAAAGACTATCCAATAATTATAAACCAAATTACAGGAGATGAACTAAAATCTAATCCTCACTTAGCCAAAGGAGCGGCTGTTTCACCTCCAGTAATTGACAACAAAGTACAAACGGTCCAAATAGGTGAGGGAGAAAACATTATTGATCTTCAGTGTTGTGGCGGTACACATTGCCAATCTACAAAAGAAATTGGACCGCTTGAGATTGGAAAGATTGAAAATAAAGGTAAGAGAAACAGGCGAATTAATATAAGGTTTGGTTCATGACAGATATTTTAGTCAGTAAAGATGATGGACAAGTTGTAACGCTCACTCTTAATGATGCGCCAGCAAATTGTCTAACAATGGAAATGATGTCTGCAATAAAAATGGAGATTGATCGTGTTAATCAATCTAAAGATCATAAACTTGTTATATTTGAAAGTTCAAACGAAAAAATATTTTGTAGCGGACATAGTTTTTACGAAGTTCAAGAGATGATTAAAAATAATGATATGAAATCACAAGAACTTCTCTTTGCAGAGTGCTCTGAAATGTTAATGAAAATTAGAAAAAGTCCAAAAATTTTTGTTGCAAAAGTAAGAGGAATAGCAACTGCTGGTGGGCTGGGATTAGTAAGTATAATGGACTGTGTTTTTAGTTCAAAATCAGCAAGATTTGCACTTGGGGGTATAAATTTTAATTTTGGATGTCATCAACCATCAGTTTCAGTAGCGCGTGCAATATCAACAAAAAATGTTATGGAATTATTAGTAAGCGGTCAGCCACTCAATGCTCAGAGAGCACAAGAAGCTGGACTCATAAATGAATACCTTGAAGATGATGTATTAGATAAAAGAGTAGAAATATTTTCTAAACAAGTTTGCGACCATACTCCTGAAGTACTCGCTCTCACAAAAGAAACATTATATGAGCAGTCGTCAATGAAAATTTCTGATGCCTATGACTTTGCAAGTAAAGCAATGGTTGAGAACCTTCAAATGCCTGAAACTAAAAAGGGCATTGATACATTTTTAAATAAAAGTTAACGCTGAATTGAGAATTTCTCTGGTTGGATCTCTTTTTTAAGAACGGTTTCACGTCTAAGAATAAATATTGCAGATAAGATTATAAATCCAGCGCCAACATAAGTATTCCACGCAGGTATTTCATTCCAAATCATATAACCAAATATTATTCCATAAATTAAGCTTAGGTATTTTAACGGTGTCACTAATGAGACTTCAGCGTGTTTAAACGCAGAGGTAAGAGCCAGGTTTCCAATTCCTCCAAAAATTCCAACAGCTGTTAATATCCCCAGATCAAGCCAAGATACGGGCATTTTCCAACCTCCAAAAGGGATTGTAAATAAAGATGCAATAAATCCAAACAAAGTAAAATACCAAGCAATCAAATATGATGGTTCAGTCTCACTTAATAAACGAATCGAAATAGATACCATTGCAAAAAATACACAAAATAAAATTGGCAAAAACATATAAATACTAAATTCACTTGATGTGGGGTTGATTATAATCAAGACTCCAGTAAAACCAATTATGATTGCAATCCATCTTTTCACTCTTACGAGTTCGCCAAGTATAAATATTGATAGTAAAGTACTAAAGATTGGAGATGCAAAAGTTAAACTTACTGTTGTAGCTAGTGGTAAAAAATGAAGACTTGCGTAAACACAAAAAAGTGCTGCGGTTCCAGTAAATGCTCTTATAAACATTAAGCCAGGTTTACTAGTATAGAAAAATTTACCCCATCGATCTTTTGGTACAACAAAAAAGAGTGGTATAAGTCCCCCAATCATACGAGCCGCAATTACCATTCCAATTGAATATTCGGCAGTTGACCATTTTACAGCAATATCCATAATACTGAAACCTGTGACGGAGATCAGCATATAGAATGCACCTAACTTAATATTATTTCTGTTCATATAGATTTTATTAAAAATTAGATTATCATTAATCAAAATTGAAACCTATGAACATTTGGAGATATTTAATCGCAGCCTCACTTGGCAACATGATTGCTGGTCCGCTTGGGGCACTTGCATTCACTGCAGGAGCATATTTTCTTGGAAAGAAAACAAATTTCAGAAATCCAGGAGCAAATTTTAATAGTCAGCAAGGTATTTATGCGCTTGGGTTAGTCGTGCTTTGTGCAAAATTAGCTAAAGCAGATGGTAGAGTAACTGATGATGAAATAAAAAAATTTAAAAAAATATTTAAAATTCCCCAGGGGAATATGAAGCAAGTTGGTGCTATATGGAAGGAAGCTGCTCAAACTAGTGCAGGTTTTGAACCTTACGCTCAACAATTAAGAGACACATTTTATCGATCTCCTCAAATGCTAGAACAAGTAATCTTGGGACTTTTTGAAATCGGATATGCAGATCATGAATTATCTCCACCAGAGTTAAAATATATTAGAAAAGTAAGCCAAATTTTTGGGCTCGATCAGCAAACATTCAACAGATTAAAAAATTCTCGACCTGAATTTGTAAAAGAGGATCCCTATAAAGTACTCGGAGTATCTAAATCTCATACCACCACAGAAATAAAAAAAATATACAGAACCTTGGCTCGTAAAAATCACCCTGATATTGTGAGAGCAAAAGGAATAACTGATAAGAGTCTAATTCAAAAAGCTAAGGAGAATTTTCAACGTATTAACGATGCCTACGAACAAATATTAAAAATAAGAGGTGAAAAATAGGCGTATTTCTTGACCTTAATTACCAGTTTTAAATTTTACCTTTCGCGCTATAATCAGTAATGGAATTTTTAATATTCATTGCTCTTTGCGTTCTTATTTATATTGTTTATCTTGCTCGTCAGGATTTCAAAGATCATTCTGTGAGAATTGAGAGTCAAATGCAAAGAGTTACCGAAGTGGTAATCAAAACCCAAGATAAAGAAGAATAGTTTATTTTTTTTTATTCCAATTATTTCTTTTTCTATTTCTAATCAGAGGCGGGTAAACCCCGCTTGAAATGAATATTTTTACAAATCGCCATTGCAAAAACCAAATCTTTTTTAATACATTTAACATTTATTTACCTAAAAAAGTTAATTTTAATTCATTAATTTTATAAATTCATTATAAATCACTTATATGAGCGTAGATATTGAAGACTTTAACCACTGGATAAATGCGTGGACCTTCTTTTTTAAAAAAGAAAAAAGTCTCGTTGAATTAGACCCAAATGCAGCTCTCGTTTCTTCAGTAGATAAAGAAGGAAAACCAAATGCAAGAGTTATATTAGTAAAGACCGTTTCTGAAGAGGGGTTTGTATTTTACACAAACTATGAGTCTCAAAAGGGTGAAGAATTATTTGCGAATTCAAAAGGCCATCTTACTTGGTATAGTAGGGCACAAGGGGTTTCAATTAGGGTTCAGGGCAAGGTGAAGAAAATTGACCCAAAATTGTCAGATGAATATTTTGCGTCAAGAGATCGAAATGCTCAGATATCAGCAAATATTTCTAAGCAATCAAAAAATGTTGAAAGTAGGGAAATTCTTGATCAAGAATTTCAAAGTTTTGAAAAAAAATTTGAAGGTAGAGATATTCCAAGGCCAGCACACTGGGGTGGCGTAATGATTATGCCCGAAAAAGTAGAAATCTGGAAAAGTCGTGATGATTATAAAACACGGTTGCATGACAGAATAATATTTTCTTATTCTGAAAATAAATGGAACAAAAGTCGTCTATATCCTTAATGCAAAAAATCTTGATTTCTATCTTTATCATATTGCTCTCGACTGTATTAGTTTTTCCAAAAGATTTGCCTGTCCCACGATGGGTTTCACTTAAAGGAGATGCTAATTTACGCAAAGGTCCATCAACAGATGCGTCGATAATTTACCGTTATCAACTTAAAGGTTATCCAATGGAAATCATAAGAGATATTGATGGCTGGCGACAAGTTCGAGATCCTAAAGATGGTGTTACAGGCTGGATGTCACATATTCTCTTTTCAGGTAAAAGATATGCACTAATATATAAATTTCCGTACAGCTATGGCTACGACAAACCCAATAAGAATAAAATTCTTGTAAAAATAAAGCCATATGTTCATGCAAAAATTAATGAGTGTGATTCCAGCTGGTGTAAAATTATAATTGTAAATGATAATAAAGAAGTAAGAGTTTGGATTGAAAAAAACAATTTACTTGGTGTGTATCCTCATGAAATTATCAATTAATATTAATTGGTGTTAAGAATAATATATATATCACTTTTACTTACCACATATGTTTCTTCCGATATAAAAATTAGAAAACAAAATGATTTGTATTGTTATGATGGTGACACATGCTACATAACTTATAAAGGTAAAAATGATAAAGTTCGACTACTTGGGCTTGATACGCCTGAAATTTCTAATCCAAAATGTGAGCAAGAGTATGCCCTTGGTATTGACGCACGAAACTTTGTTAATAATTTAATTTCAGAAGGAGTTAGTATTGAATTTAAGACTGAATACAATAGAGATTTTTTTGGTAGAATCTTATCTTATATAATTGTAGATGGAGAAAATGTTTCAAAAAAGATGGTCTCAAATGGGTTGGGAGTTATATATGATAGAAGTAATAAGAAAGACTGGTGTGAATGAGTGAGGACAACAAACCAGAACAAGACATAGGAAAACTCAGTTATCTGTTAAATCAAATTAAAGAGCCGATTGTTTGTATTAAGTGTTCTGATGAATTCATGATCGGCCAAACAGATGCAAAATCACTACAAGATTATTCAAGAATCGATGTAGGTTTTACTAGCAGAGGTGTCCAATTATGGTGCCAAAGGCATAATATTAATATTTGTCATATTAATTTTAATGGCGAGAAACCCGAAGCTGACTTTAGATGTTTAGAAAAAAAAGAAAGTAAATGAAATATATTTTTTGGGACTTAGAGACATCTACACTAAACGCAGCTTATGGATCAATAATACAAGCTGCCGCAATTTGCACCGATGAGGATTTTAATGTTTTAGATCAATTCGATTTAAGAGGCCGTATGAAACGAGAATATCCTGTTCCTTCAGCGAAAGCCTTGTTAGTAAATGGTGTTTCAATTGATCAATTAAAAAATCATGAAAACTCAAATTTTAGTCTGATTTCTCAAATGCAAAGTAAATTTCTATCATGGGGAGAGTCATTATTTATTGGATATAATTCTATATCGTTTGATGATATGCATTTAAGACAATCTCTTTATCAATCAGCACTCCCACCATATATAACAAATACTAATGGTAATAAAAGAGGCGATGCTATGAAACTATTACACTCTGCTGCTGCGGTTTATCCAAATGCTTTTGTAAGACCTCTTGATGATGAGTCGGGGAAAATAACATTTAGACTTGAAAAATTTGCCGCGGCAAACGGAATTGAACATTCAAAAGCCCATGACGCTCTATCAGATGTAGAAGCAACACTAGGAGTCTGTAAGCTTGTTAAAGAAAAATGTAATGACGTATGGGTTAGCGCTTTACAAACAGCATCAAAACAAGATGTATATGAATTCGTTAATAAAGATAAAGTTTTTTGCGCAAGCCGTTTTTTTCGAGGAAAAGAATATACACATGGCCTTGCATATTTAACAAAAGACCCATCATATGAAAATCATGTATACTGTTATGATTTGACCATCGATCCAGATTATATTTTCGATTTAGATCAATCTGAATTAAAAAAATTATTTAAAGGAAAGAATAAATGTTTTCATATGATTAAGGCAAATGAACAGCCCATACTACTCAATGAAGGATATTTATATCGTTCAGAGAATTACAAAGATCTCACACCTGACATTGTTAATGAAAGAATGAAAAAAGTTAGGGGTAACAAAAATTTTATTGAAAAATTTACAAATTTACTTCTTGATAAAGGAGAGGATAGGGAATTAACACAAGATCAATCCGAAAAACCTCTTGAAGAGCAGATATATAATGGGTTTCCAAGCTCTAAAGACAATTATTTGATGTCAGACTTTCATGCTGCTGAGTGGGAAAAAAAATACGAAATAGCCGAAAAAATTTCTGATATTCGGTCAAGAGAATTTGCAAAAAGAGTAATTTATAACGAAAAACCGGAATATTTACCCAAAAAAGAAATTCGTAGACGAGAGAAAGAAATTGCTGAAAAAATATTATCCATGGACAAATGCACATGGAACACCATTCCAGCAGCAATGAATGAAATTGATAATTTAAGAGAAAGTGATGAAGAAATTGATATGAATCGCTTAGAAGAAATAGATGCTTATATTCAAGAATTAGACGAATATCATAGAGCGAAATTAGATGGATAGTATTTTGACAATAATTATATTTTTACTTGGTATAGCTATTGGGATTCTAACTACATTTTTTTTTACAACTAAAAGAAAAAATCATGATGAAGTAGATAGCCTGTCTGATGTGAAGGATTTAGTAAAAGACTTAAGTAATAAAATATCAATTAAGGAGGGCAAAGACGAAGAGCGATATGATATGGTCAATCGATTAACTTCCGCATTTACTGGCGGCTCTAAATTACAAGGCGCAGCTGGAGAAATTTTGCTTATAAATATCTTACAACAATCAGGTTTAAGAGATGGAAAAGATTTCGATGTTCAAAAAAAATTTGATAATGAAATTGATGGAGAACTTAAAAGAAAATATCCAGATATCATTTTACATTTACCTGATAACAGAGATATTGTAATTGATTCAAAAGTTTCTCTTAGCGCGTGGCAAGATTACTGTAACTCTGAAGATCCACTAATCAAACAAGACTCATACAAAAAGCATATTCAATCAATACGCAATCATATAAAAAAACTGAGCGACGCTAATTATCAAAAAATATATGAAATAAAAACATTGGATGCAGTCATTATGTTTATGCCTTATGAGAGTGCGTTTGATTCAATGCTTGATAAGGTTGAAGATATTATTCTTGAAGCAAATAAATATAAAATAATATTAGCAAGTCCGTCTACATTAATATCGGTATTAAAAATTATTGATAGCATGTGGTCTATCAATGAGCGAAATAAGAATGCAGACTTAATAGCAGGAACAGCACTTGAAGTTTATGCTCAAGTAGAAAAAGTATACAGTGCATTTGAAAACGCAGGTTATGAGTTGACTAAATCTATGGGATCAATAGAAACGGCAAAAAGTAGATTGAGGGACGGAAAAGGTAGCTTAGTTTCCCGAGTTAAAAAAATGATTAAATTAGGTGGTTTGAAGCCAGATAAAGTGATTCCTGATACAGAAGAAATTTCATCCACAAAAATAAAAAAAATAAAGTAATTTCAGTACTTTAGAGGTTTATTGTTCTTTATTTAGCCTTGACTTTAAGCCTCCTCATACATAAATTACAAACAACTTAAGAGAGGGAATCAAAATGGCAACTATAAATATAACAGATGCATCTTTTGAAGAAGATGTTTTAAAATCAGATAAGCCAGTTGTGCTAGATTTTTGGGCACCATGGTGCGGCCCTTGCAAAATGATCGGTCCTTCACTTGAAGAAATCTCAGACGAGATGGCTGATAAAATTACTGTTGCAAAAATCAATATTGATGAAAATCCTACTACACCAACAAAGTTTGGCGTAAGAGGAATCCCAACTATGTTGGTTTTTAAAAATGGTGAAGCAGCTGCAACTAAAGTTGGAGCTGTATCAAAAACTGCAATAGTAGAGTGGATTGAAGATTCAATCGCTTAATTCATTGATAAAACTTTTCCAGCTAAATAGAGAGAACCACATATAAGAATTCTAACATTCTTACAATTGTGGTTTATCGATTTAAGTGCATCTTTCACGGAATTAGCTTCATTTATATTTTTGTAGTATCTTTTGAGTTTTGAACGCAATTCACTTGAGGAAATCGCATTCTCTTCATCAGGTATAGTAATCACCGTGAGAGCATCAATATTTGTAAATTGACCAAGATAACTGATTGGATCCTTAGTATTAATCATACCTAAAATAATACGTAATTTCTTCTGAGGAAGTTGGTTCAATGAGCTATTGAGATTTCTTGCAGCATCCTCATTATGAGAACCATCTACATATAATTCATTAGAGGGATCTAAAATAGATACCAACGGACCTTTAGTTATTTTTTCCATTCTTCCTGGAAAATTAATTTTGTTATGAAGATCTTTTGAAAAGAAGGAACTAATATTATTTAGAGGTAGTTTAGACAGGGTTGCAATTGCAAGGCCTAAATTTTTTTTTTGAAAATTATTGTGTTTTTCTAAATTATTAAACTTTATTTCATTTTGATTATCTTGATAAATAAGAGAATTTTTATATTCTATTAAATTCCAATGTATTCCATGTGCAAAAACTGGAGCCTTTTTATATTCTGCTTGGTCTATTAAAATTTCTTTTGCTTCTGGGTAAGGTTGATAACCAATAATTAATGGGACCTTGTTTTTTATAATACCTGATTTTTCAAATGCAATCATTTGAATGCTATCGCCTAAAAAATCTTGATGATCCATGGAAATCGAAGAAATTATCGATATTTTTGGGGTTATTACATTACTGCTATCTAACCTGCCTCCTAAACCTACTTCTAGGAGTGTAAAGTCCGCAGGGTTTTTCGATGCCATCTCAAAAAATGCAGCCGTCGTTATCTCAAAGAATGTTATTGGATCATTTTGATTAATATTTTTTACTTTTTCTAGAACATTACAAAGAGCTTCATTTGAAACTTCTTTATCCATGAGCTGAAATCTTTCATTAAATCTAATAAGATGTGGTGAGATATAGGCATTCGTTGAATAATTACTGTACTTCAATATTTCTTGTATAAACTTAAGTGTTGAAAATTTACCATTAGTACCAGCGATGTGTAATATATTTTTTATTTTATATTCAGGATTGTCTAATTTTGTCAGTAAATTTTTTATTCTACCAAGTGAGAGATCAATTTTTTTTGGATGGAGAGATAGTAATTCGTTTAAAAGCTTATCAATTTGATTATTAGATATATTCAATTAGGCTACTCTCTTGAGTAATAGAGAAATTATTTGTGAAAGTTTAGCTTTGATATCTTTTCTGTGCACTACTTGATCAATAAAGCCGTGTTCAAGTAGATACTCTGATCTCTGAAAGCCAGCAGGTAAGGTTTCGCCCACAGTATTGGATATTACTCTTGGTCCCGCAAAACATATTAAGGCATTTGGTTCAGCTAAAGTTATTGAACCTAATGATCCAAAAGATGCTGTAACACCTCCACTAGTCGGGTTTGTATTGATGACAATGTACGGCAATTTTGCATCCTTTACCATTTGGCATGCAATAGTTGTTTTTGGCAAGGATTGCAAAGAGTGCTGGTTTTCATCCATTCTTGCTCCTCCCGAGCAAGTGAAAACGACTAGGGGAGATTGATTAGTTACAGAGTGTTCAGCTGCTTTAATCATGGCTTCGGCAGCAGATGCACCTACTGAACCGCCCATAAAATGGAAGTTCTGTGCTGCAATGGTTATATTCATATCATCAATCTTACCTGATCCAATTAGAAAGCAGTCATCCATGTCGGTTTTTGCCTTTGCATCATTAAATCGCTCTTTATAAGTTTTTAAAGCTTTGAAATTTAATGGGTCAGTAAATCCTGATGGATATTTTATTTCTTCGTATACTCCGCCATCGAATAGATATTTGAAACGCGTACGTGGGTGAATCTGTAAATGTTCATCACAATTAGGGCAAACAAATAAGGTTTTTTCAAGATCACTTGAATATAGCATTGACTGGCATTGCGGACATTTTATCCAGGCATTTTCAGCAATATCTAAGCTTTTTTTCTTTCTAGGAAATACTTTCGAAATTGTTCTTGTTAGCCAGTTCATGAATTTAAATTATCTTTTAGATGTCTCACCATTGACCCCACATTTATGGCAGGATTAAGTTCCTTATCTATAGAATTTGATATTTCTCGACATAATGCAGATCCAACAACGCACGCATCTGTTTTTTTAAAATCATTAATTGTGTCAGCAGTTATTCCAAACCCGATAATACATTTTTTTTCTGGAGATAATTTTTTGATTAATTGAAAACGTTCAATGATCTCATTTGAGCTAACTTTTAATTTCTGACCAGTAGTTGAAAGCATTGATATATAGTAAACAACATCATGGGCATCATTTAAAATTTTATTTAGCCTTTCCTCATTTGTTGTAGGACATAGCAACTGAATGAAAGTGATGCTATTCTTTTTACATTTATCAGAAAACTTTAAATTTAAAGGCCATGGCCAATCTACACATATTATACCCGATACTTGGCTTTCACGACATTTCTCTAAAAATTTTTCTTCACCATATGACATAATTTTATTTTGATATGTCATTATTATTACATCAATTTCTGACTCATCTTTAAAATCTTTTATTATATCAAAGACATCATCTGTTTTTATGCCTCCTGATAAAGCCCTATAAGTGCTGTCCTGGATTGCCCCACCATCACCAATATTAGCTCCGTGACCTAAGCCGCATTCAATAATATCAACTCCAGATTTTGCAATTTCACGAAAAATTTCAAGTGAAATGCTTTTATTAGGGTCACCCCCAACAGTATATGTTAATAGTGCTGCTCTATTTTCTTTCTCTGCATTCACAAAAGATTTATATAATGTTTCTGAACTCATGTTTTGTAACCTAATCTTTCAGCAATAATTTTGGAGTCTTTCGCCGAATCACCACATGAGTCGACGACAATTATCGTATCTTTGCTTAGCGTAGGCGCTATCTTGATTGCCTCAGCAAATGCATGCGATGGTTCAAGAGAAGGACTGACAAAACCCTCATTTTTGCTTACTAATTGAAATGCTTCAATTGCCTCTTCATCAGTTGCAGAAGTATATCTAGCTCTACCCGCTTCTTTTAAAAAACAGTGAAGTGGGCTGACACCGGGATAATCTAATCCAGCACTTATAGACTCAGTTTCTTCAATTTCTCCATCATTATCTTGAATAACATATTGCGTTGCGCCATGAAGAACTCCTAGAGGGGAATCATTTGTTAGCGGAGCCGCATGTTTTTTTGATCCCTCTGGACCTCCAGCTTCTACCCCAATCAGTTCAACATTGTCATAATCAATCCATTCATTCCAAAAACCTGCAGCAGAAGATCCACCACCAACACAGTTGATTAATTTCATATCCCTTGGCACTTCACCAAATTCATCTATAACCTGTTTTTTCATTTCTCGTGAAATTTGGGCTGTCGACCAAGCACATATTTTTACAAATATAGTGGGTCCAACCGTACTGCCAACACACATGTGAGCATCTTCGTTTTCACTTGTCCACCATCTCATACATTCAGATACTGCATCTACAAGCGTTTGGGAGCCAGAATTTACAGGCACAATATCAGCACCATAACTTCTCATAGAAAAGACATTAATCGATTGTCTTTCTATATCCTTTGCACCCATGAATATTTTGCATTTCAAATTAAATTTAGCTGCGGCCATGCTTAGCATTTTTCCAGCATACCCTGCACCCGTGTCTCCACCAATGTAAGTTTTTCCTAACCTTCTACAGATAAGACTATGGACTACAGCATTATAAGCTTTATGAGCACCGCCAGTAGCTTTTGATACAAGTTTGCAGTATATCTGAGCTCCCCCAAGATGCTTTGTTAAATTTTCAAGCTTTATAAATGGAGTAGGGGCACCAATAAAATTTTTAAAATAATAGTCTCTCTCTTTAATAAAAGTATCGTCTTGCCTTAATTTCTTAAATTCGTTTTCAAGTTCTTCAATTGGGTGGTTTAGACTCTCAGCAATCTGATTGCCACCAAACTTACCACCCCAGTATCCGTTTTCATCATGCTGATCAATTAAGGGAACACCTTTTTGTAATTGTATCATAGAACACTTTTTGCTTTATTAATGAATTCAGTTATTAATCGTTTATCTTTTATACCTTCTGTATTCTCAACTCCAGAACTAACATCAAAATAATTAGTTTTTTTCATTAATATTGCTCTCTCAATATTATCAATATTTAGACCACCTGACAGAAAGAAATTTTTTTTTGAGTGAAATTTCGCTAATTATATCCCAATTGAATGTTTTTCCTGTTCCGCCTGGCAATCCAACTGTCGAACCTGAGTCCAATAAAAATGAGTCAATAAAATTGCTATAATCGTTAATTTTATTTAGATCATTTAAAGATGAAATTCCAAAAGCTTTAATTACATTAAAACTATAATTTTCACTTACTTTTCTTGTAAATTCTATATTCTCATTTCCATGTAGTTGAATATTACTAAATCCTAATTTAGCTAATTCATCTAATTGTTTGAAGCTTGGATTAACTACAACAGCGACTGGTTTGTCCTTGTCATCTATATTTGCTAAAATGCCTCTGCATTTGTCAATTGAAATATTTCGATGAGAATTTTCATAGAAAATAAATCCTAAATATTTTGCCCCAGCATGAATTGCATGATTTGCAATTTCAAAATCTTTGATACCGCAAATTTTTATATTAACATTACTCACATTAATTCGTTGTAAAGATTTTGTGCTGCAGTTGATGGATCTTCAGAATGAGTGATAGGCCTTCCAACTACAATGACGTCAGCACCTTTTTCAATGGCATCTTTTGCGGATAAAGTTCTTTTTTGGTCATTGCTTTTATCGCTTTGCCCTCTTATACCAGGAGTAATTATTTTTAAATTTCCCCGAAAAGAACTTTTAATATTTTCAATTTCTTTGGGACTACACACGATACCATCCATACCACACTCAAATGCAAGTTCAGATAATATTTTAACCTCTTCTTTAATTACACGATCTATCCCTATTTTTTGTAACCCTTGATTGTCGAAACTGGTCAGCATTGTGACACCAATTAAATTTGTTTTACTATTAAGCTCATTTTTTATTCTAACACAATTTTCTAACATTTCCGCTCCACCTGATAAGTGTAATGTTGTATATAAAGGCTCAAAATTCATTATATTTTTTAGAGATTTTTCAACTGTTGCGGGAATATCATAGAGCTTTAAGTCTATGAAAAGAGGAATATCATATTTTTTAATTTGCTCGATTCCCGAAAGACCACAAGATGTAAAAAATTCTAGACCTAATTTAATACCACCAATATATGGTGCAACTTTCTCAATAATTGATTTAGCATTTTTAAGATCGCTTGTATCGACCGCGCAATAAATAGGATTTTTATTCAAAACCGATTTTAATTTTGACTCTCTTCTGTTTCTATAACAACTGAACTTCCTTGGGAGTTCAATTTATTTCTCAATTCTTTACCTGTTTTAAATCGAGGAATATACTTTTCTTCTACATGAACTGATTCACCTGTTCTAGGATTTCTACCTGTTCTTTCTTTTCTGTGCTGTACAGAAAAAGCTCCAAACCCCCTTAGTTCAACTCTTTTTCCCTCAGCAAGTGATTGAGTAATTTCATTAAAAATTGTATTAACTATTCGTTCAACATCTCTTACAAACAAATGTGGGTTGGCGTCAGTTATATTTTGAATTAACTTTGATTTAATTAAACTCATCGGATTAATTATATGGTATTAGTTTTTATTGTAAATAATTGAATCTAGAGAATATTTATTCTTCTTTTTTCTCTCTACCTAAGGCTTTTCCAAGGATGGCTCCTAATGAAGCACCTGAGTCTTTTGATCCGTATTTTTCCATTGCTTCTTTTTCTATTTCTTCTTCCATTACTCTTATAGATAAAGAAACTTTATAATTTTCCTTATCAATATTAGTTATGGAAGCATCTAGCTTATCATTTTTTGCCCATCTATCTGGACGTGCGTCTGTTTTTCTAGCTGCAAGGTCAGATTTCTTAATGGTAGTAGTTGGTCCTTTTTCACCTATTCTTACTTTAACTCCAAAGTCTCCAATTTCAATAACATTACAAGTTACAATGTCACCATTATTTTTGTCTTTAATTTCATCAAAAGGATTTCCATCTACCTCGCGAAGAGAAAGGGCAACTTTTTCATTATCATTTGATATTATTTTTACTTTTAGTTTATCGCCAACTTTATATTTTTTAATCTCTTCCTTTGGTTCCAAATCCCATGATAAGTCTTTGCTAAATAATGCTCCATCAATATCACCTTCAAGATTACAGAATATTATTCCGTCTTTTATATTTGATATTTGTGTATCCAGAACTTTACCAACAGGATTATTTTCATTAAATTTTTGCCATGGATTAGGTAATAACTGTTTTATGCCTAGGCTTAATCTTCTTTTTTCGTGATCGACTTCTAAAATTTGACAATCGACTGACTGGGATCTTGCATATAGATTTCCAGGTTTAGAATTTTGTTTTTGGCTCCATGTCAACATATCTTTGTGACACAACCCTTCTACACCATTTTCAATCTCAATGAAAATACCATAATCGGTAACATTTGTTACAACGCCTGTTACTTTATCATTTACATTAAATTTCTCTTTTACTTTGAGCCATGGGTCATCTTCAAGCTGTTTCATCCCAACTGATACTCTATTTTTTTCTGGATCAACTTTTATAATCTTAACTTTTACTTGCTGATCTATTTTTAAGACCTCAGATGGATGAGCTATTCTTTTAAAGGTTATATCACTACTGTGAAGTAAAGAATCATATCCTCCTAAATCGACAAAAGCACCATAGTCTGTAATAGCTTTAATCTTGCCTTCAACAGTATC
>CACFYZ010000017.1 GCA_902570675.1 uncultured Pelagibacteraceae bacterium
AACGGCAAAATTATAGTTCGTTCTGCAAAGGATGGTGAAAGCTTTTTAGCTTTAGACGAAAAAAAATATGAATTGAAAAATGGAATGTGTGCCATAACTGATGAAACAAAAGTTCTTGGTCTCGGTGGGATCATGGGAGGAGAAAGTACAGGATGTGGGCTTGATACCAAGAATGTATTTCTTGAGTCCGCCTTATTTGACGAAGTTAATACAGCAAAGACTGGGAGAAACTTATCGATCTTAAGTGATGCAAGATACCGTTTTGAAAGAGGTATTGATCCTAACTCAACGTCAAAAGGAATAGATCTTGCAACTCAATTAATTTTAGAAATTTGTGGGGGTGAATGCAGTGAGGTCGAGTTTGCAGGAAGTATCGAGAGTAATATAAATGAAATCTCTACCTCATGCCATTATCTTTCTAAAAGACTTGGTTTTGAAGTAAATGAAAAGGAAGCAATTGAAATTCTTAATTCTTTAGGAATTGAAACTAATAAAAAAGGGAATTCTATTATATGTAAAATTCCATCTTGGAGACATGATATTCACGGTGAAGCAGATTTAAGTGAAGAAATTATTAGAATTAAAGGTTACGACAGTATTCCTACAAAGAATATCAGAGCAAAAAATAAAATTAATCAAAATATTTTAAATCGATCTCAAAAAAATATAATAAAAGCAAGACGCTTTATCGCCTCAATCGGTTATGATGAACTGGTCACTTTCTCATTTACTGATGCAAAAAAAAGTGATGCATTTGGTGATATAGAAAAATTAAGAATTGTAAATCCTATTTCTGAAGACTTAAATATACTTAGGCCGAGTCTATTGCCAAATCTTCTACATGCAATAAAAAAAAATAAAACTAGAAACTTTGAATCATTTTCAGTATTTGAAATTGGTAGTCAATTCAGATCAACATCTCCAGAAGACCAATTGAATATTGCATGTGGCATAAAATCTGGAACAAAACATGCAAAATCATGGAAGAAAGAGCAAAATGATTTTGATATATATGACATTAAAGAGGATTTAATTTCTCTGATTGATTTTCTAATGCCAAGTAATAAGAAAATTTCTGTCTCTAAAGATTGTCCGTCCTGGTACCATCCCGGTAGATCTGGCACAATAATACTCAATAAATCAATTAAAGCTGGATATTTTGGAGAGCTGCATCCAAGGATTGCCAATAGTTTTAAGATAAAAAATAAGATAAATATTTTTGAACTATGTCTAGATGAATTACCGAATTTAGAAAAAAACACAACCAATAAACCACCATTGAGTCTCAGTGATTTTCAAGTTGTAACAAGAGACTTTGCCTTCATAATTGATAAGAAAATAAGTAGTGAAGAGGTAGTTATCGCTGCTTCTAAAGTAGATCAAGAAATAATTAGAAATGTAGAAATTTTTGACTTATTTGAAGACGAGAGTATAGGCCAGGACAAGAAGTCGATTGCTATTAAAGTTATAATGCAATCAAATGAAAAAACTTTAGATGAGTCTGATATTTCTAAGATAAGTTCTAGTATCATTCAGTCAGTAGAGACTTCAACATCTGGAACTGTAAGGTCTTAATTCTTAAATTATGTCTGGTATTAAAAATATTAGAAATTTCTCTATTATCGCGCATATTGATCATGGAAAATCTACATTAGCCGACAGACTAATACAATTTTGTGGTGGACTAACTGAACGTGAAATGAAGTCACAAGTACTTGACTCAATGGAAATTGAGAGAGAACGTGGCATCACCATTAAAGCGCAAACTGTACAACTAAAATATCGAGCTAAAGATGGTGAAGTTTATACTTTAAATATTATTGATACCCCAGGACATGTAGATTTTAGTTACGAAGTAAACCGATCTCTTTCTGCTTGTGAAGGATCACTCTTAGTAGTCGATGCAAGTCAAGGTGTTGAAGCTCAAACTTTAGCAAATTTATATCAAGCTGTAGAAAATGACCATGTGATAATACCCATATTAAATAAAATAGATTTACCTGCCTCTGATCCTGAAAGAGTAAAAAATCAAATTGAAGATATTTTAGGCATTGATACAAGTAATGTTCTTGAAATTTCTGCAAAGTCAGGATTAGGTATCGAGGCTGTCTTAGAAACCATTATAAAAGAATTACCTTCACCAACAGGTGACGAAAATAAACAATTAAAAGCAATGTTAGTGGATAGTTGGTATGATGCTTATTTGGGCGTGGTAATTTTAGTTCGTGTAATTGATGGAATTTTGAAAAAAGGGATGGAGGTTCGTTTTCATCAAACAAATACTAAACATCTAATAGAAAGAATTGGCTGTTTTACCCCAAAAATGGTTGATTACAAACAAATTAATACGGGAGAATTAGGGTTTGTTACTGCGGCAATAAAAGAGGTAGCTCAAACTAAAGTAGGAGATACAATTTTACTAGCAAACGATAAACAAACTGAACCCCTTCCAGGTTTCAAGCCGAGTCAGCCTGTAGTATTTTGCGGTTTATTTCCAACAAATGCAGCAGATTTTAAATTTCTGAAAGATGCATTAGCAAAGTTAAAACTTAATGACTCAAGCTTTCATTTTGAGCAAGAAACCTCTGCTGCTCTCGGAATGGGTTTTAGATGTGGTTTCCTTGGATTATTACATTTAGAAATTATTGTTGAAAGACTAGATCGTGAATTCAATTTAGATTTAATAACAACAGCACCAAGCGTTATTTATAATTTAATTTTAAATGAAGGTAGTTCACTTGAGTTACACAATCCTGCAGACATGCCAGAAGTAATGAAGATTAAAAGTATCTCTGAACCTTGGATTAAAGCAACAATTATTTGCCCTGAGGAATGTCTTGGAAGTATTATTTCTCTTTGTGAGGATAAAAGAGGCAAACAAACCGAGTTATCTTATTCTGGATCAAGAGTGATTTTAAATTATAAGTTACCATTGAATGAGATTGTTTTTGACTTTTATGATCGACTAAAATCAATCTCTAGTGGGTATGCAAGTTTTGATTATGAAATTGACGAATATATTGAAAGTGATCTGGTGCGATTAAGTATCTTAGTCAATGATGAGTCAGTTGATGCTTTATCAATTATTGTCCATCGAAGTTTTTCTGAGAAGAAAGGAAGAGCAGTTTGTGAAAAGCTAAAAGAACTAATTCCTCGTCATCAGTTTCATATTCCAATTCAGGCAGCGATTGGAGGTAAAATTATTGCTCGTGAAACCGTGAGAGGATATCGTAAAAATGTTATTGACAGAATACATGGCGGTGGAGCGACTGATCGAAAAAGAAAGTTGCTAGATAAGCAGAAAAAAGGAAAACAAAGGTTAAGAACTTACGGTAAGGTTGATATTCCCCAAGAAGCCTTTATAGCTGCTTTGAAAGTCGAATAGGGAAAGGTGGCCGAGTGGTTGAAGGCGCACGCTTGGAAAGCGTGTATGCGGGTGACCGTATCGTGGGTTCGAATCCCATCCTTTCCGCCATTTAATTTATAAAAGAAATTTTACTGACTTAAAAAGTCAATTACTTCCTCCCGTTTCTCTCTTTTGGCTTCGTCTAAAGGAGTGGCTCCCCATCGATCACGAACATTTAAAGGGTGACCATGAGAAACCAAATACTTAACCGCTTGTAAACTTCCTTCAGCTGCAGCAAGGTGTAAAGCTGTTCGAGAGTCGTAATCTCCCGCGTGCACAGGAACTCCTTTAGCTACCAGTTGCCTTAAACCATTAACATCATTCTCAGCTGCAGCAAAAAGCAATTCGATTACCATTAATTCATTATCGAAGGTAACCATTTCGTCGGTTATTCCTTCTGGCTCTTCAACAATATGAACAGGTTCTGTATATTCAATATTTAATTTATTAAATTCATCGATAATTTCTTGGTGATTATTATTTCTTGCATCAGATATTGGATAGCCTCCCCAGCGATCAGGTATAGGCTTTACTCCCTGGCCTAACAAAAACTTAACAACTTCTAATTGTCCCTCGGCGGAAGCTAAATGAAGAGGAGTTCGAATATCATAATCACCAGCTTCTAAATCTCGCTGCTGACTTACAAGACGTTCTAGAGTTCTAACATCCCCATTACTAGCAGCCCATATAGCTTCTCCACAACTGTTTGCCCGCCACCTTGCAATTGGAAGTTTAGGATCAATTCTATCAGTATCAGTCATAGTTCCATCAAAAGCATGAACTAAGTATTTCTTCGTAATTTTTCTAGCTACTTCAATTCCTCGCACACTGTTACCAACTAAATCTAATCGAGGTGAAAAAATACAAATTCCCATTAACTGCGGAACTATCAGTAATATACCACCGCCTACGCCACTTTTTGATGGCAAGCCAATTTCTTGAAAAAACTGACCGCTGCTATTATACATTCCAGCGGTTTGGACTACGGGTAATACGTTTCTAACAGTTTTTTGACTCATAACTCGATCTTGAGTAATAGGACAGACACCACCGTTAGCTAATGTTGCTGCTGCCATAGCTACATCTTTACCCGTCATCTCTAAAGAACAAATACTAAAATAGACTTTTAACGCATTCGTAACGGCTGGCTCCACGTAAAAATCATATTCGTATTGACTATCTTCATGAATGTCATCAGGCAGTAAAGACTCTGAGTAGGGAATATTACCTGTAGCCATTAGTAAGAAGCCAGTAGCTATGTTATTGTAGCCTTTAAAGTTTTCTTGGCGAGCCATCGTCTTATTAAATCTTGGCAAATTAACACCAGAAGTCTCTTCTTTATTCCAACCAATTATACGACCAAACTGTTCTCTTATATATTGAAGCCGATCATTTGTAGTATCTCGCGGATTAATTAAACCAGTAGTCATAATTGCCCCTGCATTTACCATTGGATTAAAAGGAACTTTATTGTTGGGGGACAAGCTACTACCTCCCATACCTTTTACCATAAGTGTTAAATCGTCAAACTGGCGACCTGAAGGTTCAACACCTACATGACGATTAACTTTTTCTAATCCGAGATTCTCAATTGCAAAAGAGTAATTGAAAGGTTTACACATTGACTGTATTGAGAAGTCTACATTCGTATCACCTCGTTGATAAATTTGTCCATCAGTGGTAACGACCGCTATACCAAATTGTTCTGGATCAACCTCTGCAAGCGGCGGTATATAACGAGCCAAATCCCCCGACCTATTTGGAAGAACTTCGTCATAGATTTTATCCAGGTTTCTTGAAAAATCCCTGAAGTCTGGAACTGCAAGTTCTCCGCGAAGAGCTTTTTCAGCGAGTAATCCACCTGTTCTTGTGAAAGACATAAATTCTTCAAAATTAATCTGATCACCATGCTTTTCTAATTTCTCAAAGAGACTTTTTAATCGATAGTCTAAAGAGCTTAATCCCGCATCGAATAATGCTTGTTTGAATTGAGTTTTGTCAATTGTGTTTTGGCCATTTTCACACAGTGAATAGAATAAGTTTGCTTCTCTTGGTCCAGCCTGTGCTTTCAGCTTTTCCAATTGGGAAATTGACTTTGCTTTTTTTATTTGTTCTACCTCTCCCATAGTTTTTTACGAAATATTTGAAATTCTCACTTAATTTTAATTTATTAGATCAAATATGAGCGATATTTCAAGTATATTTAAGAAGTAAGACTAAAGACTGCCAGTTATTAGGCCAACCATTCCAAGCAGAAGCCACAGGATTAGCATGGTGCGTTCATTAAATCTGCGTTTACTCTCAATTTTTTTTAGTTGTTTATAAATTACTGAAGATAACAGCAGAACAAGTATAATTAAGTATGCAATCTTGAATGCCATACAAATCATTCTAACAATTAAGGCGTGATTGTATATACTTATCCAAATGAAAATGTTTAGACATTCCTCTACAGTATTGGTAATCGTCGGTGGCTGCGTATTGCTCCTTGTTTCATTTGGTATTCGTCACTCTTCTGGCCTATATCTCATTCCAATTTCAGAACATATTCAGACGGGTAGAGAGGTATTTGGATTTGCGATCGCTGTTCAGTTTTTAATGATAGGAATTGGATCACCAATATTTGGAGCAGTCGCAGATAAATATGGCTCATCAGTCGCCGGATTGTATGGCGTTATTTTTTTTCTGATTGGTCTATATATGATGTCCCTCGTTGATGGATCTTTTTTATTAATTCTGTCTCAAATTATTTTCGGCTTTGGTTGCGCAGGGTGTGGTACCGCTGTTATTTTAGGGGCAGTAGGCAAAGCGGTAACGGGCAAAAATCAAACCCTTGCACTTGGAGTAGTCATGGCTGCTGGCTCACTTGGACAATTTTTAATAGTCCCATTGGCCGGTGTGATGATTGAATTGAGTGATTGGCAGCGATCAATTATTTATTTGTGTTTCATTTCACTCATTATGATTTTGTTTGCAATCACTTTAACAACTAAATCATTTAAATCAGGAAATGATGATAAAACTGCCCAATCACTTTCCTCTGTTCTTAACGATGCTTTTATTAATAAAAGTTATGTTCTTTTGACAGCTGGCTTTTTTGTCTGTGGTTTTCATGTTTCTTTTGTTGCCACACACTTACCAGCTTATCTTGATGACTTATCATTACCTTTATGGATTGGATCGTGGTCTTTGGCTCTGATAGGGTTATTTAATGTTTTTGGAACATTATACTTTGGTTATTTAGGTGATTCGAAATCGAAGAAAAATTTGTTAGTTATTCTTTATTCTTTAAGAGCACTACTTTTCTTGATTTTTATTTTCTTACCTAAAACTGAAATTACCGTCCTTATTTTTGCTGCACTGTTGGGCATTCTTTGGCTTTCAACAGTACCTCTGACAAGTGGTATAATCTCGGTAATTTTTGGATCTAAGTATATGTCTATGCTTTATGGATTTGCATTTTTATCCCATCAAGTGGGGTCTTTTATGGGGTCATGGTTTGGGGGTCGACTTTATGATTTTTATGGGTCGTATGAAGTAATGTGGTGGGCATGTGTATTTTTAGGATTTGCTTCTGCCATCATGCATTTCCCAATAAACGAGAAACCATTAGCTAAAAAAACTTAAAGAACACTTCTTATTATATGAAAATAAATTCAAAAATTAATTATCCACTTATCCACAAAACATTATTACTTTTTTTATAAAAATAAATTTATTTTTTAAAATTATTTGGGTAGTATTTATTTATCGGACAAACAAAGTTCGAAAGCCTTTCGGGGAGTTTGTACGGAGTGAAGCCGAGATTGCGGGGCGCGATAGAGACCTTCAGGGGAATTTGTGGCGCCCCGTTTTTTTTGTTTTCCTCATAACTAAAGTCTATTAAATAAAGTCATGTTTTTTGATTTTACGTTGCTGTATTTTTTTATACCTGTTTTTTTTGTTATCTCGATCACTCCTGGTTTATGTATGACACTTGCTCTTACCATGGGGATTACGATTGGTGTCCGTAATACGATGAAAATGATGGTGGGAGAATTAATTGGTGTCCTGATTGTTGCAGGAACAGCTGTTGTTGGAGGTGGAGCTATCATCAACTCATTTCCAACAGCTTTTATCATGTTTAAATACGGAGGAGGGTTATACTTGATGTACGTTGGGTATCAAATGATAAATTCTAAGGGCGCACTTGCACTTAATCTAGATGGTAGTCATTCATTTGAAATTAATTTTTTAAAGCTAGCCATTCAAGGATTTATTACTGCTGTCGCTAATCCTAAAGGTTGGGCTTTTTTTATAGCAATGGTTCCTGCCTTCATTAATTACGAATCTAATCTTGCTCCACAAATGTTTGCACTTGTGGTTATTATTTTAATAATTGAGTTTATATCTCTCATGATTTATGCAACAGGGGGGCAGGCTCTTGGCATTATTTTAAAAAAACAAAATAACATACGATTAATTAATCGTATAGCTGGCCTGTTGATGGTTGGTGTTGGTATCTGGCTTGCTTTAAGTTAATTATTTTTGAAATAGCAAACCTGGTCCTTTTTTATTAATTTTTAGTGGTTTTAACATATGCCAAATAAGAGCTTGGTTTGACGATATCACAGGTTTTTGTAAGACTTTTTCCGCTTTGTCTATAATATTAAACGTTTTTAAATTTGTGCATGAAATAAAAATGGCATCGACATCATTTCGTCCAATGTCGATTATGGCCTTCAAACTGTCTTCTTCAGCGATCCTCGCAACCACTGTGTCGTCATTCTCGTTGAAAGAAATTTGATATTTAATTTTAAAACCATCTTGGTGAAGATTCAGTCTCATAGCTTCAGTGACAGATTGTTCATAGGGAGAGACAAACGCGATATTATGACAGTTAAGATTTATAAGAGCTTCCTTTGTAGCCTTGATTGGATCAGTCACTAATCCGGACTCCTGTTTACTATTGATGAGTTTTTCAACTTCAGATGATCCAATTATAGTCGCCCCAGAAGTACAAGCGTAACCAATACTGTCATACTTAATTTTAGGAAGTAATTCAGAAGCAGTGGGTAAATCAATCTGCATTTGTGAGAGATTTTCACTAGACACTATCTTATCGCATGGAATTCTCGAGTGATTGATTGAAATATTTGATGGAAGAGTAGCTCTAATCTCTTGTTCAATGGTCTCATCAGATTGAAGAATTATTAATCCAAGTCGTGCATGATAATAATTTTCGTTATCAAGAACGAACT
>CACFYZ010000018.1 GCA_902570675.1 uncultured Pelagibacteraceae bacterium
TCAGCAGGAGATGGTATTGTTGTTGCTCTTCAAGTCCTATCAATTCTTATTAGTACACAAAAAAAAGCGAGTGAATGCTTCAAACTATTTAATCCTCATCCTCAAAATTTAATAAATTTTCCTATAGAAAATAAAAATATTTTGAATCACGAAGATACAAAGGTATTTATTAAATCATGTGAGGAAAAAGTTTCAAAAGATGGAAGAATCATTGTTAGAATGTCGGGTACTGAACCACTTTTAAGGGTAATGATCGAGAGTGGAAGTCAGCAAACTATTGATGAGCTAACCGAAAGTGTAAAAAAGTATTTTTCATAATATAAAGGTGTGAAATGGCAGGAGTAGTAATTGTAGGATCCCAATGGGGTGACGAAGGTAAGGGGAAAATTGTTGATTGGTTATCTAGTCAGGCTGATATCGTAATACGATTTCAGGGAGGTCATAACGCAGGTCATACTCTTGTAATTAATAATGAGACTTATAAATTAAATATTCTTCCGTCAGGTATTTTGAGAGAAGGTAAAATCTCTATTATTGGAAATGGAGTTGTACTGGATCTAGCAGCTTTTCGAAGAGAGGTAACAGGACTTAAGGAAAGAGGAGTAAAAATTTCTCCTTCTAATTTATTTATATCCGACAGAGCTACTATTATTTTACCTCTTCATCAATCTCTTGATGAATTAAGAGAGAATAATAATTTAATCAAAATCGGTACGACAAAACGTGGAATAGGGCCAGCCTACGAGGATAAAGTTGGAAGAAGAGCTATTAGATTATGCGATCTATTTGATAAAAATAAATTGAACAAAAAAATAGAGATACTACTAAACCATCATAATGCAATTATGCGAGGATTTGGATATAAAGAATATAACTTAGAAGATGTAGTTGATGAAATATATAAACTAGGTGAATTTGCAAAACCTTTTTCAAAAACTATTAATGATATTACTAATGTAATAAATAGTGGCAAAGAAAAAGTTTTGTTTGAAGGGGCACAAGGGTTTTTATTAGACATCGATCATGGAACATATCCTTTTGTAACTTCATCAAATGTTCATGCAAGTTATGCATCAATTGGAAGTGGTTTAAGTCCAAAAGTAATCAATCACGTACTTGCAATAACAAAAGCATATACAACAAGAGTTGGAAATGGGCCATTCCCTACTGAACAAGATAACGAAATTGGAAATAAACTTGGAGAGGTAGGACATGAATTTGGAACGGTAACAAATAGAAAAAGGAGGTGTGGTTGGTTTGATGCTATTTTAGTTCGTCAAGCTTTAACACAATCTGGCGCAACTGGGATCGCTCTTACGAAAATTGACGTTTTAGATCACTTTGAAGAAATAAATATGTGTGTTGGTTATAATCTGCATGGAAGAAAAATTGATTTTTATCCAAGTTCTGAGTTCGAGCAAGAGGCTATAGAGCCTATTTATGAGACTTTTCCAGGTTGGATGAGTAATACAACGGGAGTTCAGAGTTTTGACGAACTACCTGAAAATGCAAAAAAATATATAGGGCGGATTAGTGAACTTACTCATACTAATATAGATCTTATTTCCACAAGTCCAAAACGTGAAGATACCATACTTATTAATAAGCTATTTGATTAGGCCTGCATTAATTTCGTATCTCTTGCAAGGTTCATCATTTCAGACTGAAGTTTTTGAAATGCTCTTTCCTCAATCTGCCTGATGCGCTCCCTGCTAATACTATACTCCTGACTTAATTCTTCTAATGTTTTAGGAGTTTCAGATAATTTTCTATCATGAATTATATTTTTCTCTCTATCATTTAATACATTGATCGCTTTATTTAAAAGGATTTTTCTTTTTGAAACTTCGTCCTTTTCAGCAATTTTTACTTCATGATCTGCGTCTTCGTCAACAAGCCATTCTTGCCATTCTTCTTCACCGTCAGCACTCACAACAGCATTTAGAGAAAAATCATTGCCAGAGATTCGTCCTTCCATATCACTTACTTCTTTTTCAGATACATTTAATTGGTCAGCTATATCTTTTACTTGATGAGGTTTCAGTGAGCCCTCACTGTAATCGCTAAGCCTATTTTTCATTTTTTTTAAATTAAAGAATAGTTTTTTTTGCGCTGCTGTAGTACCAATTTTTACTAAACTCCACGATTTTAAAACATATTCTTGAATAGCTGCTCTAATCCACCACATCGCATAAGTTGCCAACCTAAAACCTTTATCCGGATCATATTTTTTAACAGCTTGCATCAGACCAATATTTCCCTCAGAGATAAGCTCCGTAACTGGAAGACCATAACCCCTATAACCCATCGCTATTCGTGCAACAAGTCGAAGATGACTAGTAACTAATGTGTGAGCTGCACTTGTATCTCCTTCATCTCTCCATTTCTTGGCAAGACTGATTTCTTGCTTTTCTGAAAGCATGGGAAATTTCTTTATTTGCTGAAGATAGTGGGTAAGACTTCCTTCATTCGATAAAGCAGGCAGATTGTAATTTTCACTCATGTTTAAGATATGGTTATATTTTCTTAAAAATCAATGCTCAGCTTTTAATTGAATTTATTAAATTGCTCAAGTAATCAGGCATAACTGATTGAAAATGAACAATTTTTTCTTTTTTAGGGTGAATAAACCCTAAGGACTGTGCGTGAAGAGCTTGGCCTGGTAAATTTTTTACAGCTAACATTGCATCATCTGAGAGTAATTTTAACTTACTCTGAGGCGATCGGCCATAAGTCTTATCACCAATTAATGGATTTCCCTTTTCTGATAAGTGGACTCTTATTTGATGAGTTCTTCCAGTTTCTAATCGACATTCCAATACAGTAGCTAAATTTACATTTTTTTTACTCTTAAGAATCTCCAATGTTTTATAATGAGTAACAGCTCTTTTACCTTTACTCACTGAACTCATCATTTTTGTTCTATTTTTATTACTCCTAGTTAATAATGTTTTAATTTTCCCATTTGGTGGCAATAAAACATTCCAACAAATAGCAAGATAAACTCTATCAATGCTATGGGCAGCAAATTGATCAGATAAATGTTTATGAGTAAAATCATTTTTGGCAACCACAACAAGCCCACTTGTATCTTTATCAATTCGATGCACAATCCCAGGTCTTTGAGAATCTCCTACAAACTTTAAATCCTCACCACAGTGCTCAATTAGTGCATTTACAATTGTACCTGTTTTATTTCCAGCACCTGGGTGCATCACAATTCCTGTTGGCTTATTGATTACAATTAGATCTTTATCCTCATATACAATATTCAATTTAATATTTTCACCGGCGATATTTAATTTCTCACTTATCTTTGCTTTTAATGTAATTATATCGCCGAGAGTAATTTTATAATCAGGATCAACAATCTTATTATTCACTCTAACATTTGAGGATTTGATTAACTGTGTTATTTTTGATCTACTGAATTGTTGTAGATTAGCACTGATGTATTTATCTAGCCTTTGACCTTCATTTTTCTTCTGGTTGACTTTAACTTGATAGAACATTATGAGTTAGCAATGTATCAAAAAATAATGCTTTTCGTTGTAATATTTTTAGGAATTCTCATTCTTATTGGTACAACAATTGTAATTACTACTATAATTGAAAGATCATACAAGATGGATTTTTTTAAATCCTCGAGCAGTCCAATAGATAATACAAATTCTATAAAAAAATGTGATCTTTTAGAAGAAAAAACAAGAGTAATATCTTTGAGTGAAGATAAACTAGCAGTTATTTGCGATGATCGTATTGAAA
The DNA here is from genome assembly GCA_902570675.1 of uncultured Pelagibacteraceae bacterium. GTDB lineage: Bacteria > Pseudomonadota > Alphaproteobacteria > Pelagibacterales > AG-422-B15 > CACNXQ01. The sequence goes on from CACFYZ010000018.1 coordinate 3,766, forward strand.
TTATCAACTTATCTAATGATCAAATTGAAAAAGTCGTTAATTACTGAGTTGCTCTATAAAAATCAATTTCTTCAGCAGCTTTAAGCTCTTTTCTGAGTATTAAATCTGAAGCTTTTTCTGCTATCATTACAGTTGTTGCATTTAAATTGCCTGTAATAATGTTTGGCATAATAGAGGCATCAACTACTCTTAAATTATCAATTCCATAAACTTTTAATTCTTCATCCACTACTGATAATTCATCTTTTCCCATTTTGCATGTACAGGATGGATGATAGGCTGTATCACCTTTACTTTTAATAAATTCATTTAAATCACTATCAGATTTTGAACTAAGACCAGGATTTATTTCTTCACCCCTATATTCATCAAATGCTTTTTGATGAAAAATATCTCTAGCAATTTTTATGCCATCTCTCATTTCTTTTAAGTCATGCTCAGTTTGCATATAATTGAACTTTATCATAGGGGAGGCTAATGGATTTTTTGATTTTAATTTAATGTGACCTCTACTTGTAGGCCTCATGGGTCCGACATGAGCTTGAAATGCATGTGAATTAGGAGACTTTCTTCCATGGTCTAGAACTAGTGATGGAAAAAAATGGTATTGAATATTTGGATAGTCAACCATTTCGTTACTTCGAATAAAACCACCAGTTTCTAAATTTGAATAAGCTGCTACACCTGATTTATTAACAAACCATTCCAATCCAATCATAGCCATTTTGAGAGGATTATAGGAAGTATATAAAGTTACTGGCTTTGTACATTCATACTGTAAATAAGTTTCTAAATGATCTTGTAGATTTTCGCCTACTCCTTTTGAATTACAATGAACAAGAATATCTAATTTTTTAAGATGATCTGCGGGACCAACTCCTGAAAGCATTAAAAGCTGTGGAGAGTTTATTGCTCCAGCTGATAATATAACTTCATTATCTGCGTATACCTCTTTTTTTCTCTCTCCTTGACTATATTCAATACCTACAGCTTTATTATTTTCGATCATGATTTTATGCACAACAGTTTTAGTGATCACTTTTAGATTTTTTCTTTTAATAATTGGATGGAGATAAGTGACACTTGTGCTTTGTCTCTTTCCTCCAAAAATGGTTGTATCCATCAAGCCAAAACCTTCTTGCTTATAACCATTCATATCATTATTAATTTCATATCCAGCCTGTTCAGCAGCTTCAAGATAAACTTTGCTGAGAACATTACCCTCCGAAGATCTTGATAATTTTAGTGGTCCATTATCACTTCTATATTTTGGATCTAAACCTGAAATCGACTCTGATTTCTTAAAGTACGGAAGCACATTATTATAATTCCAAGATTTTAAATCTTTTTGAGCCCAATTTTCAAAATCCATAGCATTTCCTCTTACATGAACCATTCCATTATGTGAGGAGCTTCCTCCAAGCATTTTACCTCTTGGACAAAACATACGTCGATTGTTCATGTATGGCTCTGGATCCGTTTCGTAGAGATAATTGTATTTTGGATCATGCATTGTATACAATAATGCTGCAGGCATAGAAGTTTTCCACGTTTTATCCGATGGACCAGCTTCTATTAACAGAACATTTATATCTGGGTTTACTGAAAGTCTGTTAGCAAGCACACATCCTGCACTACCAGCGCCAATGATAATGTAATTAAAGGAACTAACTTGCATAAGTAATTTTACCAAAGATTATAATTATAGTACAACATAAGATAATGTTAAAAAAATTAAACCCAAATTATGCAATAGTTCTCTCTACTTTATTGTGGGGAACCTGGTGGTATCCATTACGATTACTAAATGATTACGCAAATAATAATGCTGTACCATTGACACTTAGTTTCATTATCGCAGGTATATTTTTACTATTCTTTTCTTATAAAAATATTCATATTCTTAGTAATCGAAATTTGATACTCACAATAATTGCTGCAACCGCAGGAGCTGCTGCAATGTGTCTTTATAACGAAGGTCTGCTCAGAGGAAATGTTGCACGAGTATTAATTTTTTTTTATTTAACCGCAGTCTGGAGTACGCTGATTGAAATTATTTTCTTGAGAGCTTCATTAAATATTTACCGGTTTTTTTCAATTTCTTCCGGCTTTATTGGCCTATTTATAATCACAGGGCTTGATCAAGGAAACTTTATGCCAAGCTCACTAGCAGATTTATTTGGTATTGTATCAGGTTTGCTTTGGTCAATATGTGCAACGTTAATCAGAATAAATGAAGAACTTGATGTAAACTTTGGAACTTCAGTTTTTATTTTAATGGGTGGACTTTTTGTAGTCTTAGCAACATTTTTGCCAGATGGACAAATACTGTCTGGTTTTAATTTTGATGTTTTAAAAAATACTTTACTCATTGTCCTTATTTTTTCATTTATTTGGCTACTACCGGGATATTGGCTTATTACTTATGGTCAGGATCAAGTTGATCCAGGAAGAGCGGGTATATTATTAATGTTTGAAGTTGTAATTGGCGTCATCTCTGCATATCTTCTTGCTAACGAAATAATTAGTTTTAGAGAATTTATAGGGGCGATTTTTGTGATGAGTGCGCCGTTAATTGAAATTTACTCCAGTAAACCTGCTCAGGCTTAGGTAATCCGCATAAAAATTTATTATTTTTTTTGCTAGAACCATTCTTATATATATGTTTCAATGTTAATGAATTATAAAATTTGGGAGAATAATTAATGAAATTTTTAAACAAAATTCTCATTTCAGTTGTTTTTGTATTTAGTTTTGGGTCACTTACGACCACAGCTAATGCATGTGGCACTATCACAGTTGCTGAAATGAATTGGGCATCTGCTGAAATGTTTGCCCATGTAGACAAAATGATACTTGAAAATGGCTATGGTTGTGATGTGGAGCTTGTTCCAGGTGATACTATGCCAACAGCTACATCGATGATGGAAAAAGGAGAGCCAGATGTTGCACCTGAACTCTGGATTAATTCAGTTCGTATAGCTCTAGATAATGCAGTAGGTGAGGGTCGTTTGCATTATGCAGCTGAGGTACTGTCTGACACTGGTGAAGAAGGTTGGTGGATACCTCAATATATGGCTGATGCAAATCCTGATATTCAAACCGTATATGATGTACTAGATCGACCTGATCTATTTCCTCATCCAGAAGGGGGCAATGGTGCAATTTATACTTGCCCATCAGGCTGGAACTGTCAAATAAGCACTGGCAATTTGTTTAATGCATACGGAATGGAGGCTAAGGGATTCAGACTAGTAGATCCAGGTTCTGGTGGCGCACTTGCTGGTTCAATAGCTGCTGCATATAACAAAGGTGAAGGTTGGCTTGGTTACTATTGGGCCCCAACGGCGGTTCTTGGTAAATACCCAATGAAGAAACTTAGCTTCGGTGTTCCTCACAGTAAAGAAGAATGGGACACTTGTACTTCTCAAGCTGAATGTGCAAACCCTCAGCCAAATGCGTGGGTTGTATCTGAGGTTTATACAGTTGTTACTGACAATTTTAAAAATGAGTCTGCTACAGGAATGGAATATATCTCCAAAAGAGCACTTCCAAACTCAACTGTAAATTCCCTACTTGCTTGGAAAGACGATAATCAAGCAACTGGTGAAGATACTGCAATTTACTTCTTAGAAAATTACACTGAATGGCATAACTGGGTTGATAGTGATGCACGTTCAAAAGTAGAAGCAGCGTTATAAAAAAATAATATTGCGGGCTGATACCAGCCCGCATTATATTCAATGAATTTATCAGAATTACTAATTACTTTTCCTGAAATGAGTAAGGAAAGTCTTCGGATGTTTAGGAAATCCGTAGATGGAGCTTACAGGAATTTCTCGAGAGAATACGGTGATGCAATTGAAGCAGTATTTGATCCAGTGCTATATTTTTTAGTATGGTTTGAAAAACTACTACAAAGCTCACCTTGGCCAATAGTAATTCTAGTTATTCTTGTTTTAGTTTATTTAGGCAGCAGAAGTATTTATTTAACAATTGGATCATTATTTGCTTTGCTTCTCATTGGTTACTTTGGAATGTGGGAAGATACCATGTCCACAGTTAGTATTATTGGAGTATGCACGTTTATGTCCATCGGTTTAGGGATACCAATAGGTATTGCGATGTCAAACTCGGACCGAGCTAGAGCAGCAATAACACCTATACTTGACGTTATGCAAACCATGCCTTCATTTGTTTATTTGATACCTGTTGTTATGCTTTTAGGAATCGGAAAAATCCCAGGTTTACTCGCAGTAATTATTTATGCTATTCCTCCTATTATAAGATTAACTGATCTAGGAATTAGAGAAGTTGATAAAGAAGTCCTAGAAGCAGCCGATGCATTTGGAGCTAGTAAAAGACAAAAATTGTTTAGGGTTCAATTGCCACTGGCACTACCAACCATTTTTGCAGGCATAAACCAGACAATCATGATGGCATTAGCAATGGTTGTTATAGCCTCAATGATTGGTGTAAAAGGACTTGGCCAGCCAGTATTAAAGGCAATTACTAATCAATATTTTACCATGGGCTTACTAAATGGACTTGCTATTGTTGCGCTAGCAATAATATTTGATCGTGTTTCTCAATCATTTGGAAAGCGATTACAACAACATAGGTCTGGCTCACGTGATTAGTACAAAGATTAAAATATCAAACCTTTATAAAATCTTTGGTAGTAATTCAAAAAAATATATTCCTGAAGTTCGTGATGGTATGTCTAAAGATGAATTACTTTC
>CACFYZ010000019.1 GCA_902570675.1 uncultured Pelagibacteraceae bacterium
ATTATTTAAATATATTTGAAATAGATCAAGTTCAGAAACAATTTTTATATTTTGATTTATTGTTTTTTTTATTAATTTGTGTTTATCTTTTCCTTTTAGGGGAATCCCTGGGCTTGGTACAATAAAATTAATTTTTTTTAAGTTCTTACTATTAAAAATATTATAGCCTTTATTTTTTAAATTTTTTCTAATTGTTTTATTATCATCCCAAACAAAAACATTAGCCTTACTTTTAATTAATGCATTACTAATTGAACGACCTGTTTTTCCCATTCCAATCACCAGGATTTTGCGATTTGAAAATATATTTGAATTTAGCATATTAACTATCTTATTTTCAAGGTAGCAAGGCCTATAAGAGCTAAAATCATGGCTACAATCCAAAATCGAATTACAATCTTAGACTCAGGAATGCCCATCTTTTCAAAATGATGGTGTAAAGGTGCCATCAAAAATATTCTTCTTTTTGTAAGTTTAAATGAACCTACCTGAAGAATAACTGAAAGTGCCTCAGCAACAAAAATACCTCCAACTATTGCTAATACTATTTCTTGCTTTATGAGTACACTTGTACCTCCAAGGGTAGCTCCAAGAGACAATGACCCAGTATCTCCCATAAAAACCATTGCTGGAGGAGCATTGTACCAAAGGAACCCTAAAGCAGATCCTATTATAGCAGCACAGAGAACAGTTAATTCTCCTGCTCCAGGCAAGTAATTGATGTATAGATATTCAGAAAATATTATGTTCCCTGCCAGATAACAAATTACGGCAAATGTTGCCGAAACAATCATTATTGGAACTATAGCCAAACCATCTAATCCATCAGTTAAGTTCACAGCGTTTGCAGAACCTACAATCACAAGTAAGCAAAATGGAACAGCAAAAAGACCTAAGTTGATAAAAATATCTTTTAGAAATGGCAAAGATAATAGTTCAATACTAATCGCGTGATACGTTGTTATCCAATAAATGAATAGAAGGGATGCAATAATTTGCAAAGTGATCCTTAATTTTGCTGATATGCCATCAGATGTTTTGTTTTTAACTTTAGTATAGTCGTCAATAAAGCCAATTAAGCCAAATGATATTAATAAAAATATGACTGGCCAAGAGATATAACTTTCTGGATTTACCCAAAGTAAGATTGATATAACAATTGAAGCTAAAACAATTATACCACCCATCGTGGGTGTACCCCTCTTAGCAACTAAGTGAGATTCTGGACCATCTTTTCTTATTGGTTGCCCGATTGATTGATAAGAGCTTATTTTATTAATTAATAATGGGCCAAAAATTAATATGAAAAGAAATGAAGTAAATAAAGCAAACCCCGTTCTTACAGTTAAATAAGAAAAAAAATTTACTAAGCTATAGAGATTAAAATATTCTAATAATAATAAAATCATTTTCTTGTTTGTCCCATAAATGAGATTAATTTATTTAGTTTGATAGAATTTGAACCTTTCATAAATAGATTACAATCATAGTTTAATATTTTATCTATTTTATAAATAACTTCATTAACGTTTTGAAAGAAGAAAATATTTTTCTTTTTGATAACACTTCTTAAAGAAAAGAAAATTGGCCCGACAAAAATTATGTTTTTGTATTTTAGCTTTAATAAGTAATGAAGAATTTCTCTATGATACTTTTTAGATGCTTTCCCTAATTCGTTCATATCGCCAACAATATATGTTTGTTCATTGTTATTTAATTTAGCAAACATTTCTAAATTGGCTTTCATCGATACTGGACTTGCATTATATGTAAAATCATAAACTATTTGTTTAAAGCCATTAAAATATTTCTTAATGACGTTACCACGCCCAGGACTAAATGAAACATTCCTAAAACCCTTTATAACGTTTGGATTTATACCGATTATCTGGAAGCAAATTATAATTGCAAGAATATTACCCATAAGATTGTGCTGATCTTTTCTGATATTAAAATCTATTTTCTTATTTTGAAGAACACTTGCTGATAAACTGATGGTATTTTTTTTTTCGTTAATTTTACAAAAGTAAGCAGAAGAATTTTCATTAGTGCTTAAATCGTATACATGTTTAATTTTGTGTTTATTAGCTAAATCCTTGATGAATGTGAAGTAATTGGTATCCTTATTTAAGATTAAATGCTTTACACTTTTAGTTGCACTAAAGATTTCAGATTTAGCCTTAGCAATTTTCTTTAATGAATGAAAATTTCCTATATGAACATTTTCTATATTAAGAATAATCGCAATTTCTGGTTGAAGAATCTTTGTAAGTTTTGATATTTCCCCTGGATGATTCATACCTAACTCAAAAAACCCATATTTGGAATTTTTTGGCATATTTAGTAATTCAATTGGTAATCCAATGTGGTTGTTATATGATTTTTTTGAACAAAAGACTGAATTTTTATTATTTAATAATTTCGATATAGCGTCTTTTGTTCCAGTTTTACCTACACTTCCAGTAATACCGATAATCTTTGTTTGCAATAATGAACGATAAAACCTGGCGAGCTCTCTTAGTGCCTTTTGCGTATTATTTACTTTAATTTGAATAAGTTTTGAAGAATGATCAATTCTCTTCACAATTGCAACAGAAGCACCTTTGCTTTCTGCTCTTTTTATAAAGTCATTCCCATCAAAGTTATTACCTTCTAAGGCAAAAAAAATATTTCCTTTCTTTAGAGATCGAGTATCAATAGATGCACCATTTATATGAATTTTTTTTAGTTTAAGATTGAAGAACTTATTTATCTCTTTTAACGATATTGAAGAATTCATATTTGTTTCATTAATTTTTTTGCTACAACAACATCATTAAAATTATAAATTTTACCTTTTATAATTTGAGTTTTTTCATGTCCTTTGCCAGCTATTAATAATACAGATTTTTTTTCTAATTTGCTTATTCCATGCTTAATAGCTTTTTTTCTATTGCTTATTTCCACAAAGAAATTTGAGTTTTGAATAATTTCTTTCCTAATTTTAGTTGCATCCTCATAACGAGGATTATCATCAGTTACAATTACAATATCGGCATATTTTTTTGCAATTACACCCATTTTAGATCTTTTTCCTTTATCTCTGTCACCGCCACAACCAAATATAAGAATGATTTTGGAGGGATTTGTTTGTTTAATTTCTTTTAAAACATTTAAAAGCGCATCAGGAGTATGAGCAAAATCGACATATACCTTACCACCCTTTTTAGATAGACCTACATATTCCATTCTTCCTGAGACGTTTGGACATTTTTTAGATATTGTAGACAAGTTTGCTAAGTTGTAACCCATACATGATACTGCTGAAGCAGCAATTAAAAAGTTTTTAATTTGAAATAATGGAAGATTAGAAAATACTAAATTAAATTTTTTTCCACTAATAATTACACTAACATTTACATCATTTTTTCTTAAATTTAATTTTAGAAGTTTAAAGTCATTATTTTTTTGAAATAAAATTAGTTCTTTGGATTTTAAATTTTTAATTTTTTTTAGAAACTGAGTTAAATATTTAGTTTCCGAATTTATTATTATCTTTGCATTTTGGGATAAATAATCATTAAATAGTTTTGCCTTACTCGAGATATAATTGTCCATTGTTTTATGATAGTCAAGATGATCACGTGAAATATTAGTGAGTATTCCAACATTAAATTGTAATCCGCTAAAACGCTTTTGATCTAAACCATGACTCGAAGCTTCAATTGATACATGGTCTATTTTTTTTCTATAAATAGCTGATAACTGCCTGGCTAGGTCTAGTGAAGATGGCGTGGTAAGGTTGCCTTTGTTTTTTTTGAAAGCAGAATTTCCTAATGTGCCAATTGTCGCTGATTTAATATTAATTTTATCTAATATATAATTAATATAAAATGTGACTGATGTTTTACCGTTAGTTCCGGTGACTCCTATTTTATGTGTAATATTATTTTTATTTATTGAAAATGCTGCAATAGCAAATTCTTTTCTTACATCCTTAACAATATATATTGGTAAACGCTCAGAAATGTTAGATATTTTTTTTCGATTAGAAATAACGACGGCTGAGGCATCTTTTCTGTAGGCATGATCTATATAATTTAGACCATCAGAATTACTGCCTTTTATAGCAAAAAATAAGTTACCCTTTACTAGAGTTCTTGTATCCGAGGAAACTCCATTAAATTTAATTCCATCAGAATGGATTTTTTTTAAAAGTAAACTCTGAGTCATTTATTCAAGTGATGTATTTATTAAAATATTATCACCTGGTAAGTATTTACTTTTTGTGTCTAAAATTGGGCTTATTCTGTCAATAATTTGTCTTGAGACTCTTGCTGCGTTCCAACCTGCATCAGTCCAATTCCATGTGTTATACGGACTTCCATATTCTCCATTAATACCCTTAGGATCATCTAAAGAAATTAATATTAGGTACTTTGGCTTATGAATTGGAAATGCCGATATAAATGTTGTCATTTTTTCATTTACATAAGTTTTATTATTAATCTTGCGCGCTGTACCAGTTTTGCCTCCAACTATATACTTAAATTTTTCATCAATTGTATATGCTCTATCAGCATTTTTACCAAAAGCATCTTTTGCAGTGCCTTCATCTACAACTCTACTTAATAAGTATCTCATAACTTCGCTTGTGCGATCTGAGAATACCTTTTTTATATAAGCTGTTTCACTACTAGTTTTAATAATAGTTGGATCTATAAGATATCCACCATTAATTACAGATGATGTTGCAATAGCTAAATGGAGTGGAGAAATTGATAATCCATATCCATAAGAAATGGACTCTGTATTTACCATTCTCCAAGGTTCAGGTACGATTGGCACAGCCTTCTCTGGTATATTTATATTTACTGAATTGAAAAGACCTAGTCGAGATAAGTATTCTTTCTGCATATCTTGTCCAATATCTCTTATCATCTTTATTGAACCAACATTAGAAGAATGAACAAAAATTTCTTCAACTGAACAAGTTTTTTTTTTCGCAAGGTCTATGAACATCATTTACTCTGTGCTTACCAACATAAATAAAATCACTTATTGGATACTGAGTACTCGGATGAAATATATCCTCTTCTATACCAATTGCTGTTGTGAATATTTTCATTACTGAACCAAATTCATAGACTCCAAGTGTATTTTTATTAAATAAATGACTGTCTTTAGTAATTTTACTATTAGGATCAAAGTCTGGTAGTGATACCATCGATAAAATTTCGCCATTATTGACATCCATAACAAGACCTGAACCGCCAGATGCTCTATACAACTTCATTGCTGAGACAATTTCATCTCTAACAATATACTGCACTCTTAAATCCAGTGAAGTGACTAGATCTTTTTTGGCTTCACTTTTAAGAGTATAATTATAAGACTTTTCAATGCCGGATATCCCCTCATTATCAAGATCAACTTTACCAATTAAATGACTAAATAGCTCACTATGAAGATATTTTCTTTTATGTACATCGTGAAACTCAATCCCTGTTTCACCTAAATCAATAAATTTTTGAATCTCTGCAGGTACAGCGTTTTTTTTAATCCAAAAAAACTGCCCTTTCTCAATTGATTCTCTAATTTCTTTAGCATTTACTGTGGTATTCAGTCCTGAGACTTTACTAATGAACCTTTCCTTGTCATAAATTTTTTTTGGATTAATTGAGATATGTGAGGTTAATAGATTGGCAGTTAATGATGAATTATTACGATCGTAAATATTTCCACGTTCATCAATTTCAGATGAGACAAATAATTTACCTTTCTCAACATAAAATAAATTTATTTCTATCATTTTAATAGTAACGGCAATAAATAAGCTACTAAATATAATTGATGCCAAAATTAGTCGATTATTTATTTTGAGAGCAAAATTATTTTTTAGAAGTTTAATTTTGTCTAAAGCAAATTTCTCAGCATTATAACGATGAGTGAAGGAGAAGCTTTTTTGATAAATATCAAATTTTTTTTTTAGCGATTTCTTTCTCTTTTTCACAAAAGAGGTCTATCTAGCAGGTTTCATGATTACACTTACTGGCTGATCAATTGTAATTATATCTTGAAAAGAATTATTATTTTTATCAATTTCGTCTTTATCTAGTACAACAAAATATTTTGTATAATCATTTGTTAATATCATCTCAGAAATTTTCTTTAAATTAAGAGGAGAAATCATATGCTCCCATTCTATTTGGTATAATTGATTTTTTTCTTGCTCTTCTCTAAGAGATAATTCTAATTGATTTATATATTTTTGTTTTTCAGCTGAAATATTTTTGATTACCATTATAGCGATCAGTCCACTCAACAAAATAAAGATGGAAAAGATTTTTAAAAACTTATTTATCATTAGTACTCGAATCCTAAATCATTTATTGATACGAATTGATATTCGCTATTATTTAATTCAGTAAACCTTAGTTTTGCTGATCTTGCTCGAGGGTTAATTTCTACTTCCTTCTTCGATGGTTTAATTATTTTTTTAGTATTGGAATTTGGCTCAATAATTGACATAAAATTTTTTACTAATCTATCTTCTATTGAGTGAAAAGAAACTACACACAGCTTTCCATATTGTTTTAAGTGTTTGACTGCTAAATTTACGCCTTGATGAAGCTCTTCTATTTCACTATTTACATACATTCTTAGTGCTTGAAATGTTTTTGTTGCAGGATGTTTTTTGAAGTATTTATTGGGAAATGATTGCTTCACAATATTAGCAAGTTCCAAAGTACTATTTATTTCTTTTGATTTGCGAAATTTATCAATATTTTTTGCTATCTTTCTAGAATTTCTCTCATCTCCATAATGATAAATTATATCTGCAAGTTCATTTACAGATTTTGAATTAACAACGGAGGAAGCTGTCAAACCTTGACTACTCATTCTCATATCTAGCGGACCATCTTTCATAAATGAAAAGCCCCTGTTTGCATTATCTAATTGCATTGAAGAAACACCTATATCAAATACGAAACCGTTAATTTTTTCTTCTTTTGCTTTTTCCATAACTTCATTGATCTGACTAAATCTAGCATTGAAGAAAATAAATCTTTCACCATATTTTTTTTCATATTCTTTAGCCCTTTCTTTTACATTTGGATCGCGATCGATTGCTATGACTTTGCAATCACAAGCGTCAAGAATTTTTTTTGCATAACCACCGTCTCCAAATGTTGTATCAAAATATATTTCATTTGATTTGGGATTAATTAATTTTATTACCTCATCTAAAAGAACTGACTTATGACCAATTCTTTCTTCATTCATTTATTCTGTCTTCTTAAGAATGATGGTATTTCAAGAAGATCTTGATTTGTTTCTTCTTCTTGCTCTAAATCTTCATCAGTTAGAGATTGAGTTGCCTCTATTTGATGAATATTTGGTTCGCTAAACAAATCAATATTTTCTTCTCTATTATCTCTA
>CACFYZ010000020.1 GCA_902570675.1 uncultured Pelagibacteraceae bacterium
TCCCGCAACTTGATCGATACAAATCTCCACTGCTTTTTTGTGTTCAATATGACTAAGAGTAGGTGACTCTCCAGTTGTTCCAACAGGAACAAGACCATGAATTCCTTCATAAATCTGAAAATCTATTAATGATCTGAATGATTTTTCATCTATTTCATTGTTTTTAAAAGGCGTAATAAGAGCTGTATGCGATCCTTTAAACATAAAATTTACTTTAGCATTTTTAATAATTTAAAAAACAATAAATCATATATACTCCAGCCAAACAATAGAGATTGGTAGTGAAAAAGATAATTATCATTGTACTTTCAGTCATTTTTACATCTTCTTCAGTGTTAATTGCAGATGTTCTGCCCTTAAAAAGGAAAATCGTTGACGCAAAAAATAAATATTTTAATTCAATTACTCCTATAAAAAAGCCTGATCAGCCATCATTATCTCAATTATTAAGTAATAAAGATGTTCAATTATTTGAATTGGCACTTGAAAAAGCTAACGAGTATAAGTGGGAACGAGTTGAGGGAATTAAACAAAATATAAATAATGAAACTGCAAAAAGAACAATTGATTGGATACGATATTATAACAGTGCAAACGATTTATCTTTTGAGGATTATCTTCGATACATACAAAATAATTCTAATTGGCCAGAGATGAATAAAATTAATATCAATGCCGAGTCAAAAATTAATTACAATACTGATCTAGCTCAAATAAAAAGATTTTTCTCTAATAAAGAACCAGAAACTGGATGGGGGAATATATTTTTAGGTAATGCATATTTAAATGACGACAATTCTGAGGAGGGGAAAAAGTATATTACAAGAGGATATGTGAATGGAAATTTTACAAGAAACGAACAAGCTAGAATTATAAAAAATTATAAAGATATTTTAGATCAGGAAAATCATAAAAAAAGGATAGATAAACTTTTATGGGAGGGAAAATATAGAACCGCATCAAGATTGGTAAAATATGTTGAAAAAGATTATCAAAAATTATTTGAAGCCAGAATTGGTTTAATTTCATTTGCTGGAGGAGTAGATAATTTAATTAGGAAGGTACCCAAAAATCTTCTTAATGATCCAGGTCTTGTCCATGACCGTATAAATTGGAGATTAAAAAAAAGAAAATATGATAGTGCCTTAAAACTATTAATTGAGATTAATAAGACTGACCCAAATAAATTAGTTAGGCCAGATAAATTTTGGGACAAAAAAAATTTTCTTATTCGAAAATTGATAGATAATCATCAATATGAACAAGCTTATAAACTTGCAGTCAATCACGGTCTCGATAGCAGTAAAGATATTGCTGAAGCTGAATGGCTAGCGGGATGGATTAGTTTTGTATTTTTAAATAATCCAGAGTCAGCATATCTTCATTTTTCGAATATTTGGAATATTTCAACTAGACCAATTTCAAAAGCGAGAGCTTCTTACTGGATTGCCAAATCTCTTGAATCCATTGGAAATTTTGAGGATTCACAAAATTGGTTTCGTTTATCATCAAATTATAGTCTAACTTTTTACGGCCAATTATCTATGTCAAAACTAAACGAAAAGACTGAGTTCATGCCAATTACTACAAACAGTATAAATGTGAGTAATACAACAATTGTAAAAAATAGAGAAATTTATCTTGCTATCTCATTGTTAAATGAATTTGACGTTTCAATTTATGTAAAAAAATTCATTTGGGATTTAGCCAATAGGAATGATATAGAAACAGCCATTGATTCAGTAAGAATAGCAAATGAAATTGAACGACATGATTTTGCAGTTCAAGCAGGTAAAATACTTTATTACAATACCACGATACTTCATCCTCTGAGTTTTCCAACCGTCGAAAAGCCAACTTTTGAAAAAATAATATTCCCAGAACAAGAATTAATAAATTCTTTAATTAGACAAGAAAGCCAATTTGATCCTGAGGCTGGAAGTTATGCAGGAGCGAAAGGCTTAATGCAATTGATGCCGTATACTGCTAAGCGTATTTCAATGGGATTAAATTTAAAATATACAAAATCTAAGCTTACAGAAAATCCTGCCTATAATATGATACTTGGTAGTGCCTATCTAGATAAGTTACTAAATAATTATAATGGTTCATACATTCTTTCATTAGCTGCTTACAATGCTGGTGAATCTCGCGTATCTAGATGGATTAAAAAATATGGAGATCCGAGAAAAGATGATATTTCTAGCGAAAACTGGATCGAGCTTATTCCATTTAAAGAAACAAGAAATTATGTTCAAAGAGTTATGGAAAATATTCAAGTTTATGAATTTATCTATAACGATTTAAGAAAAACAAAATTGTCTCTAACAGATAATCTGGAAAGAGCTTATGTTGGAGGTAACTCAATAATAAAACCGGTAAGAAAAATTAAGAATAGCTTATAAATTCTGGCGGAGAGAGAGGGATTCGAACCCTCGGTACGGGTATAAGCCCGTACAACTCCTTAGCAGGGAGCCGGTTTCAACCACTCACCCATCTCTCCGATAGATAGATTAGTACTATAAATATTCTAATTAATCTAAGAATTTAATTTACTTTTTAATAGTTCATTTAAAATTTTTGGGTTTGCTTTCCCCTTTGAGAGCTTCATAGCCTCACCTACAAAAAAACCAAATAGTTTATCTTTTCCATTCTTATATTTTTCGACATTTTCAGGATTTAAAGATAAGACACTTTCAACTAATTTCTTTAGTTCGCTTTCATCACTTATCTGAGACAATCCTTTTTCATTTATAATGTTTTGTGCGGTCTCTCCTGTTTCACACATTTCCTCAAATATATCTTTTGCCTGACGACTAGAAATTTTACCACTATCAATGTAATCAATTAAATCTCCTAGTTGATTAGGCGGTATGGGACTTTCATCGATAGATAGGTTTTTTTTATTTAAAATAGAAAATAGTTCGCTTGTTACCCATGTAGTAACTAGTTTAGGGTTTCGATCTTGGACAACTTTTTCAAAATAGTCACTGGTTGATTTGTCAGATACAATTACACTAGAGTCATATTCGCTGAGTCCATATTCTTTAATAAACCTCTCTTTTTTCTTATCAGGTAATTCTGGAATAGAACTTTTAATTTTTTTAATCCAGTTATCCTCAAGCACAAGTGGTAATAAATCTGGATCAGGAAAGTATCTATAATCGTGCGCATCTTCTTTTGATCGCATTGATCGCGTTTCCCCAGTATCAATATTATACAGCCTAGTTTCTTGAATAATATTTTCACCAGACTCGATTGCTTTTATTTGCCTTTTTGCTTCATAAATAATCGCCGAGTGAATATATTTAAATGAATTTAAATTTTTAATTTCACACCTTGTTCCTAAAGCTTCCCCTGGTTTATTTACAGACACATTCACATCGGCTCTCAGTGAACCTTGTTCCATATTGCCGTCACAAGTATCAAGGTAACGCAATATGGAACGTACCTTCTTTACATATTCCACTGCTTCGTCCGCTGATTTCATGTCAGGCATAGAAACAATTTCCATTAAAGCAATTCCGGAACGATTTAAATCTACGAAAGTAAATTTTGGATCTTGATCATGCAAACTTTTTCCTGCATCTTGTTCAAGATGCAATCTTTCAATGCCAATCTTTTTTGGTTGACCTTCTGAGTCAATTTCAATAAACCCATTTCCTACAATGGGATCCTTAAATTGAGATATTTGATATCCTTGAGGTAAATCCTGGTAAAAATAATTTTTGCGATCAAAGATAGATTTATTATTAATTTTAGCATTTAATCCAATTCCTGATCGTACTGCTTGCTCTACACAAAATTTATTAATAACTGGCAACATGCCAGGCATTGCGGCGTCCACAAGACTGACTTGACTATTTGGACCAGAACCAAATTTAGTTGAAGAAGATGAAAATAATTTAGAATTTGACTTTATTTGAGCATGAATTTCTATTCCTATTACTAATTCCCAACCGTTAATCATGATTTCCACCAATTTTTAGGCACGGATTTATAGTTAATAGTATCCTGTACATTTTTTGCAATATTTAATAACTTTTGCTCCTCAAATGAATTTGTAATTAATTGAAGGCCAATCGGTAAATTATTTTCATCATTAGTAAAAGGAATAGATATTGCTGGTATACCAGCAAGGTTGATAGGGACCGTGAATACGTCATTTAAATATGTTTGAACAGGATCATTTGGTTCATTTTCAATTTCGAAAGCTGTTGATGGAGTTGATGGCGTTAGGATGGCATCTACTTTTTCAAACGCTTGATTAAAATCATTCTTAATTAGTGATCTTATTTTTTGAGCCTTTATATAATAGGCGTCATAGTAACCAGAAGATAAAACGTAAGTTCCTATTAATATCCTTCTTTTTACTTCATCTCCAAAACCAATAGATCTGGTTTTTTCATACATTTCAATGAGGTTTTCACCTTCTTCTCTTATTCCAAATCTCACACCATCATATCTTGCGAGATTAGAAGATGCTTCCGCTGGAGCAATAATATAATAAGTTGGCAAAGCGTCCATTGTATGTGGAAGACTTATATCAATTAATTCAGCACCATTAGATTGAAGCAATTTCTTACAGTCATCCCATGCTTTTTGAGTGCTAACAGGAAGGCCGTCACTTTTAAACTCTTTTGGAATTCCAATTTTAATTCCTTTAACTGAACTATTTAAATTATCGAGAAAGCTCTCCTTTTCTTTTATAGATGAAGTTGAGTCTTTAGGGTCGTGTCCTGCAATAATTTCTAATAAAGCTGCAGCGTCCTCAACAGTTTTAGTAATTGGGCCTGCTTGATCCAGTGATGATGCAAAAGCTATGATACCCCATCTTGAAACCCTTCCATAAGTTGGCTTTAGTCCGACTGTTCCTGTAAATGAGGCAGGCTGTCTAATTGAACCTCCTGTGTCTGTTCCTAGAGATACGACGCATAAATCAGCCGCAACTGCTGCTGCTGAACCACCTGATGATCCACCAGGTACAAGTTTTGCTTCTGATTTGTTTGACTTCCATGGATTTGTAACAGGGCCATAAAAACTTGTTTTATTTGTTGAACCCATTGCAAACTCATCACAATTTAATTTACCTAAGCTGATTAAACCTGCGTCAATACAATTTTGTGTAACAGTAGACTCATAAGACGGTATGAAATTTGATAAAATCTTACTTGAGGCTGTTGTTTTAATATTCTTAGTACAAAATAAGTCTTTAACTCCTATGGGTATGCCATCAAATCGACTTTTTAGCTTTCCTTGTTTACGTCTAATATCTGATTTTTCTGCATCATCTAAAGCTTGCTCTGCCGAAATAGTATTAAAACAGTTAAGTTCTTTTGCTTCTTTGATATTTTTTAAATAAATCTTTGTAAGCTCAACTGATGTAGTTTCATTTTTTTCAAGAAGACTACATGCTTCTATAAAATTTAAATTTATTTTCATGACGTTATTCAATTACTTTTGGGACAGAAAAAAAGTCTAACTCATTCTGTGGAGCATTCTCTAAGATTTCATCAGCTGTATTCACATCCGAAGCAATATCTTCTCTCATAACCAATGATTGATCTAACGAATTTGACGTAGGATCAACATTTTCTGTATCGATACTTTTTAATCTGTCTATAAACTTTATAATTGAAGCAAGATCTGAAGATAATGACTCTAACTTACTATCATCAATCTGAATTTTTGATAACTTTCCTAATTTGTAAAGACTGTCTTTATCAAATTCCATATTTTTCTAATATATAAGCATTAAACAATCTATGATATACATATAAAAAATGCTTAATTCAACAAACAAAGTAGATGATTTACATGAATTCAAACCATTTCTTTTGAATCAAAAAAGAATTATGGGATTAGATCTGGGTAAAAAAAGGATCGGCGTTTCAATCTCAACTCATCGTTTAGATGGTGCCTTGCCTTTAAGAACTATCAGTGAAGATAAATTGAGTAATGTCATTGATATACTAAAAAGTATGATCTCAGAATACAATATAATAGGAATTATATTTGGGCTCCCAAAAAATATGGATGGAACAGAAGGAAAAAGTGCGCAGTCTGTTAGAGATAAAGCTGAATTGATGTGTAGTAAAATAAACATCAAATATGCTTTTTGGGATGAAAGGCTGTCTACAGTTGCTGTTGAAAGAAATTATGAGAAAAATGAAAAAAGCAGGTCTAAAAAAAAACAGGCTAAAAAAGACATTGATAACCTAGCTGCAGCATTTATCTTAGAAGGTGCAATAAATTATATAATGAAGAATAAATATTGATGTCTAGTGATATTAAGATACCCAAAATAAGTCAAAAGCATCTATTAGGAATAAAATATCTCTCGGTAGAAGATATAAATAAAATTTTAGAGCTTGGAATTTATTTTAAGCTAAAGAATAAAGAAAAAAATAAAAACTACCCAATCCTTACTGGGCGAACAGTGATTAATCTTTTTTTTGAACCTTCTACAAGAACATTAATATCCTTTGAAATCGCAGCTAAACGATTGGGAGCTGACGTAGTTAATATGAATATTCAAGGCTCATCTCTGAGAAAGGGTGAGACGTTATTTGATACAGCTCAAACCATAGGAGCCATGAGTCCTGATCTAGTTATAATTAGACACAGTGAAGATAATTCCGCAGAAAAAATCTCAAATCTCTTGAATTGTCCTGTAATCAATGCTGGTGAAGGTATAAATGAACACCCCACTCAAGCATTACTTGATGCATTTACAATTCTTAGTCATAAAAAAACCTTAAAAGATCTTACGGTTTCAATATGTGGAGACCTAGAACATAGTCGTGTTGCGAGATCAAATTACTATTTGTTAAAAAAAATGGGATCTACTGTAAGATTTGTTTTTCCAAAATATTTTGAACCTAGTGACTTACATAAATATAAAGTTGAGACATTTAACGATCTAGACAAGGGAATAAATAATTCTGACATAGTAATGATGCTCAGAATTCAAAATGAGAGAATCTTAGATACCGAATTACCAAGTACAGAAGATTATTTCATAAAATATGGTCTTTCATCAGAAAGATTAAAAATTGCAAAAAAAGATGTTCTTGTAATGCATCCTGGGCCTATCAATAGAGATGTGGAGATCGAGAGTTCCTTAGCTGATGATGTGAATAAATCAGTGATTAATGAACAGGTAGAAAATGGTGTCGCTATCAGAATGGCTTGCCTAGCAATTTTACTTGATTAGATGATTTCTGAAGTTCTTGTAATTGTTTTATTTTCTTACATTATAGGCTCTATACCTTTCGGAGTAATC
>CACFYZ010000021.1 GCA_902570675.1 uncultured Pelagibacteraceae bacterium
CCAAATACTAAATCAACTCAGAAATAATTTTAAATTATGAATTTTAATATAGCAATAGTTGGTGCAACAGGAAATGTTGGGAGAGAAATGTTAAGTATTCTTTCGGAAAAAAAATATGATGCTTCTAAAATCTTTCCTGTAGCATCTAAAAAAAGTGAAGGCATTGAGATTGAGTATGGAGATCAGAAGTTGATAGTTGAGTCGATAGAAAAATTTGATTCTTCAAAAGTTCAAATAGCGCTTTTTTCTGCTGGAGCAAACACATCAAAAGAATGGGCTCCTAAATTTGCAGACAAAGGGTGTATTGTTATTGATAATTCAAGCTACTTCAGAATGGACAACGATATTCCATTGATTGTTCCTGAAGTTAATTCAGATGAGATAAAACAATATAAAAAAAGAAACATCATTGCTAATCCTAATTGCTCTACAATTCAATTAGTGATGGCATTAAAGCCTTTACATGAAATATCAAAAATAAAAAAAGTGATTGTATCAACTTATCAATCTGTTTCAGGAGCAGGTAAAGATGGAATGGATGAATTGTTTGAGCAAACAAAAGATATGTTTTCTGAAGAAATAAAAGATAATGTTAAATTTACAAAACCAATTGCATTCAATGTCATTCCGCATATTGATAAATTTATGGAGGATGGTTATACAAAAGAAGAATTAAAAATGAGACAAGAAACAAATAAGATTTTAGATAAAAATATAAATTTTAGTGCGACTTGTGTAAGAGTACCAGTATTCATTGGTCATTCCGAAGCTGTTCATGTTGAATTTTCAGAAAAGGTTACAGTTGAAGAAGCCAGAAAAGCACTAAAAAATGCTTCCGGATGTACTTTGTTAGATCAGAGAGAGGATGGTGGTTATGTTACTCCAAAAGAATGTGCAGGAAATGATGATACTTATGTATCAAGAATAAGAAAGGATACATCAACAAAAAATAGTTTATCGATGTGGGTAGTATCTGATAATTTGAGAAAAGGCGCTGCCCTTAATACAATTCAAATTGCAGAAAAATTAATCGAGGATCACTTAAGTTAATGAGAAAAGATATAAGAAAACCGAGAAGAAGTGTCCTGTATGTACCAGGATCAAATCATAAGGCGTTAAAGAAAAGTAGCACATTAGATGTGGATGCATTGATTTATGATCTTGAAGATTCCGTTGCACTGTCAGCAAAAGAAAAAGCAAGAGAAGAAATAATTAAAATTATCAACTCAGGCGTTAATAAAAATAAAGAGCAAGTATTGCGTGTTAATTCACTTGAAACTGTCGAGGGTAAAAAAGATTTGAAAATTCTTGAAAAATGTTCACCTGACGCAATTTTAATACCTAAGGTAAATGAAGCAAAAGATGTGAAATCTTATGAGCAATCTGTCAAATCAAAAAATATTAAAATTTGGGCAATGATGGAAACAGCCTTATCAATCGTCAATGCCTACGATATTGCAAAGTCATCTAAGTTTTTAAAATGTTTTGTGATGGGTACGAATGATCTTTCAACAGAACTTGGATTAGAACCAGAATTGAAAAGAACAGGATTAGTTACAAGTTTTGAAAAATGTATGATGGCGAGTAAGGCATTCAAATTATCCATACTAGATGGTGTATTCAATGATATTAGGGATAGTAATGGATTTGAAGAAGAATGCATATACAGTCATGGTTTAGGATTTGATGGCAAAACTCTTATTCACCCTGGACAAATACAGATATGTAATAAAATCTTTACCCCTACTCCTGATCAATTAGATAAAGCAAAAAGAATTGTATCAGCATTCGAGGAAGCAAGAAAAAAAGATCCTAAAATTGGTGTAATAACATTTGAAGGAAGTCAAATTGAGGAATTGCACGTAGCTCATGCGAGACGAATAATTGAAGCAGAAGTGTTAGTAAACAGTGTAGAGGAAAAAGAGCAATCTCAAATCGCACAGACATCTTTCAGCAAATATAAAATTGGTAATTTTTTTGAAAACTTTAAAATGGGTCAGAAAATTGTGCATGCCACACCCAGAACCATAACAGAAGGTGATTGCGCTCTTTATACAGCTTTATATGGATCGAGATATGCACTTCATTCTTCTTCTGAATTTGCAAAAGGATTGTCGTTTGAGAAATCGCCAGTTGACGACTTTTTATTATTTAACATTGCCTTTGGAAAAACTGTACCTGATATATCGTTGAATGCGATAGCCAATTTAGGATATGCAGAATGTAAGTTTTTAAAACCTGCTTACCCAGGTGATACAATAAGCTCAAACTCAGAAGTTATTGGAATAAAAGAGAACTCCAATGGTGAAAATGGAGTTGTATATGTTCATTCAATTGGAACTAATCAGAATGATGAGGTGGTTATTGATTACAAGCGGTGGGTTATGGTCAGAAAGAAGAATAAAAAATTAGAAAAAGTTGATCTAAAAATTCCAGAGCTAAAATCTGAGTTATCGAATGAAGATGTGAAGTCAATCGCTGAGAGTTATAAAATCAATTGTCTAAATTACGACTTCCAAGCTGCAGGCTCTGATCTATGCTTTGATGATTACAGTATTAACGAAAAAATTAACCATATAGATGGTATGACAGTTGAAGAAGCTGAGCACATGATGGCGACAAAACTCTATCAAAATAATGCTAAAGTTCACTTTAATCATTTTATAGAAAAGGGTGGAAGATTTGGGAAAAGAATTGTCTATGGAGGTCATGTAATCAGTTTAACTAGAGCGCTCTCTTTTAATGGTTTATCAAATGCATTTAAAATAATTGCTATCAATGGTGGAACACATGCTTCACCTTGTTTTGCTGGAACTACAGTTTTTGCTTGGAGTCAAATTCTAGATAAAATTGTTATTTCAGAATCTTTAGGCGCCATAAGAGTTAGAACTAATGGTATTGGCGATGCTCAGGCTTACCAGTTTCAACATCAAGATATGAATAAAAGATTTGACCAATCAGTTCTGTTAAGTCTTGATTATTGGGCATTGGTGCCAAGAAAAATATAAACTATCGTTTAATCTCTCTCTTTTTGGTATAAATAACTATACTAATGAATAATCCGTTATCACCCCATCTTCAAATTTATAGGTGGCAAATCACATCTGTATTATCCATATTGCATCGAATTACAGGCGTTGTCTCTTCATTAGGTGCAGTCATTTTAATTTTAATTTTATTTTCTATTGGTGTAAGTGAAGAGTTTTTCATGTTTATTAATAATATTTTGAATAATGTATTTTTAAGAACACTTTTAATTGGATTATCTTTCTCATATTTGTTTTATTTTTCTAACTGCATAAGACATCTCTTTTGGGACTCAGGTTATGGATTAGACTTAAATACTGCCAAACTGACAGGTTGGTTCACAATTATATTTACTCTCTTGCTGACTGTTATATTTTGGCTCTTAATAACTGGGGTAATATAGCATGGAATCAGCAAAGAACGCCTGGAAAATCCACAGATGGAGCACCATTCTTCTGATACCTTTGATCATATACCTTTTTTATAAGGTGTATGAGTTTACAAGACTATCATACGAAGGGATTTTAGAGGATTTATCAAGTTCCAGATCTATTGGGTTTATATTGATTTTTACGATTTTGGGCCTAATTCATATGAAGGTAGGAGTGAATGAGATCTTAGAGGATTATGTTCACGATGTATTTTATAGAAAGTTATTTCAAACATTAATTTTTGCGTTTTTTATATTTATATTAATCTTTGTATGTCTATCACTTCTCTTAATATTGTTGAGTTAAATAATGAATTACGAAATTGAATATCATGATTATGACGTTGTTGTTGTTGGAGCGGGTGGCTCAGGATTAAGAGCCACAGTCGGAGCCGTTGAAAATGGCTATAAGACAGCTTGTATTTCGAAAGTATTTCCAACAAGAAGTCATACAGTCGCCGCTCAAGGCGGTATATCGGCGGCGCTAGGAAATATGGGTGACGATGATTGGCGTTGGCATATGTATGATACAGTTAAAGGCTCAGATTGGCTTGGTGATCAAGACGCAATTGAATATTTGTGTAAGAATGCGCCAAAAGCAGTTTTAGAATTGGAAGATTATGGAGTTCCATTTAGTCGAACTGAAGATGGTAAAATCTATCAGAGAGCTTTTGGTGGAATGACTAAAAACTATGGAGAAGGAACTGCTCAACGAACATGTGCGGCGGCTGACAGAACTGGTCACGCCATAATACACACATTATACGGTCAATCACTTAAACATGATGTTGACTATTATATAGAATATTTTGTTCTTGATTTACTCATGGTTAATGGGGAATGCAGAGGTGTGGTTGCGTGGTGTTTAGAGGACGGTAAGCTGCATGTATTTAACGCAAAACAAACTGTTCTAGCTTCTGGTGGCTATGGAAGAGTTTACTTTTCTGCAACGTCAGCACATACATGTACTGGCGATGGCAATGCTATGGTACTAAGGGCAGGACTCCCCCTTCAAGATATGGAATTTGTTCAATTTCATCCAACAGGTGTTTATGGAGTAGGATGTTTAATTACTGAAGGAGCTAGAGGTGAAGGTGGCTATCTAGTCAACAGTGAAGGTGAGAGATTTATGGAGAGGTATGCGCCCTCAGCCAAGGATCTTGCTTCAAGAGACGTTGTCTCTAGATCTATTACAAAGGAAATATTAGAAGGCAGGGGTGTTGGAAAAGAAAAAGACCATGCATACTTACACCTTGACCACATTGACTCTAATATTTTAGAGGAGAGACTACCCGGCATTTCTGAGTCAGCTAAAGTTTTTGCTGGCGTAGATGTTACTAAAGAACCAATCCCGATTATACCAACTGTCCATTATAACATGGGTGGAATACCAACCAATTTTCATGGTGAGGTGATGAATTTAGTTAAAGGTGATGAAACAGTTGTAGAAGGATTAATGGCTGTAGGTGAGGCAGCATGTGTTAGTGTTCATGGGGCAAATAGGCTCGGGTCTAATTCTCTCATAGATCTAGTAGTGTTTGGTAAAGCGGCGGCAGACAGAATAAACGATGTTGTTCCTAAAAATAAACCTAATAAAGAAATACCTCAGGGAGTAATTGATGAGGTGATTTCTAGATTTGACGGGACAAGAAATTCAAACGGTGATGTATCTACCGCAGAACTAAGGTCTCAAATGCAAAGAGTAATGCAGAAACATTGTGCAGTCTTTAGAGATGACGAAATTATGTCTGAAGGAAAGAAGCTCATTGAGGAAACTTGGTTAAATTCTGAAAATATTAAAATAAAAGATACATCTCTTATTTGGAATACAGATTTATTAGAAACACTAGAGTATAAAAATTTAATTGCCCAAGCAGTTGTTACAATGAATTCAGCATTAAATAGAAAAGAAAGCCGTGGCGCTCATGCTCGGGAAGACTTTCAAGAAAGAGACGATAAAAATTGGATGAAACATACTATGTCGTGGCTATACAATAATGAGTGTCAATTAGATTATCGATCAGTTCATGAATATACATTATCTAATGAAGTTAAGTATATAGAGCCAAAAGCCAGAGTATATTAATGGTTCAATTTAATTTGCCTGATAATTCAAAACTTGTCGAAGGCGATTACTATAAAACTTCTTCTAAAAGTAATAATATAAAAAACTTTAGAGTTTATCGCTGGTCTCCTGATGACGAAAAAAATCCCAGAGTAGATACATATGAGGTTGACCTTAATGACTGTGGTCCAATGGTTCTAGATGCAGTCATGAAAATCAAAAACGAAATAGATACATCACTTACTTTTAGACGATCTTGTCGTGAAGGTATCTGTGGTTCATGCGCAATGAATATTGATGGAACTAATACACTTGCTTGTACTAAAGCTATTGCTGATGTCAAAGGGGATGTAAAAATATATCCCTTACCACATATGCCTGTGATTAAAGATTTGGTAACTAATTTGAAGAACCTTTATAAGCAGTTAAAATCAATTAAGCCATGGCTGATTAAACAGGGTCGTAATGAAACTAGCGAAGAGAATATCCAATCTAGGAGCGAGCGTGAAAAACTTGACGGTCTTTATGAATGTATTTTATGTGCGTGTTGTTCAACATCATGTCCAAGCTATTGGTGGAACAGTGACAAATATCTTGGTCCAGCGGTTTTACTTCAATCTTATAGGTGGTTACAAGACAGTAGGGACGAAGAGCGTAAAGAAAGATTAAAAGAACTTGATGATACGTTTAAGGTTTATCGCTGCCATACAATAATGAATTGCACGCAGGCTTGTCCTAAAGGTCTCAATCCAGCAAAAGCAATTGCTGGTATTAAGCAAATGATTGCTCAGCAATAATTTAAATAATAGTTATCTGAAAAACAAAGCTTGATAAGAGCAAAGCAATGATTACAGATGCAGCAGTAAAATATAATCTCATATCATTTCTCCTTTGTTGATGGGTAACTTAATTAGGGGGTTTAATGAAAATATGTTGTTACCCATCAAAATCTACATAATGTATATTATCAATTCTAAAAAATTTAATGCATAGAAGACTGCCAAATTGACAAAATGATAAATTAGTACTTTTTTTCAATTTTTACGATGAAGCTTCCACCATGCCAACTTGTTTCAATATATTGTATTTGATGACTGCTTTCTGACCAGTGAGGAAATTCCTGTCTAATTTTCCCACTTTTGCCTGTGATTACTTCAACTTTAGAAATTCCATCTTGATAAGCTGAATAGATAAAATCGGTAAACTCCTCGTAAGCTTCTTCTAACGTAAAGCCATGAAGATCAAGTTTTCTCATAATTTTCTAACATTGCCATTAGCATTATTTAATTTACAATAATTCGCATATGAAAAATACTTACACGAAGCCTAACCTAAATACTAAATATTTTGACGATTTATTCAACTCACTGCCTTCTATGGAAGGCAAAACTGTAGCAATTACAGGTACAACATCCG
>CACFYZ010000022.1 GCA_902570675.1 uncultured Pelagibacteraceae bacterium
CTTAAAGGTGCTTTTACTATCGTTCCCACTCCTGGTTTTTGATCACTAATAATCTTATAAGTAAGATCATCAGCAATATGATGTGCTAGAAGGACATTTACGTAAAAAACATTTTTTTTCATAGATTTGTATGAATCTTTATCTGTGTTATAAATATATCAGTCAAAAATTGATTTGTTATGGAATTCTTTCTCGATACTGCAGAAGTTAAAGTTATTAAGAAATTAAGCGAGACTGGTTTAGTCGATGGCATAACTACCAATCCCTCTTTGATTGCAAAATCAGGAAAAGACTTCCTTAAGACTCTGAGAGAAATCTCAAAAATAATTAAAGGTCCTATTAGTGCCGAGGTCACAGCTTTAGATTCAAAAGGTATGGTACAAGAAGCAAAAAAGCTCTCACAAATTTCAAAAAATATAGTTATTAAATTGCCTTTAACTGAAGAAGGCTTAAAAACTTGTAAGTTTCTTTCGAAGAAAAAAATAAAAACAAACGTAACTCTTTGTTTTTCTGCTGCTCAAGCACTCTTAGCAGCTAAATGTGGTGCGACATATATATCGCCTTTTGTGGGTCGATTAGACGATATTGGAGAAAATGGAATGAGTTTAATACAGGATATAAAGTCGATTTACATGAATTACTCAAATCTAAAAACAAAAATACTCGTTGCTTCAGTACGTACTACTGAACATGTAATACAGTCAGCTATAATTGGAGCAGATGTTGTCACGCTACCTCCAGCAACTTTAAAAGAGCTTTCGAAGCATCCTCTTACCGACAAGGGACTTGATGCTTTTCTAAAAGATTGGAAGAAAACTAAACAAAAAATTGTTTAAAATTTGTGAATAAAAGTCTTGAAGAGCATTTTAACAATTGGATTGAACATCTACAAAAAGTTCGGGATCTGAGTCAGAATACAATTATAAGTTATAAGCATGATGTTACTAAATTTGTTGAATTTATATTTATTCATAATGATAAAGAACTGACTATTAATGATTTAAATAATTTAACAATTTCTGATTTTAGAAGTTTTTTAACAAATTTACGTAATCAAAACCTTAGCAATGTATCGATAGCAAGAGTAATTTCATCTTTAAAATCCTTTTTTAATTATTTAATTCAATCTGAGATTATTGAAAATTCAGCAATTCAATCACTAAAATCGCCCAAGCAAAAAAAATCAATACCTCGACCAATATCAGCAGAGTTGGCGATAGAAGCCATTAAGTATGCTGAAGAGATTGAAAATGAAAAATGGGTTGGCCTAAGAAATAAATCTATTCTAATGCTCTTGTATGGATGTGGTTTAAGAATTTCTGAAGCACTTAACCTAAATTTTAAGGATATAAATACAGAAGATTATTTATTGATTAAAGGTAAGGGTGGCAAGGAAAGAATGGTACCTTTAATGGATAATATAAAATCTGAAATTTATAAATATATTAATGATTGTCCTAAAAATTTTACTAATGATGATCCACTATTTGTTGGAAAAAGAATGGATCGATTAAGTCCTAGGATTGTACAATATACTCTTGAAAAGATCAGGCTGAATTTATCACTTCCTGAAACAGCAACTCCTCATGCGCTGAGGCATAGTTTCGCAACTCATTTATTAGATTCTGGTGGCGATTTAAGGACAATTCAAGAATTACTAGGTCATAGCAGTCTTTCTACAACTCAAAAATATACAAAAGTTGAGACCGAACGATTATATGAGGCATATTCTAGGACCCATCCTCTTGCTAAGAAATAAATAAATTATATATTTATCTATATGCAAAATCCTATTTTAAAATGGCACGATGTCGTAAGTCTCCGTGATTATAATATGCTGACTGAAATTGTTGATGACAACTGCATTTTTTACTCGCCAGTTGTTTTTACACCTCAAAGGGGGAAAGATATTACTCTAAAATATTTAATGGCAGCATCTGAGGTATTTAACGCTTCTAATTTTAAATATCATAAGGAAATAATAAGTAATCAACACGCGAGTCTTGAATTTACGCTAACCCTTGAAGACACTGAAATTAATGGCATCGACCTAATTACATGGAATGATGATGGACTAATTACTGAATTTAAAGTATTTATTAGACCACTACAGGGAGTTAATATAATACATAAAATGATGGGTAACATGTTGGAAAGTTTCAAAAATGTCAGTTGATTTCCTATTTCAATATTCTCCTTTAGAGCTTTTCTGGTTATTGGTACCAATACTTGTTGGGATTGCTGTAATTGAAACACTAGCAATTTATTTTTTTAAACTAAAAGGAAAAAATGATTTTAAGGAGTGGATATTAAATATTTCGATGGGAATTTTTAGTTACCCTGTAAATGGAATTTTTGCTTTTATTACTATAGGTGCTCTTTTCTGGGCTAAAGAATTTCAAATCTATACATTTCCACTTACATTAAGCGCTTTAGTGTTGTGCTTTATACTGGATGATTTGACATTTTATTTACATCACAGGATTTGCCACCGATGGCGATGGGGCTGGGGATTGCATCGAACCCATCACTCTTCAGAAAGAATGGGGATAGATGTAGGTGCACGTCAACCATTTACAAAGCACTTTACTGGAACCCGCATGTTAAAAATACCTCTAGTAATTATCGGGTTCGATCCTTTAATGATTTTATTTTGTGTTTTTATTAATGGTTACTACCAATATTTATGCCACACTCAAACTATATACAAACTGCCTCGTTGGTATGAGTACCTCTTTAATACGCCTTCACACCATAGAGTTCATCATGCCAGAAACCCAAAATACTTGGATGCAAATTACGCTGGAACACTAATGATTTGGGATAGGATGTTTGGCACATTTGTTCCCGAAGATCCGAAAGAACCATGTGACTACGGACTTGTGGTACCAATGACATCTTTAAATCCTTTGAGGATACTTTTTGAGGAATATGCAAATATTTTCAAAGATATAACAATGCGTGGGATTTCAGTTAAAGACAGAGTTATGTACTTATTTGGTCCACCTGGATGGTCTCATGACGGAACTAGAAAAACATCAACACAAATTAAAGAAGATTACGCTCGAGCAATTAAAAGTCATTAATGACACCCCCAGCTCATTTTGCTCTATCAGAAATTTTAATTTTAATAATCAGTGTATATTCAATAAAAACTTTTTTAGGACACAAACTTAATTATGCAACGATTGGTGTTCTAATATTAGGTGCGACAGCCTTCTTAGCAACATTAAGATTTGGATTGGTTATGCATTCTGAATTAAAGTCTATTCATCAATTATTTACAACTTTATCACTTCTCTTAGGTGTGCCGCTGATAGTAATCGAAATCATAAAGAAAAGTAAATTAGTTAACGAAAACATAATTTTGTTCTCAGTATTGGTATTAGCCATTGGTAGTATTTATATATTTTTTCAAGCAAAAAATTTAATTATTGTGATTTCTTTGCTTTGGTTAATCATTGGAATAATTTTTTCTTTTTTAATTCCAAGAGAAAAAAAAATATTTAAATTCATATCCGTTTTTGTTTTTTCAATAATTCTCTTTAATTTTATTATTCGGCAAGCCCAGGTTTTTGACCCCATTTTAAGTTGGCATTTTTACCATGTTATGATTGCTATTTGGCTTTATTTGATAACTATTATGCTAACAAAAAAAATTGCTATATATGTATAGCCTGGTTGTCGACGTTTAACGCAGCTTCTTTTATTGACTCTGTAAGAGTGGGATGGGCATGACAAGTCCTTGCTATATCTTCTGCTGAGGCCCCAAACTCCATTGCTATGGTTAACTCACCAATTAAGTTGCCAGCATCAGCGCCAATAATATGAACACCTAATACTTCATCTGTATTTGTATCGGATAATATTTTTACAAATCCACTTGTATCATTCATAACTTTTGCTTTTGCATTTGCTGTAAATGGAAATTTACCAATTTTGTATGAAACGCCACCATCTTTTAGTTCTTCTTCAGTTTTTCCAACTGATGCAACTTCTGGAGCAGTATAAATTACAGATGGAATAGCGTTATAATTGACGTGTCCAGCTTGACCATCGATGATTTCTGCTACTGCTGTACCTTCTTCCGAGGCTTTATGTGCGAGCATTGGACCAATTTTGCAATCACCTATTGCGTATATGTTTTGAACGGATGTTTTAAAGTGTTGATTCGTCTCTATAAAACCTTTGTCATTAAGTTTGACACCTATTTCTTCTAAATTTAAACCAAATGTATAGGGGCGACGACCTGTAGATATAAGAACCTTGTCACAATCAATATCAAGTGTTTGACCGTTGTTCTCTACTGAAACAGATAAAGATCCACTAAGTTTACTTACATCTCTTAAAGCAGTTGAGAGTTTGAAATCAAATCCTTGTTTAATGAGTATTTTTTGAAAAGCGCTTGATATTTCCTGATCCATGCCTGGAAGAATTCTATCTGCATATTCAATAACTGTAACTTTTGAACCCAATCTTGACCAGACAGAACCCATTTCCAAGCCAATATAGCCAGCACCAATTACCATAAGATGATTTGGCACAGAGGATAAGCTTAACGCTCCTGTTGAGGATAAAATATCTATTTCATCAATAATAACTCCTTCTGGAGATAAAACCTCTGATCCTGTAGCAATAATAATTTTTGATGATTTTATAATCTCAGAAGTATCACCAGTTAAAATCTCAATTTGTTCGTTATCAATAAGTTTTGCAAATCCTAATTTTCTATTCACTTTATTTTTCTTAAACAAGAAATCCACTCCCTTTGTGAGAGATGCAACACTATCACTTTTAGATTTCATAATTTTGCTAAGATCAAAAGATACGTTATCAAAATTAATACCTAACTCGCTTAGGTCAGAAGCTTGGTGGTATAAATGAGAAGAGTGCAGTAGTGATTTTGATGGAATACATCCAATATTAAGACAAGTTCCGCCAAGTGTTTGTCCTTTTTCTACACAACACACTTTATAACCCAACTGTGCAGCCCTGATAGCACATACATAACCAGCAGGACCACTACCGATAACTGTAATATCAAATTGCTCCAATTTAAACTCCCAACAATATTCTACTTGGATCTTCTAAACTTTCTTTAACTCTTACTAAGAAAGTGACTGCCCCTTTTCCATCTACGATTCGATGGTCATAAGAAAGTGCTAAATACATCATTGGTCTAGCAACAATTTCACCACTTATAACTATTGGTCTTTCCTCGATTTTGTGCATGCCTAGTATACCTGATTGAGGTGGATTTAAAATTGGTGTTGACATCAACGAACCATAAACACCTCCATTAGAAATGGTAAATGTACCACCTTGCATTTCATCAATACTTAATTGTCCAGATCTAGCTTTTTGTCCCAGTTGATATATTTCCTTTTCGATTTCAACTAAAGATTTTTGATCAGCGTTTTTTACCACAGGCACAACAAGACCCTGATCTGTACCAACCGCAACTCCGATATTATAAAAATTTTTGTATATGACGTCAGTTTCTTCTATTTCTGCATTAACTTCAGGAATATCTCTAAGTGCAGTAATACATGCTTTGACAAAGAAAGACATGAAACCTAATTTAATGCCATACTTTTTTTCAAACTCAGCCTTATGATCATTTCGAGTTTTAATAAGCTCACCCATGTCAACTTCATTGAATGTTGTCAACATAGCTGCATTATTTTGAGCATCTTTTAAA
The DNA here is from genome assembly GCA_902570675.1 of uncultured Pelagibacteraceae bacterium. GTDB lineage: Bacteria > Pseudomonadota > Alphaproteobacteria > Pelagibacterales > AG-422-B15 > CACNXQ01. Next base: position 5,702 of record CACFYZ010000022.1, read on the forward strand.
CGCTTAGCAATCGTTTGCCTAAGTCGTGACATAGGTACTCGTTCTTCTTTTTCATCTGACTCTTTAGTGAGCTGCTGTTTTGTATCAAGTTTTTCTACATTCTGAGTATTCAAAACATCTGCTTTTGTAATTCTGCCATCTTCTCTTGAGGAAACGAGGTTGTTTATATCTATATTTTTCTCAGCAGAAATTTTTCTTACCGCAGGTGACAACTTTGGAATGTCAAGAACCTCATTTTGAATTGTAATTTCTGGCCTTGATACAGTATCTACTTGCTTTGTGATTTTTTCTTCTGGAATGCTCTCAGGTTCTTTAGAAACCGATTTCGGCTTCTTAACTTGATCTTGGGCCGATGCATTTTCATCAATTAAGCCAAGAATTGCACCGACTTCAACTGTTGAACCTTCGCTAGCACCAATTTTTTCAATGCGCCCATTTGAAGGTGCAGGAACTTCCAAAGTGACTTTATCAGTTTCAAGTTCTAATAATGGTTCATCTAATGCAACCGCATCACCTTCTTTCTTGTACCATTTAGCAACAGTTGCCTCAACAACACTTTCCCCCAATGATGGGACTTTGATTTCAATAGTCATATTTAATATTTAACACTTTAAGATTATTATTCAATTGGCAGTTTGAATTTAACCAAGGTTACTCCATCCTTATGTTTCTCAATTTCTTTTTTTTCAGCTTCAATAGCTAACTTTAAGATATTCGCTTGATTTTCAGCATGACGATTAGCAATACCTGTAGCCGGGGATGCTGAAGCTTTTCTTCCAATAAAAAGAAGTTCTTCATATTGACCATTAATACTCTTCATTACAGACTCGATACGATGTTTTACAAACCTATAGGCACCCATATTTGAAGGCTCTTCTTGAACCCAGAAAACTTCTGCATTTGGAAATTGCAATATTTCATCTTTTAATACTTCATACGGAAATGGATATAATTGATCAAACCTAAGTATATGAATATTTTCTTTTTTTAATT
>CACFYZ010000023.1 GCA_902570675.1 uncultured Pelagibacteraceae bacterium
ATAATTTAGAAAATATGTGGTCTGCAGAAATTGAATAAAGAAGGTTTTCTCAATGAAGATAGAAATATTATATCTTAATAAATTTAAGTTTGAATTTGAAGAGAAACTTTTTACCACATATTTAGAGAGGCTGAAAAAAATCTCAAAAAACCAATTTAGTCAGATTAACACATTAAAAATAAGCCATAAAAAATTTTCAGAAAGACTTCTTCGTAATAGAAAGAACGAAATAATAATTATTTTAGATGAAAGAGGTGACAATCTTACGACCCATGGTTTCAAAGATCTTATCCTTAAAAGTGGAGCTAGGGATAAAATTTTTATTATTGGTAGCACTGATGGATTTGATAAAAATATTCTAAAAATGTCAGATCGAGTAATTTCACTGAGTAGGATGACCCTTACTCATTCCTTCGCGGCAATTATTTTATTAGAACAAATATATAGATCTGTTACTATAGAAATTAATCATCCATACCATAGAAATTAAAATGAAGTTTCTTCTTGCCATATTAGTTTTTTCAATTTCGTTATTCAGCTTTAATCTCATATCAGCTAGCAATCAAAACTTATATAAAAAACTTGATATATTTGGAGATGTTTTTGAGATAATCAAAAACAACTACGTTGAAGAAATTAATGATGAAAAGGTAATTGAATATGCAATCAATGGCATGCTTCAATCACTTGATCCACATTCTGGGTACATGGATACTGAGATATTTACTGAAATGCGAGAAGAGACTAAAGGAGAATTTGGCGGTCTTGGAATTGAAGTAACAATGGAAAATGGGTATGTAAAAGTTATTTCTCCAATCGATGATACACCCGCTCAGAAAGCTGGTGTGAGACCCGGAGATTTTATTACTCATATAGATGATACCGATGTTTTAGGTCTATCCCTAACTGAAGCTGTAGATTTACTCAGAGGCCCTGTTGGCAAGTCAATAACAATTAAAGTCGTTAGAATAGGTCAAGAAGATACAATTGATTTTACTTTAAAACGAGCAGTAATTACTGTTCAAGCTGTAAAGTATAGAAGGGAGGGTGATGTAGGATATATACGCTTAATCTCATTTAGTGAACAAGCAGATAAAGGAATTAAAGATGCAATTAATTCTCTATTCAGAGAAATAGGCGAAAATAATACTGTTGGCTTTATACTGGACTTGAGAAGTAATCCTGGTGGTCTTCTTGATCAGTCCGCTAGAGTTACAAATAATTTTCTTGATTCAGGAGAAATTGTCTCAATCAAAGGGAGAGATAAAAGTGATATATCTCGTTTTACAGCGTCAGGCAGTGATATTACAAAGGGAAAACCAATTATTGTTTTAATCAATCAAGGTTCTGCTTCTGCATCAGAAATAGTTGCAGGTGCGTTACAAGATCATAAAAGAGCAATAATTTTAGGTGAGCAATCTTATGGCAAAGGATCGGTGCAAACTATTTTTCCATTAAATGACTCAAGTGCTATAAGAATGACTACTGCATTGTATTATACGCCATCTGGGGACTCGATTCACAAAGTTGGAATTTTACCCGATATCGAAGTTAAATTCATATATGATGAACAAACTGAAAAAGATAATCAACTTGATTACGCTCTTGACCTCTTTTCAAAAGAAACTTTACCAAATTAATAAATAATGGAACCAAATATCTCTAATAAAAAAAAGAGATATCGAAGAGGTGTGGGGATGGTTATCATTAATACTAAAAATAAAATATTTATAGGCCAAAGATTTGACAAAGATAAATCAGCTTGGCAAATGCCTCAGGGAGGTATTGATAAAGGTGAAAGCTCAGTTAATGCCGTTATTAGGGAAATGAAGGAAGAAACAGGTATATTAAAAAACTATGAAATTATTTATGAAAGTAAAATGTGGCATTATTATAACTTGCCTAAATATCTAAAAGAAAAACTTTGGAAAGGCAGATTTACTGGCCAAAAACAAAAGTGGTTTGTAATAAAATTTACAGGAAAAGATAATGAGATAAATATTAAAACAAAAAAGCCAGAATTTAAGAAGTGGGAATGGTCAACCGAGGTTCAAATAATGAACAAAATAGTGAATTTCAAAAAAAAGCTATACAGGGGAGTATTTGAAGAAACTAGAAGTTATTTTTAATTCAAAAGAAGTTTTAGGCTATCAATTTTATTTTGAATTTTACTCTTTAAATTTTCGCTTGCAGCTTCAAGATTGGTCTCTAAAGAACTAATTTTTGCATTTATAAAATCGTTATTTATTTTTTCATTTTCATCAAGTCCAACAGCGACAACAAGTAATTCATTGTTAGAAAACTTAATGAATCCTTCTTCCACAAAAAATAATTTCTCTTCATTTGTTCCTATAACTTTTATGAGGCCTGGTCTCATTGAAGTTATTATGTTTGAATGATCAGCAAGGATTCCCATATCACCCTCAATGCCAGGCAAGACAACCATTGAGGCATCTCCTTCCATACAGGTTTTCTCTGGTGTAACTAGTTTAAAACTAAATTGTTCTGACATTTATTATGCAGCTGATTCTTCTGCCATTTTTTCAGCTTTTTTAACTGCCTCTTCAATTGTACCGACCATATAAAAAGCTGCTTCAGGAAGGTGATCGTACTCTCCCTTACATATTGCATCAAAACCCTTAATAGTATCATCTAGTTCAACATATTGACCGGGTGTGCCGGTAAATACTTCAGCAACAAAAAATGGTTGGGACATAAATCTCTGAATTTTCCTTGCTCTTGCAACGGTTAATTTATCCTCCTCAGAAAGTTCATCCATTCCGAGAATGGCAATGATGTCTTGCAATGATTTATATGTTTGTAAAACAGCCTGGACGTTTCTTGCAACACGATAATGCTCATCTCCAACAACACGTGGATCAAGAATTCTGGAGGTGCTATCAAGCGGATCAACAGCAGGGTAAATACCTAGCTCAGCAATCTGTCTTGACAAAACAGTTGTCGCATCTAAGTGAGCAAATGAAGTTGCAGGAGCTGGATCAGTGAGGTCATCCGCTGGTACATAGATCGCTTGAACAGAAGTAATTGAACCTTTATTTGTTGATGTAATTCTTTCTTGAAGTGAACCCATATCAGTTGCTAATGTTGGTTGATAACCAACTGCGGAAGGTATTCTTCCCAATAAGGCAGAAACTTCTGAGCCTGCTTGGGTAAAACGAAATATATTATCGACGAAAAATAAAACATCTTGCCCTTCCATATCTCTAAAATATTCAGCCACCGTAAGGCCAGTAAGGGCAACTCTCGCTCTTGCCCCTGGGGGTTCATTCATTTGCCCATAAACTAGTGCACATTTAGATTCTTTTCCTTTCAGATCAATAACACCTGACTCAATCATTTCATGATATAAATCATTTCCTTCTCTTGTTCTCTCACCTACGCCTGAAAATACTGAATAGCCACCATGAGCCTTTGCAATATTATTTATTAATTCCATAATGATGACAGTTTTGCCAACACCCGCGCCTCCAAATAAACCAATTTTACCACCTCTTGAATAAGGAGCTAATAAATCAACAACTTTTATACCTGTAACTAAAATTTCAGTTTCCGTTGCTTGATCAACAAAGTCTGGAGCAGGTCTATGAATTGACCACCTGTCTGTAGGTTTAATTTCACCACGTTCATCAACTGGCTCACCAACGACATTCATTATTCTTCCAAGAGTTTCGGGTCCAACTGGCACTTGGATTTGATTACCCGTATCAATAACATCGTCACCTCTTGTCATGCCATCTGTGGAATCCATTGCTATTGTTCTCACCGTTGACTCTCCCAAATGCTGAGCAACTTCTAAAACAATATTTTTGTCTCCAACTTTACACTCTAATGCCCCTAATATTGGTGGAAGATTATCTTCAAACCTAACATCAACTACAGCGCCGATAACTTGTGATATTTGTCCTTTATTATTTGTAGTCATATCTTGCTCCTTTATTAAACTGCTTCTGCTCCTGAAATAATCTCTATGAGTTCCTTGGTAATCACTGCCTGCCTTGATCGATTATAAAACAGTGTTAAATTGTTTATCATGTCAGATGCGTTTCTTGACGCATTGTCCATAGCGCTCATTCTAGCTCCTTGCTCACTAGCGGCACTTTCAAGTAATGCCTTGAATATTTGAATTGCGAAGTTGAGTGGCAAAAGCTCATCAAGAATCTCGCTTTCACTAGGCTCAAATTCAAAAAATGAATTGTCTTGTCCGTCAAAGTCATTGGCCTCATTAATAATTTCGATAGGAACTATTTGTTGTTCTGTTGGAATTTGAGATATCACAGACTTAAATTTATTATAAAAAATTAGACATTTATCAAATTCACTATCAAAAAACATCTTGATAATCTTGTCTGATATATTTTTTGCATCTTGGAAGGTTACAGACTTAATTGCTCTCATATCAATTGTCTCGATTACTTTTTCAGAATGTTGCCTCTTTAGAATATCAAAACCTTTTTTACCAACGCAAATAATTTTAACTACTTTGCCAGCATCTTCGAGACTTGCGATCTTTTCTCTCACTGATTTTGTAACAATAGAATTAAAACCTCCACACAAACCTCTTTCAGATGTGAACAACATCAACAAATAAGTTGAGTCTTTTTCATCGCCAGTAAGAAGATTTCTTTCCTTTGATGAAGGGGCGTAACCAGAAGATATGGAAGTAATCAAGTCTTCCATACTTTCCGAATAAGGTCTGCTTGCTTCAGCAGACTCTTGAGCTCGACGTAATTTAGCTGCAGCAACCATTTTCATTGCTTTTGTAATTTTTTGAGTAGACTTGACGCTACCAATTCTTTTTTTTAAATCGTCTAAACTTGGCATTTATCTATTTTTTTTAAATTCCTCAATTATTGAGCTCAGTTTTTTTCCTGTTTCTTCATCTAAATCACCTGAAGAATTTACAGACTGTATAATTTCTGAATGAGACGATTTGATTAGTTCGAATAAATCTTTTTCAAAATCACTAATTTGATTTAATTCTAAATCATCAAGATATCCATTTACACCAGTAAAAATTGAAACAACCTGCTCAGCAATTGTCATCGGTGAATATTGATTTTGCTTAAGAAGCTCAGTCAATTTTGAACCTCTATTTAGAAGTTTCTGAGTTGATGCGTCTAGATCTGATCCAAATTGAGCGAATGCAGCCATTTCACGATATTGAGCAAGTTCTAGTTTTATTGAACCCGCTACTTTTTTCATCGCTTTTGTTTGGGCAGCAGATCCAACTCGTGACACACTTAGACCTACATTAACTGCTGGTCGAATGCCTTGGTTGAAAAGTTCAGTTTCTAGAAAAATCTGTCCATCCGTAATAGAAATAACATTTGTTGGGATAAACGCACTCACATCATTTGCCTGTGTTTCAATAACAGGTAGTGCTGTTAACGAGCCGCCTCCATTTTCGTCATTAAGTTTTGCGGCTCTTTCTAATAGTCTACTATGTAAATAGAAAACATCTCCAGGAAATGCTTCACGACCTGGAGGTCTCCTCAGGAGTAAAGACATCTGTCTATAAGCAACAGCTTGTTTAGATAAGTCATCGTAAATAATTAGTGCATGCATTCCATTGTCTCTGAAATATTCTCCCATAGAGCAACCCGTGTAAGGAGCAAGAAACTGCAGTGGAGCTGCATCACTGGCAGTTGCTGCTACCACTGTGGTATATGCCATTGCACCAGCATCTTCCAAAGCTTTCACCGTCTGTGCAATTGAGGACCTTTTTTGCCCAATGCCAACATATACACAATAAAGTTTTTTGGATTCGTCGTCTGATTCATTAATTGTTTTCTGATTGATAATTGTATCAATTGCGATTGCAGTTTTTCCTGTTTGTCTATCACCAATAATCAATTCCCTTTGCCCACGACCTACAGGTATTAAACTATCAATTGCTTTTAAGCCAGTCTGCATAGGTTCTGAAACTGATTTTCTTGGAATAATTCCTGGAGCCTTTACTTCAATTCGACTTCTATCCTTTGACTCGATATTACCTTTACCATCTATAGGATTACCAAGAGCATCCACAACTCTTCCGAGTAACTCTTTTCCAACTGGGACATCAACAATTGCATTAGTTCTTTTTACGGTATCACCCTCTTTAATATTGGCATCACTTCCAAATAGAACAACACCAACGTTGTCATCTTCTAAATTTAAAGCCATGCCTTTTGTTCCATCATCAAACATAACCATTTCGCCCGCTTGAACGTTATCCAAACCATAAATCCTGGCAATTCCATCACCAATCGATAAAACTTGACCAACTTCAGTGATTTCTGAGTCTGATCCAAAATTTTTAATTTCTTCTTTAAGAATTTTTGATATTTCTGATGGTTGTATGTCCATTTAAGCGACCTCTTTCATTTTTTCTTTTAGTAGTTGGAGTTGATTTTTTATACTGCTGTCAATCATTTGGCTTCCAACCTGGATTTTTAGTCCACCAATCAGTGATTTATCAACAATAATTTTAATATTGAAATCAGAATTAAACTTATCTTTTAACTGACTT
>CACFYZ010000024.1 GCA_902570675.1 uncultured Pelagibacteraceae bacterium
AATATATCGACGAAGTCTTTAATCTTTTCACAGTCATCTGAATTATGTACATCAGTTAAAATTCGTATTCCATAATCATCTTTCAATGATTGAAATATTTCAATCGATTGATCAATACCGATACCTCTCTCGGAATCTAAACTTGTTCGATTTGCTTTATCGTATGATGTTTTATAAATAAAATTAATATTTAATTTTGAGGTAATATTAAGTAATTTTTCAACCATCATTTGAGCATGGCTTTTAGACTCCAGTACACAGGGACCGGCTATAATGTTTATCTTCTTACTATTTGAAAATGAATAATCATCTAATTTAATCTCAAAATTCATTGTGTATTATTTTTTGCTGCTTCTATAAATGATTTAAATAATGGATGAGGCTCAAAAGGTTTAGATTTTAACTCTGGATGATATTGTACACCTATAAACCATGGATGTTCTTTTAGTTCAACGGTTTCAGGTAAAACTCCATCAGGGGAATAACCGGAAAAGATTACACCCTTTTTCTCAAATTCTTCCGAAAACTTATTATTGACCTCATAACGATGTCGATGACGTTCATTGATAATGTCATTTTTGTATATACTATAAATTTTACTATTCTTTTTCAATCGCGCTTCATAAGAACCTAGTCTCATCGTACCACCTAAATCACTATCTTCTGTTCTTTTTTCTTTATTATTATCAGAAGTAGACCATTCAGTCATTAGGCCAACAATAGAATTTGAACAGTTTGAAAACTCACTGGAGTTTGCATCTTTAATATCTAAAATATTTCTTGCCATCTCAATAACAGCTAATTGCATCCCAAAACAAATGCCAAAATATGGAATATTATTTTCTCTAGCAAATTTTATTGCTGCAATTTTGCCCTCGGCACCTCGTTCACCAAATCCGCCTGGGACCAAAATACCATCACAATTGGATAAGTTCTCAAATACATTAGTTTCATTAAGTGACTCTGACTCTATCCAATTTAATTCCACACGAACATTGTTGAATATTCCACCATGACTTAAAGCTTCGTTCAGTGATTTATAAGCATCTGCTAGACCAGTGTATTTGCCGACTATTCCAATAGTTACTTTGCCTTCAGGCTCTAATACATGTTTTGACACTTGAGACCACATCTTTAAATCAATTTCTTTACCTGCATATAAATTAAAATATTCAAGGACGCGTTTATCTAGGCCTTCATTTTTAAAATTAATTGGAACTTCATATATAGAATTAGCATTTATGGCTTGAATGACATTTCCATCTTGAACATTACAGAATAAGCCAATCTTTTTTCTTTCTTCTCTTGGTATTTCTCGATCAGATCTACATAATAGAATATTAGGCTGGATGCCCAAACTTCTTAATTCTTTGACTGAGTGTTGAGTTGGCTTTGTCTTTAATTCCCCAGAACTTGCAATAAATGGGACTAGAGTTACGTGCATAAATAGCGAATTGTTATGTCCATTATCATTATGAAACTGCCGAATAGCTTCAACAAAAGGAAGGCTTTCAATATCTCCAATGGTTCCTCCTATCTCACATATAATAAAGTCTTCGCCATCTAAATCATTTGATATAAATTTTTTTATTTCATTAGTTACGTGTGGGATAACTTGAACAGTTGCTCCAAGGTATTCGCCTTTTCGCTCTTTGTTGATTATTTTTTGATAAACTTGGCCAGAAGTAATGTTGTCTGACTTTTTTGAGATGACACCTGTAAATCTCTCATAATGACCAAGGTCTAAGTCAGTTTCAGCACCGTCATCTGTAACATAGACCTCGCCATGTTGATATGGACTCATTGTTCCGGGATCAACATTTAAGTATGGATCCAGTTTCCTTATCCTTACTTTATAACCATGATGCTGGAGGAGCGAAGCTAATGACGCTGAAGCTAAACCTTTACCTAATGAAGAAACCACGCCGCCTGTGACAAATATATATCGCGCCATGGAAGTATTTTATACTACAAAAGAAATATTTATTAAAGCTTAATCTAATTGTGGCAATTCTGGTAAATCTTCGGGTAAAATCTCTAATTCAGGAGCGCCATTTAATTCATCAAATGATAGTGACCTTTCGCTAGATCTAAGGCTAAGAACCGTTAAGCTGATACTTGTAATAACAAAAAGAAGTGCAATAATTGCGGTTGTCCTGGTCAGAACGTCAGCGCTTCCCCTAGGCGACATACCATCGCTTCCTCCTCCAATACCAAGAGCTCCGCCTTCAGCTCTTTGTATGAGTACCACAATAATAAGAACAACAGCTAGTATTGCATGTATAATTAGTAAAGCGCTTTCCATAACGAGCTTATATACCTAATTATTTGTAAGAATCAATTATTTTGCTAAAGTCAGGAACTTTTAGTGATGCGCCTCCTACCAATACGCCATCAACCTGTGATAAATTTAGGATTTCCGAGGCGTTTTGTGCGTTTACAGAACCACCGTATAAAATTGAAATTTTATTACTGTTATTATGTCCAATTTTTTTGGCAAGTAAGAGTCTAATTTTTGAGTGTATATTGTTAATTTGATTTAGTGACGGGACTTTACCAGTACCGATTGCCCAAACAGGTTCATAGGCAATGATAATACTTTTAAATTTAAAATTTGTTGGAAGTGAATTTATCTGTGAAGCAAGAACCTTATTTCTTCTTTTTATTTCGCTAAATTTTTCGCCTATGCAATATATTACTTTTAAATTACTCGCTAAGGCAGATTTAATTTTTAATTTGAGCTCTTTAGACAACTCATTTTGATATTGTCGTCTTTCAGAGTGACCTATTATTACGTATTTACAGCCTATTGATTTTAACATCGAAGCACTTATTGAGCCTGTAAAGGCACCATTATTTAAATAATGACAATCTTGACCACCAAAAGAAATTTTTTTTTCTATTTTTGTGAAATTAGATAAAAGAGTGAATGGAGGGCAAATTATTATTTTAGACTTTGAATGTTTTGTTTTTTTAATGTGATTTTCTATGGATTTAACTAGTTTGATTGAGTTATTTAAGCCATTCATTTTCCAATTAGCTATCGTATATTTTGTTCTTTTCATTCAATCTTATTCCTTTATAAGATCAATTTTATACCATCTTATAACAAAATGTTAGATATAGTTAGAAATTTAGTTTCGTCAATTTTTGGAAAGATTCTTCTTGCTGTTATGGTCTTGAGCTTTGCCTTGTGGGGTGTAGGAGATATTCTTACATCTGGAAATAGCCAACTGGCGGCAAAAGTTGGTAAAGAAAAAATTACACTAGATGAATTTTACAATGAGTTTCAGAATACAGTAAAGAACTATAATCAAATTTCTCAATCGAACTTAAGTCTTAAAGAAGCGTATAATATTCAATTACATAGTGTCCTCTTAAACGACCTCATATATTCAAAAATGATCAATAACTACGCTAAAAATAATGAAATCTTTTTAAGCGACCAGTCATTAAAAATTATTATAACAAATTTACCTCAGTTCAAGAATGATGATGGACGATTTTCAGAAGTAAAATATAAAAATTATATTTTAAATAATTTTCCAAATGAGCAACTTTTTTTAAATCAAGTAGAAAATACTATTTATCAAGGAATGCTTTTTGAAAATTTTAATTTAAACAGTTTTTTAAATGAATCGCTAGTTAATACGCTATACAACTATGAAGGGGAAAAAAGGTCTATTAGCTATTTTTTATTAGATGATAATGATGTTTCAATTAATATAAGTGATGAATTAATTAGTGAGTATTATAATGAGAATTCAGAAAATTATATAGTAAACGAAAAAACCATCGTAGATTATATTGAAATTAATTTAGAAAATTATAAAAATCTTGATACAGTAAATGAAAGTCAAATTATTAATTATTATCAAGATAATATTGATCAATATTCAATTGAAGAAACCAGGGATATTGAATTTGTTAGATTTGACAATGAAATTGATGCTCAAAATTTTTATAACCTCTATAGCAGTAATGATGATGAGAAAATTTTAGAATTTATTAAGAAAAAAGAAATTAATATAAATAAAATCAATGAATTTAATGGGGACTCTTTTCCTGAAAGTTTAAAAGAATCTATATTTAATCTAACGCTACTTGAAGTAAGTCCGCCATTGAAATATGAGGAACTGGGCTATTATATCTTCAAGATTAATTCAGTTAATAATGCGCAAACTGCAGAAATAGATGAAGTAAAAGACGAAATTAAAAACTACCTGGCTTCTGAAGATGCTTATTTAGAATTTGATGAAACTATAAATATTGCAGACGAAATGCTAATTAATGACTATAGCTTTGAGGATATCTCAGAGAGCTTACAGAACATTAGTATAAACAAATCTATAAATTTAGAGGATCTTTTAACAAAATTTGATAATGAAAATAATGTCAAATTTAAAGATAAACCTACAGGATATATTTCAGATATAATAATGAATCAAAATAAGGCCTTTATTTTTACAATAAAGGAGAGAGAGAAAGCTTATATTCCTGATTTAGAGCAGGTATTAAGTAAGGTTACAAATGATTATGAGAGTAATGAGATTTATTTAAAACAAAACTCTATTGCTGATAAGATTTTAATAGAACTGCAATTTAAAGACTTTGATAATTTTCAAAATTATTCAAAGAAGAAAAATTTTGATTTAAAGACAAATGAAAATATAGGGCGAGATAATATAGAATTAACAAACAACACTGTTATAAATATTTTTGAATTAAATGCAGATAATGTGTTCAAAGTTGAATTGGAAAATGGACGTGTTGGTATCGGATATCTAAATAATATTATCAAGCCTAAAGATTATATTTCAGATAATTTTTACCAATCTGTGAAAAATAATATTCAAACTAATTATAACAATTCTATACAAAGCATAATTGGCAATGAAATAATCAATAATACTTCTTACGAAATTTACAGCCAAAATATTGATAGATTATTTATGTAATGCGTTTTTCTCATAATAAAAAACAATTTAACCTACAAATTAAAAAAAAAGAAAACTTTGTATTCTTTAAAAAAGTGAAACTGGTTAAAGATGATCCAATTCCAGGATTTATTCAAACAGTTGAAGATAACCCATATAGCTTTCTTTATGAGTCTGTAGAAAAAAGAAAAGAAAAAGGAAGATTTTCAATTTGTGGGTATCAGTCGATTAAAACACTAACGCTAAAAAATAAAAAAGAATTAGAAATTAAAACGATAAAAAAAAAGAAAATTATAATTATTTCTAACAATCCTTTAGATAAAATTGATGAAATTATAAATAAAGATAACTTTATAAAATATAGAAACCTTCCTCCAATGGCAGGCTCTTTTTTTGGATATTTATCTTATGAAAATATTCATAATGTTGAAATAATTAAAAAGTTTAAAAAAATAAATAAGTTAAGGACCCCTGACCTCATGTTATTTGTTCCAAAAAATTTAATAATTTTTGATAATTTAGATAATTCTCTCTATTTTATTAGACATTTTCTTGGGGAAAATAATGAAACTATAAAATATGAAAAAATGATCAGAGATGTAAATAAAATACAGAACAAAATCATAAAAAATATTAAATTAGACCCAATAAATTTTGATAAAGGCATGAAAATGAAAGTAAAGTCTAATATGACTAAAACAAAATTTATTAAAAATATAAAAAAAGCTAAAAATTACATCAAAAATGGAGATATATTCCAAGTAGTCCCCAGTCAAAGATTTGAGGTAGATTTTGATGCAAAGGGAAGCTCTTTATACAGAGTTTTAAGAGAGACAAACCCCTCCCCTTTTATGTATTATTTTAATCTACCAGACTTTCAAATTGTTGGCTCTAGCCCAGAAATTCTTGTGAGATTAAGAAACAATACAATTACTATCAGGCCAATCGCAGGAACCAGACCGAGAGGCATCAATAAAAAACAAGATAAAAAATTTGAAATTGATCTGATGTCAGATAGAAAAGAGCTAGCAGAACATTTAATGCTACTAGATCTAGGCAGAAATGATGTTGGTAAAGTCTCCAGAAAATCAAGCGTTTCTGTAACAGCTAAGTTCATTGTTGAAAAATACTCACATGTAATGCAT
>CACFYZ010000025.1 GCA_902570675.1 uncultured Pelagibacteraceae bacterium
TCTAACAAACTCAAAGTCGCTATTCCAATCATTCATTTTGTAGTCAAAGAAAATTCCTCCAATACCTCTAATTTCTTTTCTATGCGGCAGAAAAAAGTATTCATCACACCATTTTTTGTATTTTTTGTAATATTTTTTATTGTGATCGTTACACATTTTCTCCAACTTTGAGTGAAAGTATTTTTTTAATTTAGTATCTTGTATGCAAGGGGTAGCATCAACACCTCCTCCAAACCAGTTTTTGCCTGTTATAATATGACGAGTATTAAAATGTAGAGCAGGTACATGTGGATTAACGGGATGTAAGACGACTGAGACACCAGAAGACCAAAATGATCTTCTCTTTTCTGTTCCAGGTATTTGATTTGCAAAACCTTTTGGAAATGTACCTGTCACATTTGAAAAAGCAACTCCACCTTTTTCAATTACTCTACCTTTAATAATTCTAAATTCACCTTTTTCCCATTTATTTGATTTAAATTTTGCTCTTGAGTCATACTCTTTTTCTAAATCTATTACTGTATTACATATTAAATTTTGCAAATCTTTAAACCATTGCAGACATATTTTTTTCTTATTGATCATTTAAAATAGCTTAAGTTGCCTATGAGCTTCAGATATAACAATTGCTGAGGAAACAGCAACATTAAGTGATCTTGATTTTTCATTCATTGGTATTCTGATCACATGGTCAGATTGTTCGTGAACATATTGTGGAACACCAGCACTTTCTCTTCCAACAATCAAATTATCAGAATCTTTGAATTTAAGATCATAATGATTTGACCTCCCCATTGTTGAGAGAAGGATTTTTCTTCCTTTCCTGGATTTCATATAATGCTCCCAATTATCAAATTCATCTAGGTTAATATGTTCTTTATAATCCATTGCAACTCTAGCCATTGATTTTTCTGTCATCGTAAATGATGCAGGGTGAATTATATCAATATTGATATTAAAACACGCACAAATTCGAATCATTGCACCTGTATTTTGAGGAATATCAGGTTCAAATATTGCTAAATTCATGAGAAGATATTTTTTTTAATAATATTATTGAAATATGCGGCATCTTGACACAATTTTTTGAGCAGTTGCATATTCTTTTTTCCTTAAAAAAGCTTATTTTACAAGTATATTAACAACTAAATTCTAGGATATTTAAATTGTCTGAAAAGAAAGTCACGAGAAGGAACTTTTTGTATGTAACTACGGGAGCATTCACCGCTGCTGGTGCAGCTTCGATAGCATGGCCATTCATCGATCAGATGAACCCTGATGCTTCAGTTAAAGCTCTTGCATCGACTGAGATAGATCTGAGGCCAATTGTTCCTGGTCAGAGTATTACAGTTCTATGGAGAGGCAAACCAGTTTTTGTAAGAAGAAGAACCCAGGAAGAAATTGATGAGGCTCAAATGGTAGCATTAACTGATCTACCAGATCCACAAGATGACAGTGAAAGGGCTATAAATCCCGAGTGGCTTGTCATGGTTGGAATTTGTACACACTTAGGATGTATACCTCTCGGACAAAAAGGTGATTATAATGGATGGTTTTGTCCCTGTCACGGATCACACTACGACACCTCTGGAAGAATAAGAAAGGGTCCAGCACCTACAAATTTAGAAATTCCGGAATATGTATTTTTAAACGATAACACAATAAAAATTGGATAAATAAAAATGAGCGATAATTACCAACCAACATCGGCAGTAGGTAGATGGTTTAACGACAGACTACCTTTGTTAAATTTAATTTATGGACATCTTTTGCCATACCCAACACCAAAAAATCTTAATTATTGGTGGACCTTTGGCGGCATATTAACTTTCTGTTTGCTCACACAAATAATCACAGGTTTAGTTCTAGCGATGCATTATGTTGCTGATGCTGATCAAGCTTTTGCAAGTGTTGAACATATTATGCGGGATGTTAATTATGGATGGTTGCTAAGATATATCCATGCTAACGGCGCATCTTTATTTTTTATGGCGGTTTACATACACATGGCTAGGTCACTCTTTTATGGTTCATATAAAGAACCCAGAGAGCTCATCTGGATCATTGGTGTATTCATTTTCTTACTAATGATTGCGACGGCATTTATGGGCTATGTGTTGCCATGGGGTCAGATGAGTTTCTGGGGAGCAACAGTAATTACCAATCTTTTTAGTGCTATTCCAGTGGTCGGCGAGTCGGTTACAAACTGGTTGTGGGGCGGTTATGCAGTTGGAAGTCCTTTACTTACAAGATTTTTCACACTTCATTATCTTATGCCATTTTTAATTTTTGCTCTTGTGATTTTACATGTATGGGCGCTCC
Organism: uncultured Pelagibacteraceae bacterium; assembly: GCA_902570675.1. Lineage (GTDB taxonomy): Bacteria > Pseudomonadota > Alphaproteobacteria > Pelagibacterales > AG-422-B15 > CACNXQ01. Next base: position 2,323 of record CACFYZ010000025.1, read on the forward strand.
ATGTTCCTGGAAATAACAACCCAGAAGGTATTAACGTTGTGCAGGGTTCTCAGGATACAGTACCGTTTCACCCTCACTATGTTGTAAAGGATTTATTTGCACTTGTCGTATTTATGATAATTTTTGCTGGTTTTGTTTTTTTTGTACCAAATATACTTGGACACTCTGACAACTATATTCAAGCAAATCCATTGCAAACGCCAGAGCATATTGTGCCTGAATGGTATTTTTTACCATTCTACGCAATACTTAGATCTGTTCCAGATAAACTAGGGGGTGTAATTTTAATGGTTTCTGCAATCGCTATCCTTGCCTTTTTGCCTTGGTTAGATACGTCAAAAGTTAGGTCAGCTAAATACAGACCTTTATACAGGCAATTTGTATGGTTATTTTTTGCGGATGTAATATTACTAGGTTATTTAGGTGCGCAGACTGCTGACGGTTTGTATTTAATAATCGGTCGAATTGCTACAATATACTATTTTGTTCATTTTATTGTTATAATGCCGTTGCTTGGTTTTATTGAAAAAACAAAACCACTGCCTAAAAGTCTGAGTGAGCCAGTTCTATCTAAAGAAGAAAGAGAAATGAAAGCCGGAGCAACAGTGAGCGCATAAAATTAATGAAAGCTCTTAATAATTTTTTTTTATTACTTTGTTCACACCTTTTACTAGTGACTTCGATCGCTTTTTCCGCTGAATTAAAAGAGCCTATGCATCCAGATTGGTCATTTGAAGGACCTCTTGGAAAATTTGACAGGGCCTCACTACAAAGGGGTTATCAAGTCTATACTGAAGTTTGCTCAGGTTGCCATTCTATGAATTTGTTAAGTTACAGAAATTTAGTCGAAGAGGGAGGGCCGGAATTTTCAGAGTCTCAGGCAAAGGTAATGGCTGCTGCCTTTGAAGTTCCTGGAGTACCTAATTCAGACGGAGAAGTCGAAATGCGGCCTGCAATTTTGTCTGATAAATTCGTAAGCCCTTACGAAAATGAACAGCAGGGAAGAGCTGCAAATGGCGGGGCTTACCCTCCTGATCTATCGGTGATGGTCAAGGCACGTCATGGTGGAGCAGATTATATTTATTCCCTTTTACTTGGTTATGTTGATGCACCAAATGATGTAAAACTTGACGATGGCGTTTATTACAATAAGTATGCTAAAGGACAAAAAATAGCAATGCCTCAGGTTTTATATGAGGATGGAGTAGAGTATACTGACGGAACTATTGCAACTCAGGAGCAAATGTCTCGTGACGTAACAATGTTTCTTACTTGGGCAGCTGAACCTAAGCTCGAGGCAAGGAAAAGAATCGGTTTTAAGGTAATTTCTTATCTTTTAATTTTATCTGTTTTACTCTACTTCACAAATCGACAAATTTGGAAAGAATCATAAAAGCTCTGTAAACCATCATACTGAACTAACTCAGATCACAATTTCCTGTCATTTGGTGAAAAAATACCAATAATATAATTTATTTAAATATATACTTTATTAAATAAATTATGAAAGAACCTATCCTTGAGTTTAAAAAAATTTCAAAATCTTATGGAAATGTATTAGCAAATAACCAAATTTCATTTGATATCAAAAAAAATTCTGTTCATGCATTGTTAGGTGAAAATGGTGCAGGAAAATCTACATTAGTAAAAATCTTATATGGCTTACTTCAACCTGATGAAGGAGAAATACTTTTTAATGGGAAAATTTTTAGTACTAAATCCCCAAAAGAATCTATGGCAAAGGGCATAGGTATGGTTTTTCAACATTTTTCTCTTTTTGAGTCACTGTCAGTGAAGGAAAATTTGATCCTAGGTTTGAATGAAGAAATTTCGTACAGAGTGCTTGAAAGAGATATTTTAGCAATTTCAAAGAAATACGGCTTAGAATTGGATTTAGAAGCGCCGATAAATAGTTTGTCTGCAGGTGAAAAGCAAAGAGTGGAGATCGTAAGAGTTTTATTACAAGAACCAAAAGTATTAATCATGGACGAACCTACTTCTGTGTTAACTCTTAATGAAACAAAATCACTTTTTAATACTTTAAACTCACTTATCAATGATGGAACAACCATAATTTATATTACGCACAAATTAAACGAAGTAATTGAATATTGTAACGATGTAACAATTTTAAGAAAAGGTAAAGAAATAGAGACATCGGAAACAACCAAGTTTGATAGAGACTCCTTAGCAACAAAGATGGTCGGTGAAAGTATAGATCCTTTGCATCGAAATAATTTTATCTCATGTGATATAATAAAATTTTGTGTAAAAGATCTTTCTTGTACATATAATGATCCATTCCTAACTGATCTAAAGTCCATAAATTTTAGTGTCTATCAAGGGGAAATTTTCGGTATTGCCGGAGTAGCAGGTAATGGGCAAGCCGAATTGATGCAAGTACTAACTGGAGAAGATATTAAAGTTCAATCTGGAGAGATAATTTTTAATCAAAAAAAAATTACATTTTCTAAGCCACAAGAAAGAAGGGATATGTCAATAGGTTTTGTACCTGAAGATAGATCGGGGCACAGTGCTGTTCCGGAGTTAACACTTGCTGAAAATGTTTTACTTTGCCAGTTTGCTAATAATAAATTTACTAAAAATGGAATAATCAACAATAAAAGTATTTCAAAGTATGCTAATGAGATTATTTCAAAATTTAATGTAATGACTGAGGGTGATAGTTCAAAAGCCTCGAGTTTATCTGGAGGTAATTTACAAAAATTTGTTATTGGAAGAGAGATTTTGTCTAAACCAGAATTGTTAATTATTTCTCATC
>CACFYZ010000026.1 GCA_902570675.1 uncultured Pelagibacteraceae bacterium
TATTTATGCCCCAATTAGTAGTTATTGGAGAAGTGAGAGCAGTTCATGGTTTGAAGGGTCATTTCAAAATCACATCATATACACAGACGCCAGATGATTTTTTTAGATTTGGCCCATATAGACTGGGCAAAGACTATACAAATATTTATTTAAAAAAAATTAAGGATTTAAAAACAGGATATGTTGTTAGTTGTGATCAAATTAATACTAGAGAGTTGGCTGAAAAAATTGTAGGGATGACGATTGAAACAGATCAATCATGCTTACCTCAAATAAATAAGTTAAATCAATTTTATTATCATCAATTAATTAATTTAATTATTAAGACAGAAGACGGAAAAAATATTGGTAAAGTAATATCAGTTCAAAATTTTGGTTCATCAGATTTGCTTGAGATTAGAAAAAAAAATAGAAAAGATTTTTTTATTCCAATTAGTGATAGTACAGTAAAAAAAGTAGATCTTAATAAGAAAATTATAATTGTAAAAAATATTAATGATTACGTAGTTTAGATATGTACCGAGTAAAAATAATTACAGTTTTCCCAGATAGCTTTCCTGGTACATTAAATACGGGAGTTATAGGAAAAGCATTGAAAAACAAAATATGGTCACTAAAAACGATTAATCCAAGAAAATTTGCAAAGGGAAACTATAAAAAAGTTGATGATACAACAGCGGGTGGTGGTCCTGGTATGCTATTGAAAGCAGATGTTATCGGCAAATCGATAGATGCTTGTTATAAGAATATTAAATCTAATGAAAATTATCCATTGATCTATCTAAGTCCTCGTGGGATTCCATTAAAGCAAAGTAAAGTTATAAATTTATCTAAGATGAAAGGGATAAATATCCTTTGTGGTAGATATGAAGGTATTGATCAACGCTTACTTGATTTTTATCCTATTGAGGAAGTGAGCATTGGAGATTATGTTTTGGCGGGTGGAGAAATTGCGTCTCAAGTCTTGGTTGAGTCAATTGTAAGACTTCTTCCAGGAACGTTGGGTGATATTGAGTCAACTACTTCAGAGACATTTGCACAGGATCTTCTTGAATATCCTCAGTACACAAGGCCTAAAAAGTGGAAAAATATTACTATTCCAGAGGTATTACTTTCTGGAAATCATAAAAATATTAATAAGTGGCGCTTGAAACAATCTGAAAAACTTACACAAAAAGTAAGACCAGATTTATGGAAAAACTACAAAAAAAGCAAGACAAGCAAGAAATAAAGTATTAAAACACGGTGCGAGGCAACCATGAACATTATAGAACAATTTGAAAAAGACCAAATAAAGTCATTAGTAAAAGGTAAGAAAATACCGCAATTCCATCCTGGCGACACTGTCAGAGTTAATGTTAAAGTTCGTGAAGGTACACGTGAAAGAATTCAAGCATTTGAAGGTGTTTGCATTAGAAAAAAAAATAGAGGTCTAAGTTCATCATTTACTGTTAGAAAAATATCCTTTGGCGAAGGTGTGGAGAGAGTATTTCCAATATTCAGTCCATCCATTGAGTCGATTTCAATTGTTCGAAGTGGTCAAGTCAGAAGAGCGAAGCTTTACTATTTAAGAGACTTAACTGGTAAGAAGGCAAGAATCGTTGAGCGAATTAGAAAAAAACAGCCTGATCTTGCAAGTATATATATTGATGAAAGCGAAGAAATTGAAGCCGATGAAATTGTAGCATCGGAGGAGGTTTCGCAAGAAGAAAATAATGAGATATCAGCTGATGCAAATAGTGTTGAAGCAGAAGCTGAAGTTGCTCCTGAGCCTAATGAGGAAAAAGGTCCTGAAGATAATGCTAAAATTTCTGAAGATTCAGAAACCGCAAAAGAATAACCAATTCTTTTTCTCTTTAATTAGCTGAGTATATTATGAGTGCGCCAAAGACTTTATATGACAAAATATGGAACGAACACCTAGTAACTAACAACGATGATGGTACTTCAATTATCTATATTGATCGACACCTAGTCCATGAGGTTACTAGTCCCCAAGCTTTTGAAGGTTTAAAAATTACTAATAGGTCCGTCAGAAAACCTAATTTTACTCTAGCAACTGCTGATCACAATATACCTACTACAAACAGAGATGCGGGTATTTCAGACCCTGAGTCTAAACTACAAGTAGATACGCTTGAAGAAAATTGCAAGGAGCACGGCATTACATTTTTATCAATGTCTGACAAAAGGCAAGGAATAGTTCATATTATTGGTCCAGAGCAAGGATTTACTCAGCCAGGAATGACTATTGTATGTGGGGACAGCCATACTTCAACTCATGGTGCTTTTGGGGCACTTGCATGGGGTATTGGAACATCCGAAGTGGAACACGTCCTAGCAACGCAAACATTAGTGCAAACAAAAGCAAAGAATATGCAAATCAATATTAAGGGTGAGCTACCAATCGGTGTTACAGCCAAAGATATTGTTCTCAAAATAATTCAGACAATTGGAACAGCAGGCGGTACAGGGTATGTAATTGAATATACTGGTGAAGCAATTGAGTCTCTGACTATGGAGGGAAGAATGACTGTTTGTAACATGTCTATAGAGGCAGGTGCTAGGGCAGGTCTCATCAGTCCCGATGAAAAAACAATTGAATATTTAGAGGGAAAACCATTTTCCCCATCAGAAAATGAATACAAATTTGCATCAGATTATTGGTTATCATTAGCTTCAGATCATGGAGCAGCTTATGACAAAGTCATTGATATTGATGCGAGCGATATAATTCCCCAGGTAACATGGGGAACTAGTCCTGAGGATGTTGTTTCAATTGATGGTTTGGTTCCAAACCCAGAAGACGAAAGAGATGACAGTAAGAAAAAGTCAATGATAAGAGCTTTGGAGTATATGGGTCTTTCGCCCAATACCCCACTAAAAGAAGTTAAAATTGATAGAGTATTTATTGGGTCGTGCACTAACGGACGAATAGAAGATTTAAGAGCAGCATCTGAAATAGCTAGAAACAGGAAAGTAGCAGACCACGTAAATGCAATTATTGTGCCAGGTTCAGGGTTAGTAAAAGAACAGGCGGAACGAGAAGGTCTTGACAAAATATTTATTGAATCAGGTTTTGAGTGGAGAGAACCAGGATGTTCAATGTGCCTTGCTATGAATGCTGACAAACTTAAGCCTCAGGAACGATGTGCATCAACTTCAAATAGAAACTTTGAGGGAAGACAAGGAAGAGGCGGAAGAACACATTTAATGAGTCCTGCCATGGCAGCGGCAGCAGCTATTAATGGAAGATTATCAGATTGTAGAGAAATATAATGGAAAAGTTTAAAAAAATAACTAGTAATGCAATTCCTCTACCAATGGTTAATGTCGATACAGATATGATAATTCCTAAACAATTTCTTAAAACCATAAAAAGAACAGGTTTAGGTAAAAACTTATTTTATGAATTAAGATATAACGAAAATGATGTTCCAATTGACTCGTTTGTCCTCAATCAAGATAAATATAAAGAGTCAAAAATTTTAATTACTGGAAAAAATTTTGGGTGCGGATCATCTCGAGAACACGCTCCATGGTCAATACTGGATTATGGAATAAAATGTATAATTGCCTCAAGTTTTGCCGATATTTTTTATAACAATTGTTTCAAAAATGGCATCCTACCAATTAAATTAGATGAGACAGAAGTTAGTAAATTACAAAAAGCTGCTGAAAATAGCCTTAGTTTTACAATTGATTTAGAAAACCAAAAAATATCTTATGTTGAAGATAATAAAAATCATGAGATAAATTTTGATTTAGACAAAGCTAAAAAAACCAGTTTGTTAGAAGGTTTAGATGATATTGGATTGACACTCGCTAAAGTTAATCATATCTCTGGTTTTGAAAATAGGCAGGAATCCAAAACTCCTTGGTTATATAGTCAGAAAATAAAATGAGCAATTCCTTTAAATTATTAGTGCTACCTGGAGATGGTATTGGGCCTGAGGTCATGAATGAAGTAGTTAAGATAGCGAAAGGCATTGAAGAGATAGGTGAAGTTCAATTTAATATTGAAAAGGATGATATTGGTGGAGCTGCTTATGATCGTTATGGTACACCGTTATCAGAAGAAACACTTGAAAAAGCAAAAAATTCTCATGCCATTTTACTTGGCGCAGTCGGAGGGGAAAAATGGGATAATTTGGATTTCTCTCTTAAACCTGAGCAAGGTTTATTAAGAATAAGAAAAGAATTAGATTTGTTTGCTAATTTGAGACCAGCACTTTGTTTTAAGTCAATGGTTGAGTCTTCTTCCCTAAAAGCTGAATTAGTTTCAGGACTTGATATAATGATCGTCAGAGAGTTAACAGGCGGTATTTATTTTGGAGAACCAAGAGGTATACGAGAACAAGGTGATGGTAACCGAGTCGGTATTAATACTCAGTCATACAATACAGAAGAAATAAGAAGAGTCGCACGCATTGCATTTGAACTAGCTAGTAAAAGAGACAACAGAGTCACTTCATGTGAAAAATCTAATGTTATGGAGTCGGGCATATTATGGAGAGAGGAAGTTACTCACGTGCACAAAAATGAATTTCAGAGTGTAGAATTATCCCATATGTACGCTGACAATTGTGCAATGCAATTAGTACGTAACCCTAAACAATTTGATGTTATTGTAACAGATAATTTATTCGGGGATATTTTGTCAGATGAAGCAGCGATGCTAACAGGCTCTCTTGGAATGCTGCCCTCTGCTTCATTAGGGGCGGTTGATAGCAAAAATTTTAGAAAGTCGTTATATGAGCCTGTGCATGGTTCTGCG
>CACFYZ010000027.1 GCA_902570675.1 uncultured Pelagibacteraceae bacterium
CTCTCATGTTTACTGGACAGAGCGACTAGTAAAATTGCTTTTATAGTTTCTAAAATGGGAGGTATGGATATTGAGGGTGTAGCTGAAGATACACCAGAAAATATTACAACAGTTCAAATCGAACCAGCAGTTGGCGTAACTGACGAGAGTATTAATAAGATTCTTTACGCCTTTGAGCTTGGAGAGAATTATGTAACTCAGTTATCCAATCTAATCAAAAATATGTATAAATTTTTTTTAGAAAAAGATGCCAGTCTAGTTGAAATCAATCCTTTGATTGTGACAGAAACTAATAAACTCCTATGTCTTGATGCGAAGGTAAATTTTGATGACAACGCTCTTTATCGTCATCCAGAAATCGAAAAGCTACGTGATGAGAATGAAGAAGATGTATATGAAAGAGAGGCATCAAAGTATGATTTAGCTTATATAAAACTCGACGGAAATATTGGATGCATGGTTAATGGTGCAGGTTTAGCCATGGCTAGTTTAGATATAATTAAAATGTATGGTGGTGAGCCTGCTAATTTTCTAGATGTTGGCGGAGGAGCATCAAAGGAAAAGGTATCAAGTGCATTCAAAATCATTCTTTCAGACACTGGTGTAAAAGGTATTTTAGTAAATATTTTTGGAGGAATTATGCGGTGTGATATCATTGCTGAAGGTATAGTTGCAGCTGCAAAAGAACTTAAAATTTCTGTACCCCTTGTCGTTAGACTTGAAGGTACAAACGTAAATGAGGGTAAAAAAATTCTTGAAAATTCTAGTATAGAAATCATTCCAGCTAGCAATCTAGATGATGCAGCAAAGAAAATTGTAAAGCTGGTTTAATGTCAGTAATTGTAAATAAAGATACGAAAGTTATTTGTCAGGGTTTTACTGGTTCTCAAGGTACATTTCATTCAGAACAAGCAATCAAGTACGGTACCAAAATGGTAGGTGGAGTAACACCAAAAAAAGGAGGAACCCAACATCTTGGATTACCTGTATTCGATACAGTAAAAGAAGCTAAAGAAAAAACACAAGCTAACGCTTCCGTTATTTATGTACCGCCTCCATATGCTGCGAAGGCAATCCTTGAAGCAATAGATAGTGAGATTGAACTTATTGTTTGTATCACTGAAGGTATTCCAGTCATAGATATGTTAAATGTTAAAGACAAATTAAGATCATCTTCATCCAGACTTATTGGGCCTAATTGTCCAGGAATTATAACACCGGATGAGTGTAAAATAGGTATTATGCCTGCACATATTCACAAAAAAGGGAATGTGGGAATTGTATCAAGGTCTGGTACCCTTACATATGAGGCTGTTTATCAAACCACAGCTGAGGGTTTAGGTCAGTCAACATGTATCGGAATCGGAGGCGATCCAGTTAATGGTACTAACTTTATTGACTGTTTAGAACTATTTTTGTCTGATCCAGAGACTAAGTCAATAATTATGATTGGTGAAATTGGAGGATCAGCAGAAGAAGAAGCTGCAGAATTTTTAAAAAGAGAAAAAGTTAAAAAGCCAACAGTTGGCTTTATCGCAGGGACTTCAGCACCTCCTGGAAGAAGGATGGGGCATGCTGGCGCTATTGTATCAGGAGGCAAAGGTGGAGCTGAAGATAAAATTGAGGCCATGAAGGATTCAGGTATACAAATTTCAAACTCACCGGCGGCTCTGGGTTCAACTTTGCTTGAGGTATTAAAGAATCAAAACTAAAATCAAATCTACTTAATGACAAAGCCATCAATAAACGATATTTTCGAAAAGACGTCATTTCTACATGGCTCAAATACAGTTTATATCGAACAAATGTTTGAGAAATACCAGGAGGATCCTACTGGTATTCCTAATGATTGGAAAATTTTTTTCTCCGGCATTACTAAAAACCTTCAGGAACAAAATATTCTTCGAGCAAGTTGGGCATCTAAAAGTAATAAACAAGAGAACGAAGATGATCAACTCGAAAATATTAGTATTACGACGATAAAAAAAGAATCTAAAAAATATAATCAAGACAACATAGTAACTAGTGAAGTATTTAAGGAGCAGGTTTTTGACTCCATAAGAGCAATACGATTAATTAGAGCTTATAGAGTGAATGGTCACCTTGCTTCAAATCTTGATCCTTTGAATTTAAAAGAAATCAAAACTTATTCTGAACTCGACTACAGAAATTATGGTTTCAAAGAAAATGATCTAGAAAAAGAAATCTTTATCGATGGAAGTTTAGGATTAAATTTTTCTAAACTCAAAACCATCATTGAAATATTGAGAGATACCTATTGTGGATCTATTGGTGTAGAGTTTGTACATATACAAGACGCAGAGCAGAAGCAATGGGTTCAAGAAAGAATTGAAGAGGTAAGGAATAAAACTCAATTTACTTCAAATGGAAAAAAAGCAATATTCAAACGCTTACTTGAAGCTGAAATGTTCGAGCAGTTTCTTGATAAAAAATTTCTTGGTACTAAAAGATTTGGCCTTGTGGGAAGTGAGTCAACTGTCCCTGGTATTGAACAAATCATAAAACAAAGTTGTTTATCAGGCATAGAAGATATCTACATTGGGACAGCTCATCGAGGCAGATTAACACTTTTGTCATCAGTAATGGAAGTTCCCCTGAGGTCAATAATGGCGAAATTTGAGGGTGGAGGAGAAGATCCTAACGAAGTTTTGGGATCGGGAGATGTTAAATATCATTTAGGAATATCAAGTGATAGAGAGTTTGATAACAAAAAAATTCACTTATCGCTAACACCCAATCCCTCTCATCTAGAGGCAGTTGATCCAGTTGTCATTGGAAAAGTTAGAGCAGAGCAAACTCTACTTAAAGACAAATCAAACGATAGAGTCATTGGGTTGTTAATTCACGGTGACGCAGCAATGGCAGGACAAGGTGTTGTAGCAGAAACATTCGCAATGTCTCAGTTACGAGGATTTAGAACAGGCGGTACAATTCATTTTGTAATTAATAATCAAATAGGATTTACCACAACTCCTCATTATGGTCGCTCAGCACCCTACTGTACTGAGATAGCAAAGATAATTCAGGCACCAATATTTCATGTAAATGGTGATGATGTTGAAGCAGTTGTTCATGTATGCAGATTAGCTGTTGAATTTAGAAACAAATTCAAAACCGATGTTGTTGTAGATATGTTTTGCTACCGACGATCTGGCCACAATGAAATGGATTTGCCTGAATTTACACAACCTCTGATGTATCAAAAAATTAAATCTCATCCGACAACATTGAATATTTACGAGAAAAAACTTATTGAAGAGGGTGTTTTAACGACTAACGAAATTGAGAACGAAAAATCGATGTATATAGATAAATTAAATGAAGAATTAAAATTTGCAAAATCATATAAGCCAAATAAAGCGGACTGGCTCGAGGGATCATGGAAAGGTATTACAGTTGCATCAATAGATGCAAGGAGAGGTAAAACAGGAATTGACGAAGATGAATTTATAAAAATTGGTAAAGAAATACACAAAATACCAGATGACTTTAATCCTCATAAACGAATAAAAAAAATTTACGAGGAACGATTGTCAAATATACAAATGGGAAAAGGGATAGACTGGGCTACGGCTGAGTCTCTTGCCTTTGCTTCTCTATTGTCAGAAGGTTATGGCGTAAGATTGTCAGGTCAAGATTCTGGAAGAGGCACTTTTAGTCAGAGACATGCTGTTCTTTATGATCAAGTGAGTGAAGAAAGATTTGTACCACTTCGACATTTCAGAAAAAAACAGGGATTCTTCGAAATCATAGATAGTTTTCTATCTGAATATGGCGTTTTGGGCTTCGAATATGGCTATTCGCAGGTAGACCCAAGAACTCTTGTTTTGTGGGAAGGTCAATTTGGAGATTTCGCAAACAATGCTCAGACAATCATAGATCAATTCATAACCACCGGTGAAAGAAAATGGTTAAGGATGTCCGGTTTAACATTATTGCTTCCGCATGGTCACGAAGGCCAAGGTCCCGAACATACAAGTGGACGTTTAGAAAGATTCCTTCAGATGTGTGCTGAGGACAATATACAAGTTGTAAATTGTACATCACCTGCAAATTATTTTCATGCTCTTCGAAGACAACTTCATAGAGATTT
>CACFYZ010000028.1 GCA_902570675.1 uncultured Pelagibacteraceae bacterium
GATGCAACTAGTCACAAAGCCTTTTTGATCTTCATTATGGTCGTAAATCTTAATTCTCGCCATATTATATCCAATTTTTTTTCCTGAAATCTTGAACCCAGTAAATTGTTTTTTAATACCATCATCTCTTATTTTAAGGAGGGCGTTTTTTCCAACAAAATCGGCATCTTGATCAAGATCATAAAATTTAGGAAGATTTAGCTCAAGTGGGTTTTCACTGAGAGATGTATCGCCTTGGTGGGATATCATACCAGCCTCTATTCTATCAATCTGATTTGGGCAACTAGGAACAATTCTAAATTCTTTTCCTGCTTCCATAAGTGAATTCCAAAGTGCCGGACCGTCTACTTCCCTCGTAATATAAATTTCGTATCCAAACTGATTACTCCACCCACTTCTTGCTATAACTAAATCTAATCCAAATAGATTTGTTTCTACAAATTGATAATATTTCAGTCCCATGATTACTGGATCATCATTTGTAACCTTACGCATTAATTCTTTAGATCGAGGACCTTGTAGAGATAATGGACATGCTTCTGGTTCTGAAATTTGAACTTTGAATTTACCAGAAAGTGCAACACCTTTACACCAAAGAATTACGTCTGAGTCAGCAATACTTAACCAGTATTTATTTTCATTAAACTTTAAAATTAGAGGATCATTTATAATTCCACCATTCTCATCTGTCATGAACGCGTATCGACAAAACCCATCTTTGAAAGTTTCTAAATTTCTTGGCGTCATGTATTGAACGAATTTTTTTGCATCTTCTCCAATAACCTGGACCTGTCTTTCGGCAGCTACGTCCCACAAAGTTACATCGTTTATTAGTGACTGGTACTCTTGTTCTGGAGATGTATATCCTACGGGCATTGTCATGTGATTGTATGTAGTAAAGTTTGTCGCGCCATACTTTATTGTTTCTTCAAAGAATGGTGACTTTCTAACCCTGGGTGTATAAATAATCCCTTTTGACATTTGTTATCTCCAAATTGATCAGATCTTATAAACTAAAAAGTAAATGAAAGTAAACGCTTTTCACACTAATATATTTACTTAATTAGGCTTTAAATGATAATTAACAAGCTATGAATCAAAGATATAAAAATTTTTTGGAAGTTCTCCATTCAGGAGAAACTATATTACTTGACGGGGCCACAGGGTCTGAGCTTGAAAATAGGGGTATTAAAATGGATAACTCTTGGTGTGCGACTGCCTCGCTTGAGTTCGATATTTTAAAACAAATTCATAAAGACTATATAAATGCTGGAGCAAAAATAATTACAACAAATACATATGCTTCAAATCGAATGATATTGGAAGTTGCTGGGGTTGATGATAAATTTGAGGAAATTAATCTGGCCGCAATAAATGCAGCTATCCAGGCAAGAGAAGAATGTGGTCGAGATGATGTGCTGGTGGCAGGATCCTTGTCTCACCAGATACCGTATGAAGATGCTTTTAGATCACAGGAAGAAAAAGATAAATACATCAAGAAACTTACCCCAGAATATTTTCAAAAATCTTTTGATGAGCTAGCTTTGTTTTTAGCGGATAATGGATGTGACTTTATTTTATTAGAGCTGATGTATCGGCCAGATCGAATTGATATAATTTTTGACTCAGCAAGTAAAGTTGGCTTACCTGTATGGGCTGGGTTTTCATCCAGAAACAAGGATGGCTTGATTGCTCTTACCACTGACTATGAGTACAGTTTTAAAAAAATGATCAGCAATGTTAAACACCATAAATTAGATGCAGTTGGTATAATGCACTGTGATATTAGTGTTATAGAAGAGAGCATAAAAGAAATTAAGGAAGTATATGATCTTCCTATAATGGCTTATCCAGAAGTAGCCGTATTTAATTTTCCACACTATGATATGAGCAATGTAATTCCACCAGACGATTACTTAATCGAAGCAAAAAAGTGGAAAGATGCAGGAGCGCAAATAATTGGTGGTTGCTGTGGGACAACTGTTGAGCACATAAAAGTACTAAACAAATTATAAGTTATTCTTTTTTTATAGCTGCGTTTGAGGCAAAAATAATCTCTGTTAATCCTGCCAAGATTATAAATGAACTTCCTAATACCTCTCTCCAGCCAAATAGTTCATCAGTCAATATTGCAGCGCTAAACGTGCCAACTACAATTTCAAAAAGAATGATTATAGAGAATAATCCTGCCCCAATTCTACTGGGTGCTCCTAGTATAACCACATTAGTTGGTATGTGAAATAAGATAGCAATTAATAAGAGCCATGGCATCATTGTAAGCCAAGAATCTAAAGATGGTGCAGAGCCCATTACATCTCTAAGAAAGTAGGCTTGTACTAAAGTAAATATACCACCATAAAAAAAGAATGAAAAAAGAATTGGAAAAATACCCTCTGGTTTTTTAACTTCCATTCGAACTGCTGAGGCTGCAATAAATATACCCCCCAATAGTGCTATCCAGTCACCAGAATTTTGTGGTATTGGAATAAATCCATCTTGTCCAAATACAATCCAAACTCCACCTAAAGCCAGAATAAGAGTGATGTATCTATAGTAGCGGGGAAGCTGCCTCAGGAATATCATTTCAAAAATAGTTGTCCAAACCGGAGTAATATAAAATAGAATTAAAGCTCTCACTACGTCCGTTAATAGAAAGCTATTTGCGTAACATGCGATACCAGCACCAAACAACAGCCCAATAATAGGATAATCAAGGCCAAATGAACTGCCATTATATTTTCTCCAGAAAGCAACTGGAAGCAGAATTAAAAAAGGGATGACCATTTGTGAAATAGTGGCCCAGCCACCAGTTAAGCCACCTGACTCGAGCGCTCTTTGAGGTATCCAAAATAATCCCCATAATCCAGCTGAAATTAATAATGCAAAGCTAATACTGTAATGATATGGGTGGCGAGCATTCATTGCTCAATGATAGAATAAAAAAAAGGCCTTGTATAATTATACAAGGCCTTAATTTTTATTTTATTAGTACAGACTTATGGAAGCCAAGCTTGCCAATCGTTAGTACTGTCTTTCCATTCTTGAACTGCTTCTTCAACAGATAAGCCATCATCGCCTACTCTAACAAGCATTTTTGCTTGGTCGACGTTCTCAAACTTCATCTTCTTAAAGAATGCAAGTGCTTCAGCATTTTCTGGCTTCTGCATTGTTTCTGGGTTCATGTAGTTCATAGTGTAATCTTTAGCCCAGTTACTAGCAGGCCAAGATCCCATGCCACAATCTTGCCAGTTGTTTGCCTCAGTGAAAGAGTCACAAGCCTGGTGAGGAGGAAGACCAATTCCTACCATTTCATTTTTACCGAAGAAAAAATGTGGCTCCCAAAGGTACATTAAGAATGGTTCTTGTCTATCGTAAGAACCTTGTGCCTCTGCGAGAAGTGCAACCTCTGTTCCAAGTTCAACTGCTTCAAAGTCAATACCCATGATATCAAGTCTTTTTTGATCATGACAGTTCCAACCAGCTACTGGACAACCAATAAGGCGTCCTTTTGAACCAGTTTCAACTGTTGCAAATTGATCTTTGAACTTATTAAGATCTTCCCAACCTCTAAAGTCAGGATTAGCATCAACAAAATACTTCGGTACATAATAGTCTGATGCACCAATGATACCAGTTGTAAACGCCATTACTTCACCAGTTCCTGAGTACTCTTGGACAACTTCACCATCATAATATAACGGCTCATTGAGCATTACGTCATCAGCCTCTGCATAGCTTGGCCAGCTCTCACATGCAAAGTCAATATCACCTGCAGCGATTGCTTCCCAAAGACCGGTTCCTGATGCAAATTCTATTCTATCCACACGATATCCTAGTTCTTGCT
>CACFYZ010000029.1 GCA_902570675.1 uncultured Pelagibacteraceae bacterium
TACAACTTAAGAACTTAGTCATTTACCATCATCTCTACCCAAATAGGCGTCTATTACTTTTTCATTCTTTTTTATTTCTTCAATATTACCTTCTACGAGAACAGATCCTTCAGTCATTACAATTGCCTTATCGCAGAGTTGACTTAAAAAATTCATATCATGCTCAATCATAAAAAACGTATAATTTTTTTCAGTGTTTAATTTTTTAATTGTATCTGCAATATCATTCAATAAAGTTCTATTAACACCAGCACCAACTTCATCCAATAACACTATCTTTGCATCAACCATCATAGTACGGCCAAGTTCTAGTAATTTTTTTTGTCCACCCGATAAATTACCTGCTAATTCAAAAGTTAAATGTTCTAGTTTAAGAAAATTTATAACTTCAATTGCTTTCTCTCTAATAATTGATTCCTCTTCTTCAATAATTTTTCTTTTTAACCATGTATTAAGTATTCTTTCACCTGATTGAGATCCTGGAACAACCATTAAATTTTCAAGCACAGTCATGTTTGAGAATTCATGTGCTAATTGAAAAGTTCTTAATACTCCTTCATCAAATAGCTCATGTGATTGAAGTCCTGTAATATTTTTTTTATCTAAAAATACAGTTCCATTTGTTGGTGTAATATTGCCTGCTATAATATTAAAAAGAGTAGTTTTGCCTGCTCCATTTGGGCCAATTAAGCCAGTAATTTTACCTTTTTCAACTTCCATAGATGCATTATTTACTGCCTTAATGCCCCCAAAATTTACTGATAATTGATTAATGCTTAACATTTAAAACTATTAAACTTCCTTCTCTTAAATCTTCTTTACTTACTTTGAAGATACATGATTAAGATAAAGTGCAAATAGTATCATAGCGAGCGAAACTAGTACATTCACCCTAATAATTTCATTAAGAAATAAAACTCCTGAAAAATAGGCAATGAGAGGTATCATAAAATTGATTAAAGATAAAAATACTGGGCCTTGAAGTTCGATAATTTTAAAAAACAATAAGTTTGCAATTGCTGTGGCAAATAATCCCTGAATTATGATGGCTGTTGTTGATGGGCTGGTGAAACTCTCAAGCCAAAATGGTTCATAAAAAATAGCAAAAGGGCTTATTATTATTGTACTTGCAATAGTTGTGCCAGTTGCTAAAGAAATAAAATTTATTTTTGGCACTAATTTTGAAACAATAGAATTTACGCCGTAGCATAATGCGGCCAGTAAAACAAAAACTTGGCTGAAAAATTCAATTTTGTTATTCCCACCTAATTTAGACAGATTCTCAAAACCAAAAAGTACAACCAGACCTAGTGCCGCTAAAATAAAACTAAGTACTTTAATTAAATTTATGTTTTGGTCTTTTAAAATTAATGCTGACAAAGCAAGAGTAATTAGTGGCATTGGGCTCATTAAAACTCCTGCAATCCCAGCATCAATAATTCTCTCTGCATCTGATATTAAATAAAAGGGTATTGCTGAACCTAATGCCCCAATAGATACATAAAATACAAGATACGTTCGAGTAAAAATAATTCTATTTCCAGTTAATCTCATGCAAATGTATAGAATTAAGGATGCCATTAATTGACGACAAAATACATTGGTTATTGGGCCAACATCTGTAACAGCAATTTTTATAAATAAAAAATTTACTCCCCATATAATGGCAAGTGAAAAAAGTAGTATGTAACTAACAATACTCGGTTGATTTATTTGTTTCATTTAATGTTTGAGAAAGGTATTATTTTAAACTTTCAAAGTAAATGAATAAAAAAATGAGATTATTTACTCTTTTAATTTTTAGTTTTTTAGTTCTTCATGGTTGCGCTAGTAAACCTCCATCTCAACAAGAAAATATTTGCTCTATTTTTGAGCAAAAATCCTCATGGTATAGATTAGCTAATAAATCACTCGAAAAATGGGGAGCACCTATACATGTTCAAATGTCAATTCTCAGACAAGAATCTGCTTTTCAAAATAGGGTTAAACCTGAGAGAACTAAATTATTAGGTATTATTCCTTGGTCAAGAAAATCAAGCGCGTTTGGATATACGCAGGCAATCGACGCAACTTGGGATTGGTACCGCGATGAAAACAATAAACCCCTTGCCTCAAGGGTTAATTTTGCTGACGCAATTGATTTTACAGGATGGTATATAAATAAATCTTATCAAATTAATGGCATTAATAAAGGCGATGCATACAATCAGTATTTAGCCTATCATGAGGGTCACGGTGGTTTTAAAAAGAAATCTTACCAAAGTCAAAGTTGGCTGATTGACGTAGCAAAAAAAGTTAAAATTCGTTCAGATAAGTATGAAAATCAATTAGATAATTGTGAACATAAATTTCAAAAGAAATTTCTAGGAATATTTTAATGAGTAAGAATTCAAATATTATAGCTTTAACGATGGGTGATCCATCTGGAGTTGGTACTGAAATTGCGATCAGGGCACAAATAAAAAAAATAAAAAAACCAGATTTTTTTATTATTCACGACGTAGATTTTGTAAAAAAAATCTTAAAAAAAATGAAATCAAAATTAAAAGTTAGAGAAATAAGCAGTCCATCAGAAGTTAAAAAATTACCTAACAATTATTTAGCGGTCTTGCCAATAAAAATTAGTAAAAATACGCAGTTAGGAAAAAAAAATTTATCTAATGTTAAATCCATTTTAGCATCTATTGATCTTGCAGTTAAACTCGCAAAAAATGGAGAAATTGCAGCAATTGTAACAAATCCAATTAACAAAGATGTAATAGGAAAAAAAGTCAAAAATTTTAAAGGTCATACAGAGTACCTGGCAAAAAAAGATAGAACAAATGATCAATTGATGATGATGATGAATAAAAATTTGAAAACTATTCCTCTAACAACTCATATAGCAATTAATAAAGTTTCTAACGAAATAAATAAAAAAAATATAATTAAAGCCATCATTAATGCAGATGTCAGTTTAAGAAAAGATTTTAAAATCAAAAAACCTCGAATAGCTGTAACAGCTTTAAACCCACATGCTGGTGACGGTGGACTTATTGGCGATGATGAAAAAGTAAAAATTATACCAGCTATTAATTATTGTAAAAAAAGGAAAATATCCGTCGAGGGACCCTTGCCTGCTGACTCTGCATTTATAGAAAATAATCAAAATAAATATGATATTTTTATTTGTATGTTTCATGATCAAGCTTTGATACCTGTAAAGATGATAAGTTTTGATGAGACAGTCAACTATACTGCTGGACTATCATTTGTAAGAACAAGCCCAGACCATGGAACTGGTCTTGATATTGCAAAGAAATTTATTGCATCACCCAATAGTTTAATAGCAGCTTTGAAGTCGGCATTAAAAATTGCTCAAGCTAGAAGAAAATGACCTTATCACTTTTTTCTGCATTATTTATCTTTGCGACCATTATGGTTATAACGCCTGGGCCCGCAAACTTATTACTAATGAGTGCTGGAGCCCAACATGGATTTTACAAGTCAGTGCCCTTTGTAATAGGCGTTACCTGTGGAAAATTGTTTTTAACTATTGGTTTAGGAATTGGATTTTTAACTCTTTTGA
>CACFYZ010000030.1 GCA_902570675.1 uncultured Pelagibacteraceae bacterium
TCATAAGGCATATGGATCCATGGCGAGTCGTCGAGATAATCAACATAGTAGTTAGGCTTGAAATTTGAAACTGATTTATAAAATAATACACCAGTTTTGACAGGTTCACTAAAATAAAAACCGTAAGATCTTTCAAGCCATTCAACACTTTTTTCAAGAGTAATACCAGAGTCGGCCAAGTCGTCGATGATTAGCACTTTGGAACCAAGGTTAGGAGTAGTTTTTGTTAAATCTCTGGAAAATGTAATTCCACCTCTTTTATTTTTAATTCCTTCGCCCTTGTATGATTCTGCAGAAAGAATTGCCAACGGTACATCATATATCCTTGATATTATATCACCGATGCACATGCCACCTTTCGCTATACAAACAACTTGATTAAAATCCCAGCCGTCTGAATGAATTATTTTTGCTAGACTCTCAATTTTTTTAAAATATTCATCCCAAGTGACATATAAATCTTTACTCATTAAAGCATCATGAAAATAAAAATTTTTAGTTCAATTCTTATGGCAATTCACCATCAATTCCTTGAACATAAAAATTCATACCAAGAAGCATGCCATCACTAGCAACCTCTCCATCCGCTACTACTAACTCTCCTGCTTGGTCATAAATTGGACCTGTGAATGGATGCAATGATCCATCTTTAATTCCTTCTTCCATTGCTTGAGCTTCCGCAATTAGATCAGCTGACATTAAAGTCTCATTATATGGTGACATAACAACCATCCCCTTTTGCATCCCATCCCATGTATCTTGAGATGACCAAGATCCATCAATTAGTGCTTGAGCTCTTTCTGCATAGTAAGGACCCCAAACATCTTCAATAGCAGTTAAATGTGAATTAGGACAGAATGACTCTTGATTAGAAGCTTGTCCAAACGCATAGACTCCAGCTTTTTCAGCAGCTTGGCAAGGAGCATAAGTATCAGTGTGCTGCACAATAATGTCTGCACCTTGATTTATAAGAGTGTTAGCAGCATCTGCTTCTTTACCTGGATCATACCAAGTAAAAACCCAAATAATTTTCATTTTTATATCAGGATTAACCTTTGATGCGGCAAGATAAAAAGCATTGATACCTCTTACGACCTCAGGAATTGGAAAAGAAGCTATATATCCTATCGTGTTAGATTTTGACATTTTACCAGCGATATGTCCCTCGATCATTCTACCTTCATAAAATCTTCCTGAATATGTAGAAATGTTATCTGAACGTTTATATCCTGTTGCGTGTTCAAAATTTATATCAGGAAAATCTTTAGCCACTTCCATTGTTTGATCCATATAATTAAATGATGTCGTGAATATCAAATCATGACCTGACTCAGCTAATTTTCTTATTGCCCTGACTGCATCAGCGTTCTCAGGAACATTTTCAATATATGTTGATGTTACTTTGTCACCTAGTTTATCTTCCATGTATTGTCGACCTTGATCATGCATATACGTCCAGCCGTGATCGCCTGGAGGACCAATATAAATAAAGCCAACTTTTTTTTGATCAGCTAATACACTTCCCAAAAATATTAAAAAGAAAATAGATACATAAGCAAACAAACTTTTCATTTTAGATTACCTCAATGAATTAAATAAAGAGCTAATGGTAAATAAAGTATGATTTTAAACAACAGTTTTAATAAAAATTTGTGGATATTTATCTCCCTTTATAGAAAGGAATTGTTAGAGACGCTGGAGCGCTTAATTTTATTCTTAACTGATTACTAGAAATAATTACTAATACAATTAATGTAACAACATAAGGTGCCATACTAAATAATTGGGCTGGTAATCTTAACCCAATAGCTTGAAGATTCATTTGAATTATAGTTACTCCGCCAAAAATGTAAGCACCAATTAATACATTCTTTGGTTTCCATGTTGCAAAAACTACAATTGCAAGTGCGATCCAGCCTCTTCCAGCAGTCATACCTTCTTGCCACATTGGCGCATAACAAATCGAAATATAAAATCCAGCAAGCGCGCACATAGAACCACCAAATATTATCGATAAAAATCTTACTAAAATTACATCATATCCCAAAGCATGTGCAGAAGTATGCGACTCGCCTACAGCTCTTAAAACCAAGCCAGTTTTAGTTTTATTTAGAAAATAACTTACCAAGAAAACAATAAGAAACGATGAAATCACTAAATACCAAGGATTTAAACCTTCAATTGGAATTCCGATAAATTCTTTACCAAGCATAGAACTTAGACCTATTCCAAATATTGTAAGAGAAAGTCCTGTAGCTATTTGATTTGACATAAGAATAAGAACAAAAAATGCAAACAAAACTGACATCAGCACTCCAGATAACAACGAAATTCCAAGTGCTATGATGTAACTCCCTGTTGTAACTAAAGTAATAAATGCCATAACAGCACCCACAAGCATTATTCCTTCTATCCCTAAATTTAATACACCTGACTTCTCAGTAACAAGCTCACCTATACTTGCAAAAACTAAAGGAGTTGTTGCAATCATCACAATTTCAATTACTCCAATAATTAATTCAAAATTTATCATACAAATCTTAATCTATATTTTATTAGTATTTCACAGCCCAATAAATAGAATAGTATAAGACCCTGAAAAACAAATCCTACCGCTGAGGGTATTTGTAAAAATAATTGTGCGTCTTCAGCCCCTAAGTAAGTTAGAGCAATTATTAAAGATGAAAGTAGAATTCCCAATGGATGAAGTCTTCCCATAAAGGCGACAATGATTGCAGTAAATCCATAATTTGGAGATATATCTCTATATAAAAGTCCTATCGGCCCACTTACTTCCATTATACCTGCAAGACCAGCAAAAGCACCGCAAACACCAAATCCAAGAAAAATTAGATAATTTTGGTTGAAACCTGCAAATCTTGAGGCCATTGAACTATAACCAGAAACTTTTAATTTAAACCCAATCAGTGTTTTTGAAAATATGAACCATGATAAAAAAACAAGAGTAAGCATAACATAAAGACCTGCATGCACTCTATATCCATCGAAAATTACAGGTAGACGACCTGCTTCACTAAAAGGTCTTGATTTTGGGTAACTAAAACCAAGCGGATCCTTCCATGGTCCGACTACTAAATAATCAAGTATGTACAACGATATATATACTAACATTAAACTTGTAAGAATCTCATTCGTATTGAACTTAATCTTCAAATACGCCGGGATTAATGCCCATAAGACTCCTCCAATCGATCCTGCAATTAGGATCATTGTTAAGAGCCAATATGCATTCGAATCGTAAAAATATATCGCAACTCCGCCACCAAAAATTGCTCCCATTGTAAGCTGACCTTCTGCGCCGATATTGTAAATCTTATTTTTAAAACAAAAAGCAAGTCCTGTGCCAATAAGTGCTAGAGGAATTGCTTTAACCA
>CACFYZ010000031.1 GCA_902570675.1 uncultured Pelagibacteraceae bacterium
AAAAAATTTAAAGTAGATTGGAGTACAAAATCTCATAACTTTACTGTAAAAGAAAAAAAAGCTGTGATGGATGTAATGTCAAATGCTGACTCATTAACACAAGGAAAATATTTAGAAAAATTTGAAAATGACTTTGAAAAATATTTAAGATCAAAAGGTAAGGCTTTTGGAGTAACAAGTGGTGCTAGTGCTATCGAGCTTGCTGCAGCATGTTTAGATCTTAAACCAAATGATGAAATAATTATGCCTGCACACACTTATTGTGCAACTGCGTTACCATTTAATCGGTATAAAGCAAAAATAATTTGGGCAGATATTGATTTAAATACAATGAATATATCCTGCGAACATATTAAGAAATTGATTACCAGCAAAACTAAGGCAATTATAGCAGTTCACTTATATGGACTACCATCAAATGTGCTTCAGATAAAAAAAATTATAAAAAACAAAAAAATAATATTAATAGAAGATTGTGCACAATCTCTAGGTTCTGAAATTAATAATACAAAGGTAGGGAACTTTGGTGATTTAGCTATATTCTCATTCCATGCTCAAAAAAATATTACTACGCTTGGACAGGGTGGAATGCTTGTTGTAAATAATAAAAAATATCAAAGGCATATTTCAGGTTTGAGACATAATGGTCATAGAGAATTTCTTAATAAGAAAAATTACTGGCTACCTGCAATGGTGGATGTATGTGAAGACATCAAAGGTATAACTCCCTTCAACTTTCCAATGACGGAAGTACAAGCTGCGTTAGGCTCTCTTCTCATTAAAAGATTAGATAAGCTAAATTATAAAAGAATAAAAAGAGCTAATTTATTTATTAAATCTATGAAAATTTATCCTTTTTTACATTTTCAACAAAATATAAAAAATCATAAAAACGTTTATCATTTATTACCAGCTAGATTAGATGCTAAAAATTTAAAATTTGATAGAAATAAATTCATAAAATTGATTAGTAAGAAATACAAAATAAAAGTTATTGTGCAGTATTATCCTCTTTACAGGTACGATTTTTTTAAAAAAATAAATAAGAAAAAAGTAACTTTAGAAAATACAGATTATTTCTTTGATAACATGGTCTCATTCCCATTTCATGAGTGGATGAGCGAAAAAGAATTCAATTATATGATTAAGTCAACACATTCAACACTTAAAGAATTACTAAGTATTAAATGAAGATTGTTGGAATTATACCTGCTAGAGGTGGAAGTAAAGGTATAAAAAATAAAAACTTAATTGAAATTAATAAAAAACCACTAATATACTGGACTATAAAAACAGCTAAAGAGTCAAAACTCTTAAATGATTTTTATATATCAACAGAAGATCCAATTATTAGAAAAATTTCTCTTAAATTTGGCGCGAAAGTGATCGACAGACCAAAAAGACTCGCTAGAGACAATTCAACAACACTATCCGTATTGCAACATAGTATAAAAATTACCGGCGCAGATGCGATCGTTTGCTTACAACCAACTTCACCCATAAGGCCAAAAGGTATCATAGATAATGCTATAAAGAAATTTATCAAAAATAAATCTGATTCCCTGGCGACTGGTAGATTTGAACACAGCTATGAATGGGGAAAATTTAATAACATCTCTAGACAAAAATTAAAGGGATGGTTTTGGGATGATGGGTTGCTTTATATTATGAAATCAAATCATCTATTAAATAATCAATGGACAGGAAAAAAATTGTATAAAATGGAGATAAGTAAAATATATAACCTTTTAGAATGTGATGATCCAACAGATTTGAAGATTTTAAGAAAACTAATTAAACTCAACTATTATGACTAATTCGAAAATTAGATTAATAGTTATTGGTGGAAATCGATTAAATGAATTGTATCCTTTCAAAAGTTTAATTGAGTTAAATAAAAAATATAATTTTGAATTATTTATTTTGACAGAAAATGTACATCTCAAAAAAAAAGTGAGTTTTAATGGTTCAAATTTTGAAAACTTTTTAAAAAAATTAAAATTTCAATATTTTAATATTAAAAATGATAAACATTTATTTGATACTATTAAAAAAATAGGCTGTGATTTAAATACATATATTTTGCTTATGAATTGTAATTTTGTAATAAAAGACGATATTATTTCACTTACAAAACAAAATATTTTTAATCTGCATGTAGGCAAGCTTCCAGAGCAAAGAGGAGCTGGGATTACTACGTGGCAATTCATGGCCGGAATGGACTATTCTGCTGTCACTATACATAGAGTAAAAGCTTCTCTTGATACAGGAAATATAATTTTACAAAAAAAATTTAGTACAAGAAATTTACAAAAACCAATAAATTTTTACAAAAAAGCAGTTGTTTATGAAAAAATTCTTATAGAAAGATTTTTGTCTGGAATTATTAAAAATAAAAAATTTAAAGAAATAAAACAAAAAGAACAAGAAAGTATTTATATGCCAAGAATAGATACTAATACTCATTCCTATATTAATTGGCTATGGTCTAAAAATGAAATTTTAAATTTTATTAGAGCTTTTGATGAGCCATTCAATGGTGCACGAACCTTTTTAAATAAAAAAAAATGTACTTTAACTAATGCAAAACTAATAAAAAGCTCAATAAAATTTCATCCTTATCAAAGTGGAATTATTTTGAGGCAAAATAAAGATGTTTGCTTTATTGCCGTTAATAATGGAATTTTGAAAGCAAATATCCATTTTTTATCGGGCCAAGAACCAAAGACAATTATTGGGAAAAGATTATTTACTCCAATGAAATTTCTTGAACTCGCTTTAACATCTACAGCTTCACATAAGCCAAATTCAATAATAATAAAAAGAAATTAGATACCTTTTGACAATAAACCACCATCTATATACAGGTCTTGTCCTGTAATGTAACTTGATGCATCTGTTAGTAAGAAAAGAACTCCCCCAAACAATTCATAAGGTTCACCATATCTTTTCATTAATATTCTATTTAACCTCTCTTCTCTATGCTTTTTATTCATAGATTTCTTTTTTGTCATATCAGTCTTTATATAACCTGGGCCTATATTATTAATTCTAATATTGTATTTTGTGTAATCCATACAAAGTGATTTGGTTAACATCTTTAAACCTCCTTTAGAACTTACATAACCTG
>CACFYZ010000032.1 GCA_902570675.1 uncultured Pelagibacteraceae bacterium
CAATCTTCAATTGTAATATCTTCTGGGTTAAAATTTTCATTCTTACCCTCTAATAGCTCTGAAAAAGTGAATTCAGTACAATTATAATAATTACTATTTCTGATTACTGCATAAACTGGCACTTTCAGAGCATAATCAACATACTGCTCAAAACTCATAGATTTTTCCGTTAAAAATTTAGGAATTCCTGTTCTATCAGGGTCTGTCTGAGTCCACACATGTGCTCTGTATGTTTCAAAACCTGATAATTTTCCATTTTTAAACGGTGAATTAGAAAATAATCCAGTTACAATAGGCTGAATAAAAGCTGACACATTTATCTTCTTTTGCATGTCAGTCTCGGATATGTAATCAAAATTTGCTTGAACAGTTGCTGATTGATACATCATCTCTAGACCAAGACCCTTTAAAGACTTCATGTATGGGGTCATAATTTCTGCGTACCTTTTTTTTGGAACCGATGGTACATCTTTCAATTCACCTATAGGAAAAAATCCAAGTCCTAGAAAACCGATATTGAATTTCTCTTCTATTTTTTTTGTAAATAAAAGATGATTATTAATTTCTCTACAAGTTTCGTGAATATTATTTAGAGGAGCTCCAGATAATTCAAATTGACCACCTGGTTCGAGGGTTATGCTGGCTCTTTTTTTAGTAAGGGCGATAATATTATTATCTTCTTTTAAGGGTTTCCATCCATCTTTGATAAACTCTTCAAAAATTGAGTTGATACTGACTGTGCCATCATAGGGTATGAGTTGAAAATTATTTTTATCAAAAATAAATTTTTCATGCTCTGTTCCAATTCTTACTTCATTATTATTCTTAACTCCATCGCGGAAATATTTTATTAACTCATTTTTACTTAGCATAATAAATTTGATCCATGATTAATGAAGAAGCTGTGATGGCTGCAGTTTCAGATTTTAAAACATTTAGACCTAGTGTAACACCGTAATAGTTTTCTCTAAGTTTAAATTTATTAATTTCGTCATTAGTAAAATCTCCTTCAGGGCCGATAATTAATCCAATCTTATCTGTCTTTACTAGTTTATGATCCCTTATCCTTTTTAATTCATCCCTCAGCGAACAATATAAATAATTATTTTGTGAGTTATGATTTATCATTTCATCAAATGATATAGGTGAAAATATTTCAGGAATTGTATTTCTATTTGACTGTTCGCAAGCTTCAATCGCGATAAGCTTAAGTCGCTCATAATTTATCTTTTTCAAATTTGTGCGATCCATTAAAACTGGTTGAAATGCTGAAATACCGATTTCACTGCATTTTTGTATCATAAGCTCTAAAGAAGATCGTTTTATTGGAGAAAAAAATAGAGTAATACTGTGAGCTTCTTTTTTAATATTTTCATATTCAACAATATTTAAGTTACAAGAATTTTTTGTAATATTTTCGACTAGTGCCAGGCAATTGGAACTGTCATTAAAAATGATAATACTATCACCGACTTTAGTCCTTAATACATTCTTTAAGTAGTGGACATGATCAGAAGCTAGCTCGATCCTATCATTTAAATTGAGTTTTTTTTCTACAAAAATTCTGTTTTTAATTTTATACATGTATATAAGTTTATATCACCATTTACTTTTAAAAGATAAGTTGAAAAAATATTCACAATTATTGCGTCTTGATCAACCAATTGGCTATTTACTTTTAATGATGCCATGTTTTTGGGGAGTACTTGCTGCTTCAAACTCCTATCAAGAAGTATCAGAAAATCTTTATTATTTTTTAATTTTTGCTGTTGGTTCTGTCGTAATGAGATCGGCAGGGTGTGTTATAAATGATTTGTTCGATAAAGATCTAGACAAGTATGTATTGCGTACTGCTCAAAGACCTCTTGCAAGTGAAACTATTTCTTCTACCGAAGCTATAATAATTTTTATCCTTCTTAACTTATGTGGACTAGCAATATTACTCACTTTAAATTTACTCGCTATAATAATTGGATTGATTTCTTTTTTGTTATTTATTGTATATCCATTAATGAAAAGAATTACTTATTGGCCACAATTTTTTTTAGGGATTACATTTAATGTTGGATGTTTGATTGGTTATGCATCCATTGAAAATATCTTAAATATTCAAATTACCTTTTTGTATCTAGCAGGTATTTTTTGGACACTTGGATACGATACAATATATGCCCATCAAGACCGAAGTGATGACCTGAATATTGGAATAAAGTCAACAGCAATATTATTTGGGGAGAAAACAAAATATTGGGTCACATTGTTTTATAGCTTTATGTTATTGTCATTATTTTTTTTTGGTGTATTTAATCAAACAAATTTTTTATATTTTATTGGATTGTTTTTTATTGCCATGCATTTGTATTACCAGATAAAGAAACTAGATATTAATGATAGTAATGGTTGTTTGAAAATTTTCAAAAGTAATCAACAAGTTGGGATATTAGTAGTTTTGGCTATATTAATCAGTATATTATAAAAATGGATTTTGAAAAAACTGCACAAAAAATTATTGAAACAACACTTACAAAAGGAGCCTCCGAATGTGACGTTGTTCTTGCCAAATCCCGCAGTAAGTCAATAAGTTGTAGATTACAAAAAATAGAAGATTTAGACGAGTCTGATGAAAAAACTATAGGTATAAGAGCCTTAGTTGACCATAAACAAGCATTTGTATCATCTTCAGATATTAGAACTGAAAATATTGAAAGACTGGTTTCAAAATGTGTCGAAATGGCAAAGCTCGCACCAGTTGATGATACAGCTGTTCTTGGGGACAGTTCATTATTTGAGAAAAATGTAGCTGACTTAGATCTTTATCAAGAAGAAGAAATAGATACTAAAATACTAATTGACGCAGTAAAAGAGTGTGAGGATACAGCATTATCTGTAAAAGGAATTACCAACTCAGAGGGTGCTGGTGCATCATCATCAAAAGCTGAATTTTTTCTTGCAACTAGTAATGGTTTTAATGGAGGATACAAATCTTCAACAAGCTCGATATCATGTTCAGTGCTTGCTGGTGAGGGGCAAGACATGGAAAGGGATTATGAATATGCTGTGAAAAGATATTCTAGCGATTTACCTAATCCAAAAGAAATTGGACAATCTGCTGCA